>CALMGU010000120.1 GCA_937865685.1 uncultured Alphaproteobacteria bacterium | reverse complement strand
TGGCGTGGTCTACCCGATCGATATCTGGATGACCTATCATCCCGACGCCAAGCGGATCGCGCGGGTCAAGCGGACCATCGACTGGATCACCCAATCATTCGATCCGCAACGCTTCCCCTGGTTCCGCGACGAATTCATTCATCCCGACAAGCTGGCCGAATTGTACAGGGGCGACCCGCTGGTGAATTCCCTGTTCGCCGGTTACGCCAGCTTTCCTCATTTCGATCAGGAAAATTACGGGCTGATCAAAACGCCCCAACGCGCGCAGAAATAGGCTGAAGATGGCCTGGCGGACACTCAATCCAGCAGACGGTCCGTTTTCATGTCCGGATCACTCACGATTTTCTGCAAGACGCTTCTGAAATGCCGAATGAACGTTTCGATGCCGGCAGGCGAGAAACGGCCGGCATTGTAGAAAACTTTCCCCAGCATGCCATTGGAATGCTGCGATAGACCCAGATAAACCTCGCGATAAATCGCAGGCTTTGCCGCATCGGGCGCCGTCATGACGCCCTCGAATGAAGGGATCGAATGAAGATCACCTCCAGATGAATTTTTCTGGGCCGGAATGAAATTGAATACCGTCGCGCAAAACGGCTTTTGCGGTGCGTAAATCGCCTCATAGAGCTCACACGACAATTCGCGATGCGCAAAGCCGCCGTAATAACGCTTCGCCAGGTCCAATAGAAACGCCTTGAAAGATCCTTCGCTGGCGATCCGGGCGCACACCGGCATGTTGGCGACCAGGAACCCGATGGTGTTGTGAAACCGGGGATCGACCCTGTCCGCCGTATAGGCCGCCGAAAGGATTTCCCGCTGCCCGCTCCATTTTGCCAGCGACAATTGATAGGCAGCCAGCAACAGGACTGTCAGAGAAACCCGGCTTTGCTGCGCAAGCGCCTCCAACCGTGCCATCATCCGCAGATCGACAAAGAAAAAGGATCGCCCCCTCCTACCGGTGTCTTCATCCCGGTCATAAGGCAGGCGGGACGGCGGCATATTGTCGATGAGGCCATGCCAGAAGGTCAGGTGGGAAGACAGATTCCGGTCGAGCGACCGTCGCTGGGCGAGCGCATATTCGGCATAAGAAACTGCCGGCTCGAACGGTGCCGGCGCCCCACTGCCCAATGCCTCATAGGCCGCCCGGATTTCCCGGACCAATATGTGCGACGACCGGGCATCGGCGAAGAATCCGTGAGCCAGAAAACCCAACGTCACGTTCTCGTTCTCATCCCGGAAGACATGACACCGAAACCCGTCTTGGGCGTACAGATCCATGCCGCCCTGCGTGAAGGTGCCGACAGCCGATTTCTGGCCTGGCCGGAGATCCGCGATTTCGCTCTGCAGGACATCCGTCACCTCAAGATGCCCTGCCTTCCAGTCCTCCGCGATCTGGATCGCCCGGCCGCGCCGCACCGCCAGGCGGGTCCGTAATGCTTCGTGACGGCCGACAATGGCTGCGACGGATTCATGGAGAAGTCCGATGTCCGCCGCCTGTCCCATGGGGACGAACATCGCATTGGTGAAAGGCACATCGGCGGCGAAGCCATCCTGGCGCCAGAGCTGCTCGGCTCTGGGCGGCAATGCGGGCGGGGCTGCATTCAGCCCAGCCAGACCCAATACATTGCGGGCCAGCGCTTCCACGGCCGCCTGGGAATCGGGACGCCGGATGGGCGTGGCGGGGATTTCGGCGTCGAACAGATCCTCGTCGGGCGAATTTTCCGCCAGATCCTGTCGAGCTCCCTCGTCCATTATGCGCGCCTTTCGCTGCCGGTCCCTGGGTGGGCCTTAGATAACCGCAGCCGGCCAAACGCTGCGTTCCGTTTTTGGAACGCCCCTTTCCGATCCGAAAACAGACAGACTCGACCGCACGGCCTAACCTACTGATTTATGGTCGTAAGTCGTAAAATCGGCCAGTCGGACCCGGGGCACCGGGAAGGCAGGAAACATTGCATCAACATTCTGTAATCAGAGAAAATCCTCTTCCCCGGTCCGGGGAAACCGGCTCGGCCAGGGTCGCCGGGCAGGTCAAATGGTTCGATTTCATCAAAGGGTATGGCTTCATCACCTCCTCTGAGAAACCGGACGATATCCTGCTCCATCAGATCTGCGTGCGCCAATCGGGCTTTCGCGCCGTTCAGGAAGGGGCGACCGTGGTCTGCGAAACCGTAATGGGGACACGCGGCTGGCAAGCCACCAAGTTGATCTCGGTCGACAATTCGACCGCCCGGACCATGCCGGCAGCCCATGACCAGGCGACCCGCTATGTGGCCGAACCCAGCGGACCCGCCTTTGACGGGGTGGTCAAATGGTTCAACCGGTCCAAGGGCTATGGCTTCATCTCCCGTGGCGCGGGCACCCCGGACGTGTTCGTGCATATGGAGACCCTGAGGCGCTGCGACATCGGGGAATTGCGCGAAGGACAGCGGGTCCGGGTGCGGATCGGCCAAGGCCCCAAGGGCGAAATGGCGGCGCAGGTTTCCCTGCTGGCCGGCTGACACCCGCAGCAAAGATCGAAAAGCCCGGGCGTGAGCCTGGGCTTTTTCACGCCTGCCCGGTCTTACGACACGGCCGGATCGGATATGCTGCTGCAAACAGGACGGCAGATGGCAGACGACGCCCCGGTCCTTCCCCTTCGCTACACCGACGGCCGTAACCGGCGGTCGCGCTGGCGTCATGTCCTGCCCGCCAGTGTCTGTCTGGCGGCCGCCGCCATTCTGTTCGACGGCCGGACCGTACAGTCCGACGACATGGAAACCCGTGCCTGCCTGGAGCCGGTCTATGCCGGGCTTTTCGGCACCGGACCGCGCGCGCTGGAACGCTGCCTGCGGGACCGGCCCCGGCTATTCGGCGCCGACGACGCCGAATGGCTGCGTTATGTCCGCCATCTGGAAAAATCCTGCCCTCTGGTGGTGGGAATGCAGGGACAGGCGATCTGCGAATTTCAGGTGAAATCCGCCGAGGACCATGCCGGCAAGGGGTGGCGCGACCAGGATTATTGAAGGAGCCGGTCCAGCAGCGGCAAGTCGGGCGCCAGACCCTTGGCGGCATTCCGCCAGAAAATATCGTCCCGGAACGCCTCGATCCCGCCGGGCTTGAGGGTGGAAATCGCGCCGGTGACATTGCCCACGGAGGCGCAGGTCTCGGCGGGAAGACCGCGCACATAACAGGCCAGAAAGCCGGCATTGAAACTATCGCCGGCGCCGATCAAGTCCGCCGGCGTGACGGAAACGGGCGGAATGACATGGCGCACCTTGCCTTGCTGAATGATCGCACCCTCGGCGCCCCGCTTGACCACTGTCAGCGGTACCTTTCCCGCCATCGCGGTCAGCGCCTCCTCGATGCTGGCCGCCTCGGTCATGCGCAGCAATTCGCGTTCATTGGGCAAAAGCACGTCGATCAGAGGAAGAAGATCGCCCAACACGCCGCCCCAGACATCGTCCGGATCGTCGTTGGTGTCGAGTGAAATGGTCAGCCCGTGTTGCCGGATCTTGCGGAAAAGGTCGGGAAGATCCTTG
Source organism: uncultured Alphaproteobacteria bacterium (assembly GCA_937865685.1). Classification (GTDB taxonomy): domain Bacteria; phylum Pseudomonadota; class Alphaproteobacteria; order Micropepsales; family Micropepsaceae; genus Rhizomicrobium. Next base: position 158,713 of record CALMGU010000120.1, on the reverse strand, counting down.
TGCAGGCCCTTGAGCAGGAACAGGGATGAGAGGTGGAAATGCCGGGCCCGGCAAATATGGTCGAGATCGAGATGCCCGGCGCGCATCTCGGATGCGGTGCCCGGATAGGTGAGGATATGGCGCACGCCGCCATGATTGATCAGCACGGTGACGCCCGATCCGCCCTCTTCGCTGTACCGGACGCCGGAAATATCGACCCTGCGGTCCGTCAGGTGGGTCAATGCCAGCCGGGAGAAATCGTCCCTGGCCGCCAGGCTGGAGAAACTGACCCGCATCCCCAGCGCCGAAAGATTGTGCGCCAGGATCGCCGCCGAGCTGCCCAAGGTGACCCGGAACGATGAAGCCAAAAGCTCCCGCTCCAGCGGCATTGGATACGGTATGCCGTCCAGCACCAGATCCAGATTGATTTCACCCGCGACAGCGATATCGAAATGCGGAGAAGACGCGTCCATGCGGCTCCATTCCCATTGCCGGCCCCGGGCGAAATGATAGCATCAAAAACGCGGCTCGAAATCATCCACAAGAAGGATTGGGCGGGGTTTGCCGGCACGCAATGAATTTTCGGACTTGCTGTCGGCCCATGGTCAGCGCGGCATCGTTTCGGTCTGTTCGGCGCATCCCTGGGCGATCCGGGCGGCGGCGGACCAGGTCGTGGCCGATGGCGGCCTGCTCCTGATCGAGGCGACCTGCAATCAGGTCAATCAGGACGGCGGCTATACCGGCATGCGGCCGGACGGATTTCGCGACTTTGTGGGGAAATTGGTGGCGGAGGCGGGCCTTCCCCCCGGCAAGCTGATGCTGGGCGGCGACCATCTCGGTCCCCATGTCTGGCGCAATCTGCGGGCTGAGGATGCCATGGCCCAAGCCGAAAAGATGGTCGCGCAATATGTGCGCGCCGGCTTCGTCAAAATCCATCTGGACACCAGCATGCCCTGCACCGGCGATCCGGACATCCTTTCCGACGACATCATCGCCGGCCGCGCCGCCCGGCTCGCCCAGATTGCAGAAGCGACGCATGGGGGCAGCCCGTTCTATATCGTGGGCACCGAAGTGCCGGTGCCGGGCGGCGCCTCTCAAGGCCATGATCTATCGGTCACGACGCCGGAGGCAGCGGCCCGCACCCTGACGGCGCACAAAAAGGCTTTCGCCGCTGCAGGCCTTGGCGATGCCTGGCCACGGGTGGTGGGCCTGGTGGTCCAGCCGGGCGTGGAATTCGACAATGTCTCCGTCACCGATTACCGGCCCGCCGAGACGGCGTCCCTGGCGCGTTGGCGCGAAACCAGCGGCGAAGGGCTGATATTCGAAGCCCATTCCACGGATTTCCAGCGCGACGACGCCTATGCCGCCCTGGTCCGGGATGGATTCGCGATCCTGAAAGTGGGGCCTGGGGTGACCTTCGCCATGCGCGAAGCGATTTGCGCGTTGGCCGAAATCGAAAAAGAGATCATCACGCCTGCCGCGCAATCGGGACTCCTGGACGTGATCCGCGCCGTCATGCACGAGAATCCTGGATATTGGCGCGACTATTATGCGGGAACGCCGGCGGAGCAGGATCTGCTGCTCTTCAACAGCTATAGCGACCGCATCCGCTACTACTGGCCCGATCCAAGGATCCAAGCCGCCACGGCCAGGTTGATCGAAAACCTCACCGCAGCCCCTGCTCCGGACATATCGCTGAGCCGCTATTTGCCGGCGCAGTACCGGCGGGTCCGCGACGGCAAGCTCGGCCGCGATCCCAAGGCTTTGATCCTGGACCGCATCCGCGATGCGCTCCGGCCCTATGCGGCGGCGTGCAAGGCTTGACGAACCGGTAAGCCATAACGTGTCCGCAACCTCTCGAGGTTGCGTAGGCCGGAGGGGGTATTAGGCATCTTCTGGCGGCAGATCGAAATTGACCAGGTCGGCGCGGAAGCCCCTGGTGCGGATGGCGCCATAGAGGATGCCCGCTACCATCCACACCGCGCCCAGGATCATCGCCGCGCGGCTCAGATGGGCCCAGATGAAGCCGCAGATCACCAGCCCCAGCAGCGGCACCAGGAAATGACTCCAGCTCCTGTTTGCACCGCGCCACCAATAATGCACGAAGGACGCCGCGTTGACGCCCATGAAGGCGATGAAGGCGCCGAAATTGAGCGCCTGCGCGCCCACGGCATAGGCGCTGCCGCCCAGGGCATCGGAATAATATTCCATCGTTGCCGCACCGATCAGCGCCAAGGCACCCACCAGGATGATGCCGTTGCGCGGCACAAGATGACGCGGCTCGATCACCCCGAAAAAGGATTTTGGCAACGCATTGCCCTTGCCCATGCCGTAGAGCAGCCGTCCCGCCGCCAGCTGCGCCGCGATGGCCGTACCCATATTGGCGATCAGAAGCGTGAAATTCATCACTTGAAAAAGCAGAAGACCGCCGACTTGCTGCGACACCATCGCGAAAGCGGATTCGACCTGGGGACCGGGAAAGGGCTTCGATCCCCAAACCAGCTGCGCCGCATACACCTCCAGCCCGGACAGCAGCCCCGCGAACAGGCAGACCAGCACGGTGGCGAGGAGAAGATTGCGGCGCGGATTTTCCGCTTCTTCGGACAGAGTCGAGATGGCGTCGAACCCGATATAGGTGAGCACTGCGACCGAGGTGCCCGCGAAAATATTGTCGGCACGGAAATTCTGCGCTTCGTAGAAGGGGCGCAGGAAGAAGGCCGCATCATGGTCCATCCGCCAGAGAAAATTCACCACCGCGGCGAAGAAAATCAGCACCACCAGCACCATCGCGGCGCAAAGAATCTCATTCAGCTTCGCCGATGTGCGGATGCCGTGAAGATTGATCCAGGTGAAGAAGCCGGCAAAGACCACCAGCCAGGCATAAAAGGGTATCCCCGGCACGATGTTCATCGCCGCCTTGGCCGAGAAAGCGGTGCAGATCAGCGGATTGAGCAGATAGTCCATCACCATCCCCCAGCCGGTGACATAGCCCAGGGCCGGATGGATCTCGCGCCCCACATACGTGTAGGCGGATCCCGCGCTGGGATAGACCCGCGCCATGCGGCCATAGCTGATGGCGGTGAACAGCATCGCCACCATGGCGATCAGGATGGTGGTGACCACATGGCCATGGGCGGTGTTGCTGATCACCCCGTAAATGCCCATGGGCGCCGTCGGCTGGATGATCACCATGCCGATGAAAATGAGATTCCACAGGGACAGCGCGCGGCGCAGGCGCGGCTGGCCCTGGCCGCTCATGGCGCCGGCCGCGCGGGATGGATGGTCACGCCCTGCACCACCCGGTTGATCACGCCAGCGGGACTGGGATTGTCCGGATCGATGCCCCTGGAAAGAGACAGGTGATAGCCGAAGAGTTGGGCCGCGACGATTTCGAACGGTGTGCGCAATTCGTCCGCCAGCCGGGGCGCCATGGCGGGAATGACGGCATCGAACAGGCCGTCCGGGTCGCTGATATCCGCGATGCCGACCAGATAGCCGATCCGCTTGGCGCGCAACTCGCGCAACAGATCCTGCTCGTAAAGGCGGCGCAGAGGATCGCTGGACAGAAGCGCGATCACCAGCGTATCGCTGCGGACAAAGGACATGGGACCGTGCCTGAGGCCCAGGAATGTCTCCGTCACCACGGGAAAAGCGCCCGCCGTCATCTCCAGGGCTTTAAGCCCCGCTTCCCGAGCCCAGGCCTGAAGCGGCGACGAGGACAGCATCACGATCCGCTCGCGCGCCGCGCCGGCAACGGACCGGCAGGCTTCGTCGATGGCCGGCAGCAGCGAGCGGCCATGCCGGGTGCCGATATCGACGGCCTCATCGACGGCGTCGCGCCGCATGAGCGCTTGTCCCGCAATCACCAGATTTGAGAACGAGCTGGTCATCACCAGGCTGCTGTCGTTGGTGCGGGGATCCAGAAACAGAATGCCGTCCAGCGCCGAACGCGTGAGCGCGCTCTGGGGATTGCAGGTGATGGCCAGCTGGAAGATTTCGGGCCTGAGGGCGCGAACCCGCTCCACCACGGCCGCGCTTTCCGGGCTTCCGCCGGAGCGGGCCAGGGAAATCACCACATCGACGCCAGCCAGATACCGCTCCGCATCGATCAGCAAATCGGTGGTGGGGACGGCCATGCAATTCGCATTCGCGGTTGCCGCCGCGCTGGCGGCATAAGCCGAGGTGCCCGCACCCGTGAACAGAACCCGCTTTCCCGTCAGCCGTCTTCCAAGGCCGAGCCGCGCCGACGCTTCATCGACCCGCGCCAAGGTCGTGGGCCACAGGTCCGGCTGCTGGAATATCTCCCGCCGCGTCGCGCCGCCCTGGCCCGGACCGCTCACGCTGTCTTCCGCGCCGGTGGAAACAACAGCGTCACCGCCAGCACACAGGCCAGCAGCGCGGAGAAGATCAAGAAAGCCGGATGATACCCGCCAAGGTGATCGAAAATGAGCCCGATCGATATGCTCGACGCGATGGTGATGATACCCAGAAAACTATAAGTCCAGCCCATCACCGCGCCGAACCGGGCTGGCCCGTAATAGCCCGCGATCAGCGCCGCCACGGTCGGCAGCGCGCAGCCCAGCGCAACGCCCGCCATGCAGGCGCTGGCATAGAGCGCTGCAGGTGCCGCGGAGAAGCTCAAGGTCAACCATGTCATGGTCATCAGCGCCGCCGCCGCGATCAGCAACACCCGCTGGCTGATATGGTCCGCCAATATGCCGGCGACTACTTTTGTGATCGCCGCCGCAATTGCAAAAGCCGAGATCATCACCGCCGCAGACGATGCGGCTAGACCCAGGCTGACGCCGTACGGCACCAAGGTAATGACCAGCGCCTGGGAGGTGCCCGACACCATCGAAATGACGATGCTGGGAATCCAGAAGGCGCGGCTGGTGAGAATTTCATGCCAGCGCGGCGCGGGCATCGCTAGGGCGCCCCCCGGCCGCGCGGGATCGCTTTCCCGGCCCTGGTTTTCGGGATGAGCGCCCAGCCCCATGTCAGACGGCTTGTCGCGCAGGACCAGCAAGGCCAACACCACGATGATCGCCGCGATGATAAGGGCTTCATAGATCAGAGCCATGCGCCAGCCATGCTGTTGAATGGCGCGGCTCAGCAGCGGGACCACCGTGAAACCGCCGCCCGACGTCGCGACCGCCGCCAGACCCAGCGCCAGGCCCCGATGCCGGTAGAACCAGCGCGACGCCATCGCGGCGGTGGTCAAGGGACCGATACACATGAAACCGATGGCGGTCGGCAGGAACAGCAGGGCCGCCATCGCCAGCAAGGATTGGCTGAGTGCGATGCCGATCAGGGCCAGGCCGAACAGAATGGCGCCCAGCGGCAGAACCAGACGGATGGAAAACCGGTCCAGCGCCCTGCCCACCAAAGGTGAAACCAGCGCCCCGCCCAGGAACATGATGAGGACCGGCATGTTGGCCAAGGCACGGGAGATATGAAATTCCGCCTGCAGCGGCAGGACGAACAGGCCGGCGGCATAACTGGTGGCGCCCTGGGCCAGCAGCTCCGACACAGCGGCTGCCGCCAGGATCGCCCAGCCATAATAAAAAGGAGTCACGGAGGCCGGCACCGCGGAATCCTTCATCGCCAGCCTCGCATCTCAAATCCCCCAATGCAGCAAACGCTGCTCGGTTTTATGCCATGAGGTTGGAGGCAAAGAAATAGCGGGCTCGCGCCGCAAGCGGGCGAAGCGGAATCACGAAAGATTGGACGGAAATTCCGTTCGTGCGCCTCAGAGCAATCCGCCCGGAAGCGACGCCATCTGGTTTTCCCAAATGTCTTCGGTTTCGGAGCGGCGCGGCGTGTAACGGCACTGGCCCAGGATGAAGCTCGGTTCGCCATTGTCATTGGCCAGCGGCACGAACAGATTCTCGGCGTCCAGATATTCGCGGCCCTGGATATGAACGCGACCCAGAAAGCGAAGCGGCTGGGCGCCTTCCAGAATCATATCGCCGCACTCGGTCCATCGCTCGATATGTTCGGGCGGCAGACTCTCTTCGAGCGTCTTACCGGTATTCTCGCCCAGAATGCTGGTGAGGCCGGTGCCGATCAGCCGCCAGCGATAACGGGACGGGTTCTGGGAAACACGCTCGAATAAAAGAACAGTCCGGAGAATGTCCTTTAGATCTCTGGGGGTGATATCGGAACGTGCCGGCATGTTTCGACTTCCTGACTTGTTTCGCCACAGCGCGAGAAGATTTTCGTAACCGGGATCGATGAACGCCAAAGTCGGATCGCAGAAATGATGCCAGTTCTTTTGAACTGCCTTCCGATTCAGGGCCCTGGCTGCCGCGATTACATCCATGCTCCGATTTTTGACCGGAAACTTAAATTGCCGGTAAACCAACTGTCCTTTGCCTAGCCGATGCATAGTAAAAAATCGGCAAATGGAATCGTTCCCGGGAGATTGACAACGCGCGCATCTTTCGACGCACGAACCGCCGATTGAATCGGTGTCGAGAGCAGCGATGCGCACCACCGGCGGTTGGGCCAGATCGCGGGATTAACTGTTTTAGCAATCGCGAGGGAACTCCGGTCAGATTGATATTTATCTCCGGAGCCGAAGCACTTATGGTTTATGAGGTATTAACAGTCACGGCGGATAGAAATGTCACATGCACAAGGGGGAATAACCTCCGACGGTGGCGTATCGAGCGTAAAACACGGCAAGCACAATCTGGACGAAATGGATGCCACGCGGGTCGCCAAGCATCTGGTCCTGTTCCGACCGAATGATTCCACGACTGAACGCCTGCTGGCCAAAGCCCGGCTCAGCATTCCAGGTTTTGGCAAGACCGAAACCATCCTCAATGTATTGCACCGGCAGCTGGGTGAAATTCATGCCATCGCGCGCAGGCCGCGATCCGGTGAAGCCCCGGTCGCGGAAGGATTCGTTCTCATTCTTCTGCTGAACGAGATCGGATTGATGCAGCTGGCGCTGGGCACCTTCAACGGTCCCGACCCGGATCTTCGCCTGTTGGCGAAGCCGCATGAACGTCCCGCCGGCATATATATATGGGGCCTGCTTGCGCCCGGCCCGCTCGCGCCGGGGGTCGCCCTTTTCATGCAGGAGATGCTGGCGCCGCGCTACGCGGGAGTTAACTTCTACTCCCGCCCGAACACCGAAGTGGGACGGCGTTTCAACGAAACCGTGGGATTGACCCAGGGCGTGCAGGTCGGCCCCATCGACGCGCCCAACATCTGGGTGTTCCAGCGCGAGCCGCCGGTGCCGCTCTATGACAGCTATGTTCCAGGGGCCGATCAGAAGGAAATTGGCATCACGGTCGCCCGCACACTCGAAGACATGATGCGCGTGGCCGCGATCCGCAACGTGGTCTATATGGGCGAGCAGGAATGCCCCTATTACGAGGAGTATGACGGCAACGATCTTTCGGCCACGCATCTGATCGCCTATATGGGCGACGAGCCGATCGGATGCCTGCGCCTGCGCTTCTTCGCCGATTTCGCGAAATTGGAGCGGCTGGCCATCCGCAAGGAATTCCGCAAATCGCGGGCGGCCTTCCAGCTTGTCCGCGCCGCGTTCAAATTCTGCCAGAAAAAGGGCTATGGAAAGATCTATGCCCATTCGCAGACGCGGCTGGTCGATTTCTGGAAGCGCTTCGGCTTCCAGGTCCTGCAAGGCGGAAAGAACTTCGTGTTTTCCGGTTATGACTATGTGGAGGTCGTCGCCGAGATCGAGCGCGACGCCAAAGCCGTCTCGATCGGCGATGACCCTTATACGATCATCCGGCCGGAAGGCCGCTGGCATCTTCCCGGTGTCCTGGAACTGTCGGCGCTCCATGCCACGGCCCATGCCTCGGCCGAGGAAGAGACCTTGCGCCTTGCCGGATCGGTGGCCTGAAAGGCATCGGCCCGCTCATTTGCCTTGGCAGTCCCTGTCATGATCCACTCCCCCTGATTTTGGGGGAGCGGAACGTGATGCGCTTGCTGCTGGCGATGGCCCTTGCATTGGTGACGGTGGACGCCGCGGCCCAAACGCCAACCGGCGACATTCCGATCGGGATCGAAGCGCCCACAATCCTGTCGCCGTCCGGGACAGCAGAAAATCTGGGCATGCGGCTGGTGATCCGCGCGGTCAACGATGCCGGCGGCATCCACGGGCGCAAGCTGGTCGAACGCAGCTATGGCCGCACCAAGACCGGCGCGGCGGGCGACGCCGAAGTGATGGCGAATGTCGTGCGTCTGGCCGATGAAGACCATGTGCTGCTCTTGTGGAATCACGGCGGTACCGTCTCTACCCAGCTCGCGCCATTCGCGATGGCGCATAAGCTGCCTTACATGTTTCCCCATACCGGGCTCTTGGACAGGGATGACGACCGTTACGTCTTCACGTCTTTCCCGCATTACGATGGCGAGACGCGGATGATGTTCCGCTACCTGGCTCGCGACCGGGGCATGAAGCGCATCGCCATCCTCTATGATCCCAACGCATATGGCCGCTATTTCCGCGACCGGCTCAAGGCCCTGGCGGCGGACAATGGCTATGAGGTGGCCGGCGAGGAAGCGGTGGAGCAAACCTTGCCCACTGACCTCACCGCCCAGATGCAGCGGCTGAAGGATGCGGGGCCGGATGCCATCGTGATGGCGCTTTATCCCCCCCAGGCCAAGAAAGTGATGGAAGCCAAGGCGCGGCTGGATTGGAAAAATGTCCGCATGGTTTCCACCGGCCCGCTTACCGATGAGGAATATCTCAACGTACCGGGTGGCTATGCCGAAGGCACACTGGGCCTTTGCTATTATCCGGACCCCAACCAGTCCGACGCCCCAGGCGTAGCCGCCTATCGCCAGTTGATGGCCCGTTACTTCCCGGACGAGAAGCTGAACCGCTATTCGCTATACGGCTATGCTTTCGGGCAGATGGTAGCCGAGGGGCTCAGGCGTGCCGGTCCCAATCCCACCCGCGAGCGCTTCATCGATGCCATGGAAAGCATCAGGAATTGGGATTCCGGCGGGATTCTTCCGCCCGTGACATTTTCCAAAGCCAATCATCATGCGCAGCAGGCGGGCTTTGTCTGCGAGTTGCAGCAGAGTCATTTCGTGCCACTGGGCGGATGGATCACCCCTTAAGCCGGCAACTGATTGGCAATATTGCGTTTTCGGACCGGCCAAATTTCGCGCGGCTGCTCCGGTAACGAATCCGCATATGGCGCGAATTCCCCGTGAGCCTTTCGGGGACCGCCATGACCGTACGCCGCATCATTTTGTGGGCGCTGAGCGCCTATATCGCGATTGTTTTCGTCCAGTCGCTGTTTTTCAAATTCACCGGCTCGGAAGAAAGCATCTTCATCTTTTCGACCTTGCGCGCCTGGTCCGGCATCGATCTGTTCGAGCCGGCGGGACGCTGGGTCATCGGCATTTGCGAACTCATTGCGTCCGTCCTGCTGTTTCTGCCGCGCACGCGCATTTTCGGCGCGACGATGGCGATCGGCATCATGACGGGCGCGATATCGTTCCATCTCTTCACGCCGCTTGGGGTGGAGATTCTGGGCGATGGCGGCGAGCTGTTTATCTTGGCCTGCGGCGTCTGGATTTCCGGCTGGATCATCCTGGCGCTGTCCGCCGACGACATACGGATGTGGACCGGCACCGCCCTGAATATCTTCGGGGCGCAGCCGGCGGCATAAAGGCAAACCGATTAGGAAGCTTTGTTCCGCAGGCCGAAAACCAGCGACGCGCCCACCGCCACGATCCCGATCTTGACCAGATCGCCCAGGATGAAGGGGGCAACGCCTTCCGCCAATAAGCGGGGCGCGGGCACATAAAGAGCAAGCCAGGCGACGCCCAGGCCATAGATCATGGCCATGCCTGCCAGCATCGCACCCGCCCGCGCGGCAATTCCCCGGCCCGCGCCCAATGTGCCGCTCGCCCAAGACGCCGCCAGCATGCCCAGCAAATACCCGCCCGTGGGGCCGGCGATATATAGAAGTCCCACACCCCGCTCCGGTGAGCCGGCAAAGACCGGCAGCCCCGACGCGCCGGCGGCGAGATAGGCCGCGAACGTCGCGACCGCCAGCCGCGGTCCCAGCCCAAGGGCCAAGGCCATCACCGCCATGGTCTGTAAATTCAACGGAACCGGCCAGAAGGGGACCTGAATCTTGGCGCTCAACGTCAGCAGCCCCACGCCGCCGATAACGGTCAGGACCGACTTGAGCGGCAGCGGAAAAACGGTTGCGGCGCGCTGGGCGGCGAATTTGTTCATCTTCATCCCCTGAAAGCGGAGTTCGCGGCATTTGCTGACGGCCTTTCTAGCGGAGAATGACCTTGGGGCAAGCGCAAATCGGAGCCCCGCTGTCCGGACCGGATATAACAGCGCGGCGCATGGGGTTTTCGGACAAATCCGGTATAGTGCCTGGCTGACGCGGCCTAATTCCTTGGGGGAGAAATTCGGCATGATGCGCATAATTCCGATGCTTGCGCTGTTTGGCGGCCTGTCCTGGATGGCAAGCGCGGCAGCACAGGATGTGAACTGGCAGCCCGATCTCACGCGCCAGCAGACCTATACGCCGCATCGCGCCTCCAGTTCGGATCCCACCGGCCGCAACGACGATTCCCGCCGCATCGAACCCGGCGCGACTTTGACGGTTCTGGATGTGGACGGGCCTGGCGCCATCTCGCATATCTGGTTCACCATCGCCACCAACGAGAATTACCATCTCAAGAAAATCGTCCTGCGCATCTATTGGGATGGCGAGGCGACACCCAGCGTCGAGACGCCGGTCGGCGATTTCTTCGGCCTCGGCCTCGGCATTTACAACAGCTGGCAATCCCAGATGCTGTCGGTGGGCAACGACAAGGCCATGAACAGCTATTTCCCCATGCCGTTCGGGCGTCATGCCCGCATCACCGTCACCAATGAAGGAAAGCAGCCGGTCGGCGACTTCTATTACAATATCGATTACCGGACTTATGCGCGTCCGCTGGCGGCGGGCACGCTTTATTTCCACGCCCAATATCGCCAGGCCCAGCCCAATCGCGGCATCGCCAATGATTGGCTGCGCAATCAGGACACCAGCAAGAACCCCAATCTTACCGGCGAGAATAATTATGTCTGGATGGAAGCCCAGGGGCACGGCCAGTTCGTCGGCGTGACCATGTCGGTCCTGCAGAACCAGGATCTGTGGTGGGGCGAAGGCGACGACATGTTCTTCATCGACGGCGAGAAGTCACCTTCCATCGCCGGCACCGGGGCAGAGGACTATTTCCTGGGCGCCTGGGATTTCGGCGGCCATTCCTTTTCCTATCCGCTCTATGGCGCGCCCATCGTCGGCGACGAGCTGGCGGGCAGCCGGTCGAGCGTCTATCGCTTCCACCTCGACTCGCCCATTCCCTTCAGCAAATCGATCAAGGCCACCATCGAACATGGCCACGCCAATTACCGGTCCGACAATTATTACTCGGTGGCCTATTGGTACCAGGCCGAACCGCACGCGCCTTATCCTGCTTTGCCGCCCGTCGACGACAGGCTGCCGAAATTGCAGGCGGTGGGCGGGCCGGGAAATGCCGGCGCTCTGCCGAAGAATTGACGGGGTGATCAGCGCACGCCGGAGCCGGGCCAGAGCACCACGCGCAAGGTCTGCATGACGATCCGAAGGTCGAAGAACAGGCTGTAATTCTTCACGTAATATAGATCGTAACTCAGCTTCGAGCGGGCATCGTCCAGCGACGCGCCATAGGGATAATTGACCTGGGCCCAGCCGGTCAGCCCCGCCTTCACCGCATGCCGCTCGTGATAGAGCGGCAGCATCTTGGCCAGGTCTTCGATGAATTCCGGCCGTTCGGGCCTGGGACCGACCAGGGACATGTCGCCCCACAGCACATTGAGCAGCTGCGGCACCTCATCCAGCCGGCTGCGGCGCAGAAATTCGCCCACCGGAGTGATCCGGCTGTCCTTGGCCGCGGCCCAGACCGCGCCGCCGGATTCCGCATTCACCCGCATGGTGCGCAGTTTCAGAATGCGGAAATTGCGGCCGCGCCTTGTCACGCGCTCCTGCCGGTAGAAGACGGGCCCGCGGTCGCCCAGCCATACCGCCGCCATCGCCAGCAGCAGGAATGGCGAGACGGGAATCAGGATCGCCAGGCTGCCGGCAATGTCGAACAGCCGCTTAAAGGCCGCCGTCAGCCGGCCGGTGCGAAACCCTTCGGAATAAAGCAGCCATGCCAGGTCCAGCCGCTTGATGTCGATGCGGCAGACTTCCTTTTCCAGAAAGCTGGCATATTCGGAGACCGGATAGCCTGCGGCCCGGCACGTGATCAGCGATTCCAGCGCCATTCCCCGCCGGTCGTCGGGCGCCACCACGATCTCGTCGGCGCGCACCCGGCTCGCGATTTTCAGGATGTTACTGGACGCGACGATGATGCGATTGCTGGATTCGGCCGCCAGCCTTTCGTCGATCGCACCGAAACTATCTTCATGCACGAAGGTCAGATCATATTGCCAGAACCGCCCTTGGGTACGCAGAATCCAGACCAGATCCCAGGCACGCCTGCCCGCGCCGATGATGAGCAGGCGCGTGCGGAAGACAGAATGCCGGCGAAGCGCCTTGAATATCAGGCGCGCCAAGACCCCCGAGACCGTGAAGCAGATCACGCCAGCGATTGAGAGCGACAGCGAGAAGGGCCAGCCGAAAGCAGCGGCGACCAGGCTGGCCCCCGCCACTGCAATCACCGCAATGACCGGAACCCGCTCCAGCGCATTGGAGATGTCGGCGATGCTGTCGCGCCGGTAGAGGCCCAGTGCATAAAAGCAGACCAGATCGGCCAGCGGAAACGACAGGAGCGGGAACCAATCGTGCCGCCAGTCAGCGCCCGCGATCCAGAATGTCGAAGGCCAGCCCGCCGAGACCGAAAGCAGGTCGATCAGGAATAAGGCCCATGCCGGTGTCATCGGATCTGGTCTCGAACATCATTCTGGCCGATCCGGTCGAAGGCGGCATTGCCCTAGCGTGGCCATGGCATGGAGATTGCGGCGGCGGGGTAAATTCCGCGTAAAAAACATGGGACATCGGCCGGCCAAACCGGTCTTAACCGCCCGCAATTGCGGGAAATTTCTTCAACAGGCTCGGAGAAGTGCCGGCCGCCTAGGCCCGCCCGGCACCCGGAACCCCGGACAGAAAATCCGTCACAAGAGCGGCGAAGAGATCGGGCTTTTCGACGGGCGCGAGATGGGCCGCTGGCATCATACGGACGGCGGCATGGGTGATCTTCCTGGTGATCTCACTGCCATGGCCTTCGAAGGGCGTAGCGATATCCTTGTCGCCCACGATAACGAGCGTGGGCGCGGTGATCCGGGCGATCCGGTCCAGCAGGTTCATGTCGCGAATGGCGGCGCAGCATCCCGCATAGCCTTCTGGATCCAGGCGAAGGAAGCGAGCACGGATCGCCGCCACCTCCCCCGCATGGTCGCGGCAGAATTCTTCCGAAAAGAAACGCGCCATCACGGGATCGACAACGGCCGCCATGCCCTGCCCTCGGACGGCGGCGATCCGTGCATCCCAGACTTGCCGATCCATCCGCGCCGAGGTGCAGGCCAGAGCCAGGGCCGAAATCCGGGACGGCGCGTTCAAGGCCATGGTCATTGCCGTCATCCCGCCCAACGACAGGCCGCAGACCGCCGCCCTGTCCACCCCGGCGGCATCCAGCACGGCCAGCGCATCCGACGCGATCTGATCCAGCGTGGCGTCGCCGGGCGGCGAATCCGAGACTCCGTGCCCGCGCATGTCCATCCTGAGCACGCGAAAGCCTTTGAGATGCGCCACCACCCCGTCCCACAGCGTCAGATCGCAGCCCACCGAGTTGAGCAGCAGCAAAGGTTGACCCGCGCCGTCCTCGCGCCAGTGAAGCCGCACATCCCCGTTCCGCGCGATCGCCATCTTTTCCCCATCGACGCGGGTCATCGCCCGCAGATTCGCAAACCTAACATGACGGGACAAAATCTTGGGAGCCGCTGCCTGAAATGATGGATGAGAATAGGATGGCATTGCGGCTATAAGATACCGGCATGCAAAATCTCGTTCCTGATATCATTCCTGGGCGCGCCTGCGGCGAATGCACCGTCTGCTGCACGGTGCCGGCCATCGACAATCCGCAAATCCAGAAGGCCGCGGGTGCGACCTGCCGGCATTGCGGCGTGGGCTGCGCCATCTACAGCGCCCGGCCGGATGTCTGCGCCGACTATTTCTGTGCCTGGCGGCAGCTGGAGATTTTCGGCGAGGAATGGCGGCCGGATAAATCCGGCGTGTTCGCCGAGCTGGAAACCGATGTGCCGGAGCATCTGCAATCTTCCGTCGGGGTCAGCCTGACCTTGATCGGCAATCCCTTGAAGACCATCCGCCAATCCTGGTTCGCCGATTTCGTGGCGACAGGCCTTCAAGGCGGCGTGCCACTGTTTCTGGCGTTTCCCGGTCCCCCGGGCCACAAGGGCGCCAAGGTCTCGCTCAACACGCCCGACATGGTGCGCGCCGCATCCGGACCACGCAGCAACGTCAAGGCGCTTTTGGAAAAAGCCTTGAAAGTGCTCACCCGCTACGACTTCAAGCCCCATGTCATGCGCCATGGCGGCAATGACGTGAGCCGGTAGCGATCAATCCCGCGCGGCAGACATCATGGCGTCTGGATATTCCGCGGAACGACTTTGAAGCGCTCCAGCTGGCGCAAAGCCGGGGCATAATCCGGCTTGATCGTCAGGGCCCGCTTATAGTCGCGATAGGCCTGTGCAACATTGCCCGCATCTTCCTCGATCTCGCCACGGCTGTAATAGGCGACATGCAGGTTCTTGGCGCCCAGCGCGATCCCTTGATTGATCGCCGCCAGCGCGTCGGCCGGACGCCCGTCCGCCACCAGAACCTGAGCCTGAGTCAGATAGGCATCGCCCGCGGACGGATCATATTCGATCGCATTCCTGAAATCGCGCAGCGCACCGGCGCGGTCGCCCATCGCATAGCGGATGATGCCGCGATTGAGCACGATCTTGGACCGGTAATTCATGTGTGGATCGCGCATCGCGATATCGCAATGCTCCAGCCCATAGTGCAGATCCACGCTGTCGCGCGCCGCGTGATAACATTGCAGTGCCGGATTGGTGCTGTAGATCATTTCCACGTTATTGGCGGGGCGGTCCGGGTTTGCCGCCCCCACGCCCACCAGGGCATTGGCCGTTGTCGCGCTCAAGCTTGAAACGAACAGGACGGAAAGAAGAGCTGAATGCTTCATCGCAAACCTCCCAAATATCCGAAACACGCCCCTTACATGTGACCAGTGTATATTACGCCCGCGCCAGTTCCGGCGCCATGGGATTGGGGAAACGGTGTCAGACCGGCGACTGTCAAAAAGCCCGTTCTTCCTTGGCTTTCAGGCGTGGGGTTTTCAGGGCGCGTCGCTGACGCAGCGGAAACCTACCGTGCCGGACCGGTCATAGCTCGGCGCCATCAGCAGCAGCTTGCCATGCTGGTCGTTGCGGTAGGCTTGAGGGAAATACCAGATCGCGCCTGCCGGCTGATAATGGCTGCCACCGCGCAGGATCGCCGCGCGGGAATGCTCGTCGACATATTCATCAGTCCATTGCCAGACATTGCCGACCAGATCCATCACGCCGAATGCACTGACGCCTTTGGGATGGGCGTCCACGGCATCGGGCGCGGACAATTTCCGCCCCCGGTCCGGCACCGGCACCGCAGTGGCATCCCAGTCATTACCCCAGGGATAGATGCGTCCGTCCGTCCCCTGCGCCGCGAATTGCCATTCCCATTCGCGAGGCAGGCGCTTGCCGGCCCAGGCCGCATAGGCGCGGGCATCATCCTGTGACACCCAAGTCACGGGCTTGTTGTTCCAGCCTTGCGGATATTGGCCGCCCGTCCAGTCCTTCAGGAAATTCGCAGCGTCGGCGGGCCGGTAGTGCGTTGCGTCCAGAAAGGCTTTGAACTGCACATTGGTGACGGGATATTTGTCGATATAGAAGGGCTTCACGGTCATCCGATGGTCGTGAAAGCGCCTTGCATCCTTTTCCCAGGGATATTGCACATCGACACCCACATCATTGTGGCCTTCGATCTCAATGCCCTCCACCCGGAAAATGAAATCGCCGCCCGGGATTTTCACCATGCCCTGCGGCGCGGACGCCGTGGCGGCGGTCGGTTTGATCTCGACCAGGGTCTGCGGCAAATACTTCCATTCGTCGGAATAGCTGGAAAGCGGCTTGGCCGACATCGTCTTCATTTTCGCCAGAAAGGCGGCGGTATCGGCGTCCGGCGCGCCACGAAGAACCAGGACTGCGCCATAGCCATGCGCCTCCATGGAGAATGACAGCACCGCGCTCGCGCCTTCGCGATCGGGATGAAGCTCCACGCCATGATAGACATCGAAATACCGGGCGCCGTCGGCGAACGGAATCATCATCTGCCGGCCTTCGACGTCATAGGCATTGCGGTTGACGATGGTCCAAAGCGTGCGATCCGCTGACGGCCAGCGGCTCGAAAACACGCCGTACCTGTTCATCGGATAGAAAGGCTCCCAGCCTTCATTGGCGAAGAGAGGCGCCATCGCCCGTTCCATGGTGGCGACCCGGCGGGTGGCTTCACTGTCGCGCGGCGTGATGCCGTTCCAGATACCCCAAACATTCTCCCAGCTTTCCCAGCCTTCGCCGTTGAAGAATGCGAATTGCAGCGCATCGGTCTTGCTGTGGTTCCAGCGGTCCGAGATGTGGGTCTGATGGCGCGGCTCCAGCCAGCGGTATTTGTCCAGGGTGGGAACGAATTGATATTTGTACTGGCCCCAATGAATTTGATTCCAGGCCAGTGCTTCATCGCTCATGGTCAGTTCCGGCTCGAACACCATGCGATGGCCGCTTTTGTCCGCCGCCAAGGAAAATGTCAGCGGCACGCCGTCCTGGGTGTCGCCATTCACGCCATCCACATTGAGGTCCTTCATCACCTCCGCGATGGCATCGGTCCAGGGCTTACCGGGATCGCGCGTTCCCTGGTCCCACATCATCATGGGGAACATCACCTTCACGCCCCGGCGGTGGAAATCGGCCACCATCTGCCGCACGCCGTCCATGCCGCCCGGCATCGATCGCACCAGATCATGCTGATTGCGATCATCGATCCCCATATTGGGATAGGTCGGCCAGATCAGGACGGAATCGACCCCGCCATATCGCGTCCGCAGATCATCGAGGTAGCGGTCCACCGTGTATTTGCGCTGAACCGGGTCATAGAGATAGCGGTCCTGCACCATGGTCTGGGGTTGGATGAAGCTGGATTGGGCCCATTTCAATTCCGGCATCCGATAGCGCGCATCGTCATAGCCGATGCGGATGCGGCGCTCTTCTTTCCAATGCTGGACGTCTTTGAGCCATTCCTGCTGCAGCTCTGGCGTGCAGGGCGCGGGCCCCGGACCGGCCCGAAGATCTTCCCACGCTTCCGTCAACGTATAACAGGCGGGCGGTGGAATCTGCTGACCTTGGGGCCGGTAATTGGAATCCTGCGCCCGTGCCGGCAGCGCCGTCAGCGTCACGGCGGCGGCAAACAGTCCCACACGCGTCACCCGTTTCATCGCACTCCTCCGGCGAATTTCAGCCGAGCGCCATTACGGCGTCGATTTCCGCACGCCTGGCCATTGCGGGCTGCGCCCCCTGGCGCGTTACGGAAATACCTGCGGCAGTGACCGCGAACCGCGCCGCGTCTTGCGCCGTCTTGCCTTCCGACAGGCCGACCGCGAAAGCGCCATTGAAGGCATCGCCCGCCGCAGTGGTGTCGGCGACCACAACCTTGCGCGCCGGAATCATCAGGGGAACATCGTCCTCGCCCAGCACCACCACGCCCTGGCCGCCCAACTTCAGCACCACACCGCGCGGGCCCAACGCCTTGAGCAGACGCGCCATCGCCACGGGATCGCCCAGGTTTTTCAATCCCAGCAATCCGCAAGCTTCGCTTTCATTGGGCGTCAGCCAATCCACGAGGGACAGCAATTCACTCGGCAAGGCACGCGCCGGCGCAGGATCCAGGATGAACGTCGCGCCTTGCGCCCGCGCCAGCCGCGCCGCCGCAATCACCCCATCCAGCGGCGTCTCCAGCTGCGCCAGGACAAAGCGAATTCCCGTGAACGCGCTTTTATCGATGGTATCCGCGGTCACCGCGTCATTGGCGCCTGGCGCCACCACGATCATATTGTTGCCGCCGCCGCTCATGATGATCGCGACACCGGACGCGCCATCCACCGTTCCCAGCAGCCGCGTATCGACGCCGTCCTCTTCAAGCCCCGCCCGCAGGCGCGCGCCGAACAGATCGTTGCCGATGCGCCCCAGGAACGCCACCTTGCCGCCTGCCCGCGCCGCCGCCACCGCCTGGTTGCCGCCCTTGCCGCCGGCAAAGCTCTGAAAGGCTCCGCCCAGCAAAGTTTCACCGGGGGCCGGCAAGCGATCCGCAAACGCCACCAGGTCCATATTGGCGCTGCCGACCACAAGAATATCGGCTGTGCTCATGCGTAAAGCGGCGCCACCGCAACCATGCCCAATCCAATCAGGAACAGGACGAACATGGGAAACAGAAGTTTGCGCGCCGAGACGGGAGCGCCCGCGAACTCACGCCAGACGAAAACGCCCCAGGCCGCGGACACCATGGTCGCACCCTGGCCGATGGCATAGGACACCGCCGGGCCGACAAAATGGGTGGTCGCCGCCACCAACGAAAAGGTCATGCCCACGCCCCAGATCGCGCCGCCAATCACACCCACCAGATGAGTGCGGGGCGAGGCGGCGAAATAACCTCCGAAGTCGCAAGGCGGGTCGGCGGTGATAGGCTTCTTCATCAAATAGGTGTTGAACACCAAAGCGGACAGAAGCACGCCCACGGAAAACACAAACGATACGGAGTAAGGGCCCAGTCCCGTCGGCCCTTCCGAAGATTTGGTGACCAGGGGATAGAAAATCCCCATCAGAAAACCGCAGGCAATGGCGATCTTGAGCCCCCGCGCCACATTTGTGCTGCCGTCGCTGCCGCGCCGGCTATAGGCCAAGGCATCGACCAGGATGGCGACCAATACCAACGCCACACCGCCGAACAACAGCAGCGGATTGCCCGCGGGCGCGATGGCATAGTTGAGCAACACACCCACCACCAGCGCCAAGCCGATGCCCACTGGAAACGCCACCGCCAAACCGGCGATGGAGATCGCCGCCACCAGAAGCAGATTGGCGACATTGAACACGGCGCCGCCCGCCAGGGCATAGAGAATGCTGACCGCGCCGGCGCCGCCGAGATTTGTCATCATCGCGGCCGGACCGCCGGTGGATCCCATGCTCAGGCCCAAGAGCAGGCTGACCAAAAGAACGCCCAATACATAATCCCAATAGAAAAGCGGGAAAGGCCAGCCTGGCGTCAACTTCATCATGTTGGCCCATGATCCCCAGCAGATCATGGTCGTCACCATCATGGCGAGCGCGACCGCATAACCGTCCGGTTGAAACATGAGGCCCCCACCTTTTCCCGTTTGATGACAGGCTCTCACAACTCATTTGTCCCTTCAACAGGCACATTCCCTTACGCAAGTGCGAGAGATGGGAGGCGAATTTGATGTGACACGGACTGGCGCTATGGTTCGGCAAAGCGATCACGGGGGAGAGATTCATGGGCGCGAAGAGAATCACCAGACGGACCATCCTGTCGTCTGCCGCCGGGTTGACGGGCCTCGCCCTTTCCGGTGGAGCCTTCGCCCAAGGTGCCGCGCAGCGCCGGGTGATCATCGACACCGATCCGGGCGTGGACGACGCCTTTGCCCTTCTGCTGGCGATGCGATCGCCGGAACTCAAGATCGAAGGCATCACGCCCGTGGCAGGCAACGTGCCCCTGGAACTGTCTCTTCCCAACGCCTTGCGCATGGTCGAGATCGCGGGCCGCACCGACATTCCAGTGGCGGCGGGCGCCAAGGCCCCGCTGCAGCGGCGCCTGATCACGGCCACTTATGCGCATGGCGAGAATGGTTTGGGCGGCGCGGTGTTTCCGCCGCCGAAGATCAAACCCATCGCCGATCCGGCTTCGGTCTTCATCCGGGAAACGGTGCGCAAATATCCCGGACAGGTGAGCTTGATCATGCTGGGGCCGCAAACCAACCTGGCGACGGCGCTGGCCTCCGATCCGGACCTGGCCCGCATGATCAAAAGCGTGGTGATGATGGGCGGTTCGCTTTCGGGCGGCAATGTCACGCCCGCGGCAGAGTTCAATATCTATGTCGACCCCGAAGCCGCCCGCATGGTGTTCCAGTCGGGCATTCCCATCACCATGGTGGGGCTGGATGTCACCCGCAAGACCGCGCTGACGGACGCCCATGTCAAGGTGCTGGAAGCGGCCAATACGCCGGTGAGCATGGCGGCGGCCAAGATCGCCCGCAACGATATCGACCTCAACCGCAAGGCCGGCAATGCGTCGGGCCCCAACATGCACGATTCCCTGGCCCTGGCGTCGTTCCTGGATCCGTCGCTGCTGAAATGGAAGCCCTATTACGTCGATGTCGAGACCATGGGCGAACTGACCGCGGGCGAAACCTTGGGCTATCGCCCCAATGAAGCGGGTCTGCGCGGCTCGGCGCCGACCTTGGCCGGCACCAAGACCTCCACCATGCTCAGGGACAAGTTCACGCCCAACGCCAATGTCGCCATCGATGTGGAGTCCGCCCGTTTCTTCAATCTTCTGATCGGGCGTCTGGCCGCCAAGGCGTGAAGCGCCTTCAGCGGATATGAATGTCCAGCTCCAGCGGCTCGCGGTTTGCGCCGAGATGTATCACCGCGTCCGCGCGTGATTGCATTTCGGTCAGCATGAAACGGGTCAACCGCTCATAGAATTGGACAAAGCGATCGATCTCAGCGTCGCTCATGACGTGAGACGGCCCATCCGTGCGCGCCCTGAGCTTGGCTTCCTGCTCCTTGCGCCAGCCCGCCACCACTTCAAAAGATGGCGCCGCAAGAAACACCAGAAATCCGATGCGGCCAAACAGGTGCTGATAAGGCCCGGCCAGCGCGTCATTGACATAAGCGCGCCACCGGCCATCCGGATCAGAATTGCGTTCTAGTTCATTGACCGGCTCCGCCAATGCTTCCGGCGGCTGCGGCCGCGCGCCCACGCACCAGCCTTCAAACAAGATGACATCGGCGGGCCCTTGGAACTGATCCCAGCGCGAAGGGTCCATCCGTGTGTCACGCGCTTTGTCGAAGCGGGGAATGGACACCGCCTGTGGCTTGGCAAGGGCGTTCAGCACCGCCTCCCCCAGCGCCACGTCATGCGTGCCGGGCGGCCCGCGCGTCGCCAGAAGTGGGTGCACCTTTTCCGCCAGCTTCTGCCGGGCCTCTTTGGAAAGATAGAGGTCGTCGATGGAGAGCGTTGCGGTCCGCAGGCCTTCCGCCTCCAGCAGAATTTTCAGCAGGGCGACGCCGGTGGACTTGCCGCTGCCCTGGGAGCCGCAAAATCCCACGATCAATCCGGGATGGGTCCGCGCCAAACTTTCGATCCGGACCGCCAGTGGCCGATAAACCCGCGTCACGGTTTCGGCGAAGCCGGGACCGAGCTTTTCCCGCGTCATGAAGTCAGCGATGGCTGCGTCGGCTTTGCCGGACATGCCCGTTTCTAAGACCCTAGCCACGGTGATCGCAAGTTAACGTCCGCGCAGATTGGCCCGGATCTTCGCAACGGATGCCGCCGATACCGGCGCGGCTTCGTTGCCCCAGCTGTTGCGGATATGGGTGAGAAGCGCCGCCACTTCGCCATCGTCCAGTTTCCAGGCGAAAGACGGCATGGCGGGGGCCGTGGGAGCGGACTTTGTTCCCGCGGCCTGCGCGCCTTCCAGCACAACCCGCATCAGGCTTTCGGCGCTGGGCTGGAGCAGGATGGCATTTCCGGCCAGGGGCGGGAAGATCAGTCTTTCACCCTTGCCATCCCAGCCGTGACAGCCGACGCAATTGTCCCGATAGAGCTTGGCGCCCGCCCGCATGGCCGGATCGCTGGCGGGCAACGCGTTCGCCGTCCGCGTGACGGCACCCGCCGGCTGATCCTTCAGATAGACCGCAATGGCCTTAAGGTCCGTGTCGGTCATCTGTGATGTGGAATTTTCCACCACTTCCACCATCGGGCCGGTGGCGGCGGCATGGCGGTTCCAGCCGCTTTTCAGATAGGCGACAATGTCATCGATACTCCAACTGCCGATCCCGTGCGGCTTTGCATCCGTGATTTCCGGCGCGAACCAGCCTTGCAATGACGCTCCCGTGAGCGCCGTGGCGCGGTCCGCGCCGAGGAAGGTTTTCGCGGTGTGACACGCGTCGCAATGCCCAGGCCCCGTGACCAGATAGGCGCCGCGATTCCATTCGGCGGATTTTCCCGGCACTGCCGCAAATCCCGCGAGGCTGGGATGGAGCCAGTTCCACCCCACCATCAAGGCGCGGATATTGTAGGGGAACGGCAAGAGATTGGGCTCCACCGCCTGGCGCACCGGCTGAACCGTTTTGAGATAAGCCCATAGTGCCGAAATGTCGGCATCGGGCATCCGCGCATAAGCAGGATACGGCATGGCCGGATAAAGCCGCTTGCCGCCGGGGCTCACGCCTTCGCGCATCGCGCGGCGGAAATCGGCTTCGGTCCAATTCCCCAGACCCGTTTCGCGATCCGGAGTGATGTTGGGCACGGCGATCTTGCCGAATGGCGTTTCCAGGATCGTTCCACCCGCCAATGGCTTTCCACCCGGCGCGGTATGACAGCCGGCGCAATCGCCCAGCACTGCTTGATACCGGCCATTCGCGACGAGGTCCTGCGCCAGGGCCGGCGTCACCGCGATCGAAGCCAGGAGAGTCAAAGCGAATATCTTCATGCCGGCACCAGCGCGCCCGGTGTCTTCAGATACCGGTCGCGGATCGCTTCGGCCGCCCAATAGGCCAGCGCCCCGACCGTGCCGGTGGGATTCTTGCCTGCATTCTGCTGGAAGGCCGAAGCCCCGATCACGAAGAGGTTGGAGACATCCCAGCTTTGCAGGTAGCGGTTGACCGCGCTGGTTTTGGGATTGGCTCCCATGCAGGCGCCGCCGGTATTGTGTGTGGTTTGATAGGGAACCGAATTCCAGCCTTTGGCGGATTGGTTCATCGCCATCTGTTTGGGATTCATCGCCTTGCCGATCTTGGCGATCTGTTCCCCCAGATAATGCGACATGCGCAGGTCATTGTCCGGGAAGTCGAACGTCACGCGCAGCAGCGGGCGGCCGAAGCGATCCTTGTAGGTGGGATCGAGGTCCAGGTAATTGCCCCGCACCGGATAGGAGGTGCCCTGCGCCCCCACGCCTATTGCGTTCTGATAGGTTTCGGCGGTCGCCTTCTTCCAGGCGGCGCCCCAACGCGGCGTGCCCGGCGGCGTGGGCCGGTTGCCGATGGGCCGGCCGTTGCTGCTGCCGCAGCTGATCCCCGCCCCGCCCACGAAGTCCAGCTTGGAGTGATCGAAGGCGTCGCCGTTGAAATCGTCGATGGTGGCGCCCAGCGCGCCGGCGCCGATGAAGGGATTGAAATGCTTGTTCTCAAAGAACAGCCGCGCCCCGGTGCCTTGTGTCTGGTAGCAATAATTGCGCCCCACCGTGCCGGTGCCCCGAACCGGATCGTAAGGCTTGCCGATGCCCGACAAGAGCATCATGCGCACATTCATCATGCCATAGCCGCAGAGCAGGATGATATCGCCCGGCTGCTCGAATTCGCGGCCCGCCGCATCCACATAGGCGACGCTTTTGGCGGTCTTGCCATCGGGGCGCAGATTGATCTTCAGCACTTCGCATTCCGTGCGCGCCTCGAAATTGGGCTTGCGCATCAAGACGGGCAGGATGGTGGTCTGCGGCATCGCCTTGGAATAATTGGCGCAGCCGAACCGCTCGCAGAAGCCGCAATAGGTGCATTCGCCCATCGCCACGCCCAAGGGATTGACATAGGGCCGGGACAGGTTGGCGGCGGGCGATGGAAAAGGATGCAGGCCCAGGCCCTTTGCCGCTTCGGAAAACAGCATGGCACTGTACGGCATTTTCAGCGGCGGATTGGGATAGTCGCGGGCGCGCGGCCCTTCGAAAGGATTGCCCCCTTCGACGATCTTGCCTTTCAGATTGCCCGCCTGACCCGACGTGCCGCAAAGATATTCAAACTTGTCGAAGCAATGCTCGATCTCGTCATAAGTGACGCCCCAATCCTCCAACTGCAATTCCTTGATACGCCCCGCGCCATAGCGTTTGCTCAGATGGGTCTTGAGCTGAAAATCGCTGGGAAAGAAGCGCCAGTTGAAGCCGTTCCAATGCACGCCCGCGCCGCCCACGCCATGGCCGGGCAGGAAAGAACCATAGTCGCGCATCGGCAGCGCCGTCTGCGCGAGACTGTTGCGCATGGTCATGGCTTCCTGGGCGGGCGCCAGAAACAGTTCCCGCCGGATGGCATAACGCAATTCGTCGGGCATGTAGCCGATGTTGAAATCGGTGGCGGTGTCGCGCCAGGGTCCCCGCTCGATCGCCACCACATTCAATCCGGCGTCGGTCAGCTCCTGCGCCAGGACCGCGCCGGTCCAGCCCAGTCCCATGATGACCACGTCCTTGTGCGGCAGAAGCTTTGCCATCGCGTCAGGCCTCGCCATAGATCGAGATGGGGCCGCGCGGATACGGCACATTGGGCTTGCCGATATGGTCGCGATAGTCGTAGCGGGCGCCGGGAAACCCGATCAGCTTCCATCCCGCCATGCCCTTGTTGCCGCCATAGAGCGGGTCGGCGAAGAAGCCTTCCATCGTGTTCTGCAAGATGAGTTCAAAAAAAGCACGGCTGCTGAGGCCATGTGAGAGCTTCAGATCGATCTTGCCGTCTTCCAGGCCGGTGAGGATGGCGTCCTGATCCGCCGGCGCCAGCTCAGCGAAATTCTTCCGATGCGCGCCCCGGCAGTAATCGTTGATGGCTTTCAGCCCTTCGCGATAGCGGGCTTCCGGCGTCAACTCTCCCTGATAGCCCTGGGTGGGACGGCCCGCGGCGAAAGGCCCTTTCATATAGAGCCGGCTGGATTTGCCGAAAGCGCCCGCCAATTGCCGGTCGATGAAGACGGCGCAGCCCGCATCCTTGCCACCGACCGAAAGCGAGTTGGCCGGAATCAGCCGGTCGACGATGGCCTCGACCGTTGCGACTTCATCGGGGGTAAAGAAATGCCAGCCCAGCGGGTTGACCGGCTGGGGTGGATCGCCCGCGAACGCCCTCCAGGGCAAAGCTCCCGACAAGGAGCGTGCCGCCGCGGCGCCGGCAAAGGCCAGGATGGGAAGCGCGGAAACCGAGGCCAAAAAATAGCGGCGGCTCGGCAGCGTTCCGCGCGGCATGACCATCCCCCAACCGATTCAAGCCCTTGTTCCACGATCCTATGCGAGGGGCCTTTGCTTATGCAAGAAAGCGGGCTTCCGCGCTTGACTCCAGATAGTTTCAGATGAAACTACTACGCGATCGCAGGAGAGCAGGCTCATGGAACTCTGGGACAATCCGATCGGCACGGACGGTTTCGAATTCGTCGAATATACCGGCCCCGACCCTGCCGCTTTGCATCGGCTGTTCGAAAGCATGGGCTTTCGCGCCGTGGGCAAGCATCGCTCGAAAGCGGTGACCTTGTACCGGCAAGGTGACACCAATTTTATCGTCAATGCCGAACCGGGCAGCCACGGCGTGCGCTTTGCCGAGAAGCACGGACCCAGCGCCTGCGCCATGGCCTTCCGCGTCAAGGACGCGGCGGCGGCCTATCGCGAGCTTCTGGCGCGCGGCGCCACGCCTTTCGCCAATGCCGTGGGGCCGATGGAATTGAACATTCCCGCCATCCAAGGCATCGGCGGCAGCGTGATCTATCTGGTGGACCGTTATGGCAGCCACTCCATCTATGACGTGGATTTCGTGCCCACGGACCCCGCACGCGGCTTCACCCATGACGGCGCCGGCCTGCGCAACATCGATCACGTCACTCACAATGTGTTTCGCGGCAATATGGATCTGTGGGCGGGCTTCTATGAGAAGCTCTTCAATTTCCGGGAGATTCGATATTTCGACATCGAGGGCAAGCTGACGGGCCTCAAATCCCGGGCCATGACCAGCCCGGACGGCAATATCCGCATCCCGATCAACGAATCCTCGGACGACAAATCCCAGATCGAGGAATATCTTCACGCCTATCATGGCGAAGGCATCCAGCATATCGCGCTCAGCACAGCCGACATCTACACTTCGGTCGAGACATTGCGGAGCAATGGCGTTTCCTTCCAGGACACGCCGGATACCTATTACGAGCGGCTGGACAATCGCATCCAGGGCCATGGCGAGGATGTGCCGCGCCTCAAGCGCGACCGCATCCTGATGGACGGCGCGCGGGACGAGGAAACCGGCCTTCTGCTGCAGATTTTCACCCAGAATGCCATCGGCCCCATCTTCTTCGAGATCATCCAGCGCAAGGGCAATGAAGGGTTCGGCGAAGGCAATTTCCGGGCCCTGTTCGAAAGCATCGAGGCCGACCAGATCCGCAGAGGCGTGCTGCAGGATCTGAAACCATGACCCGCAACTGGATCGAATTTCCCAAGGTCGAAGGCCAGACATCGCGCCAGGCCCATGCCGATTTGCCCCAGGGCACTTATGAGCGCGAAATCGGCCGCGACGGGTTTTTCGGACCCGCCGCGCACATCTATCACCGCCACCCGCCCACCGGCTGGACCTCTTTCGAAGGGCCGCTCAAGCCGCGTGCCTTCGATGCAAAGGCGGCCGCGGGGTCCGGTACGCCGCTGGATGGCGCGGCGCTCCTGACCAATGCGCATTGCGCCATCGCGATCTGGTCTTGCAATGCGGCCATGCCGCATCTGGTGCGCGATGCCGATGGCGACTTGTTGCTGTTCGTGCATCAGGGCGCGGGCGATCTGTTCTGCGATTTCGGACATATGCCGTATCGCGACGGCGATTACATTCTGCTGCCGCGCGGCACCATGTGGCGGCTGGAGCCATCCGTGCCGACCACGGCATTGCAGATCGAAGCGCGCAATGGCGGCTTCAAGCTGCCCGACCGGGGCCTGCTGGGCCCCCACGCGCAATTCGATCCTGCTGCGCTGGAAACGCCGGCACTGGACGAAAAATTCGCGGGCCAACACAGCGGGGAATGGTCGGTCCGGGTCAAGCGGCGCGATCAGTTTTCCGTTATCACCTACCCCTTCAACCCCCTGGATGCGGTGGGCTGGAAAGGCAATCTGGCGCCGGTCAAGCTCAATTGGCGCGACATCCGCCCGGTGATGAGCCATCGCTATCACCTGCCGCCCAGCGTGCACGCCACTTTCGTGGCCGACCGCTTTGTGGTCTGCACCTTCGTGCCGCGCCCGATCGAAAGCGATCCGGGGGCGTTAAAAGTGCCCTTCTTTCATTCCAACGACGATTTCGACGAAGTGATCTTCTATCACGCGGGAGATTTCTTCAGCCGTGACAATATCCGGCCCGGCATGGTGACCTTCCATCCCAGCGGCTTCACCCATGGCCCCCATCCCAAAGCTTTCGCGACAGGCGCCAAGGCGGCCAGAACCATGACCGACGAAGTGGCGGTAATGGTGGATACGCGCGACGCCTTGGACATGGAAGCTCCGGCGCGGGCCCAGGAAGATCCCGCTTACGCCGACAGCTGGAAATCGAAATGAAGCTGGCTTCCCTGAAAGGTGGCCGGGACGGAAGGCTGGCCGTGGTATCGCGCGATCTGACGCGGGCGATGCTTGTCCCGGACATAGCCCCAACCCTGCAGGCGGTGATGGATGATTGGGAGCAGACGGCACCGCCCCTGGCGGCGCGGTATCAGGCGCTCAATGCCGGCGAAGTGAAAAGCAGCTTCGCGTTCGATCCCCGCGACTGTACCAGCCCCCTGCCCCGCGCCTATCAATGGGCGGACGGTTCGGCCTATGTCACCCATGTGGAGCTGGTGCGCCGGGCCCGCGGCGCGGAGATGCCGCAAAGCTTCTGGACCGATCCATTGATGTATCAAGGCGGATCGGACAGTTTCATCGGCCCCACCGATCCCATTCTCGCCGCCGACGAAGCCTGGGGCATCGACATGGAAGGTGAAGTGGCGGTGGTTACGGACGATGTCCCCTATGGCTGCACCGCGGAAGAGGCCGGGCGGCACATCCGCCTGGCGATGCTGGTGAATGATGTCAGCCTGCGGAACCTGATTCCGGCGGAACTGGCCAAAGGCTTCGGCTTTTTCCAGTCCAAACCCGCCAGTGCTTTTTCGCCGGTGGCGGTGACGCTGGATGAGCTGGGTCAGGACTGGCGGGACGGGCGCCTGCACCGGCCGCTGGAAGTCGCGGTCAATGGCGAAGCCTTTGGCGCCCCCGATGCCGGCACCGACATGGTGTTCAATTTTCCCCAATTGATCGCCCATGTCGCCAAAACGCGGGCCATGGCCGCGGGCACTATCGTCGGATCTGGAACGGTATCGAACCGCGACCGCACCGCCGGGTCCGCCTGCATCGCCGAGCGGCGGATGCTGGAGCAGATCGAAAATGGTGTAGCATCGACGCCGTTCCTGAAATTCGGCGACCGGGTGCGGATCGAGATGAAAGACGCAAACGGACACAGCATCTTTGGCGCGATCGACCAGCATGTCCGCCGCATTTGACCTCGCGCTTTACAGTTATTTCCGCTCGTCGGCCGCGTTCCGCGTGCGCATCGCGCTGGGTCTCAAGGGCCTCAAAGCCGAAATGCGTTTTGTCCATCTCTTGAAGGATGGCGGTGCCCAGCACGGAGGCGACTACAGAAAGATCAACCCGCTTGGATTGGTGCCCAGCCTGCTCCATCAAGGCCAGATCATCAGCCAGTCGCTGGCGATCCTGGAATATCTGGAAGAACAGATGCCAGAACCGCCCCTTCTGCCGCGCGAAGCAAGTGCGCGGGCCAGGGTACGCCAGATCGCGCTTTCGATTGCCTGCGATATTCACCCGCTCAACAATCTTCGCGTCTTGCAATATCTCAAATCCGGTCTCGGTGCGGACGATCAGGTCCGCATTGGCTGGCAGCAACATTGGATAACGTTGGGTTTCGGGGCCCTGGAGACTCTGCTGCGCGACGACCCCGCCACCGGAACATTCTGTCATGGCGATGCGCCCAGTTTCGCGGATATCTGTCTGGTGCCGCAGATGACCAATGCGCGCCGCGTCCAGCTGGATCTTTCCCCCTACCCCACGCTGCTCAGAATAGAGGAAGCAGCCTATCGCCTGCCCGCTTTTGTGGCTGCCCGCCCGGAGAATCAGCCCGATGCCGAGTAAGACGCATCTCGACCTGGACGGTTTCGTGCCTTACCGCCTTTCGGTCCTGACCAACCGGGTTTCCGGCGCCATCGCGCGTCATTACGCCGAACGCTTCGATCTGTCGGTACCGGAGTGGCGGGTGATCGCGGTGTTGGGCCAGGCGCCTGGCCTGTCGGCACGGGAGGTCGCCCAGCGTACCGCCATGGACAAGGTGCAAGTGAGCCGCGCCGTGCAATCGCTTTTGGGAGCCAGGCGTCTCACCCGTACAGCCCATGCCAATGACGGGCGCATCGCCCATCTGTCGCTCTCGGCCAAGGGCCAGGCGATCTACAATGAGGTAGTGCCGTTGGCCCTCAGCCTGGAGCGGCAATTTCTGTCCGTACTCAGCCAGAGCGAGCAGAAATCTTTGGATGCGCTTCTGGACAAGCTTTCGCGCCACATGGACAGGATGGTCGCCTCGGACGCGAAAGCGCTCTGATCCCGGAGGCAAGCCCCGTCAGCCGGGCTTCCCGCCGTTCAGCCCGTCCAGAATCTTCTTGCCGGCATCCGTGTTCCGGATCGCCTCCAGCATGGCGCCCAATTGCGTGCCGCCTTTGGCGCTGAACAATTCGCGGACCGAATCGATGCCGCCCGACGGCGTGCCGGCATTGGCGATGACCTTGATGTCGGCCCGCTCCAGCGCCTTGGCCTGTTCGACACCGACGGCCTGGCCGGCCTCGATCTCGCGCACGCGCACCAGATAGTTCTGATACCCTTCGGACGACGCGATCTTGTCCGCCAGCGCAATCTGCGTGGTCACGGGCGCCATCAGCTTTGCCGTCTCGGCCGCGCCTTGCGCAGCACCTTCGGCCTCGATGCCCTGGGCATTTAACTTCCTGGCTTCCAAGGCGCCTTCCGCCTCGGTCACGGTGCGGGCCTTGGTGCCGTCCGCCGTGATCTTGGCCACGTCGCGGCTCTGTTCGGCGGCGACCGTCTGGACATTCTTGGCGATATTGGCCTTGCCGACTTCCATCACGGTCTGGACGGCGACCTGCTTTTCGGCGGTCTTTGCTTCCTCGTCCTTGATGGCCTGCTCCGCCTTCTGGTTGTTGATCCCGATCTGCTGGTCCTTCTGGGCCTTGCGGATCCCGACCGCTTCGTCCGCTTCCTGCTGGCGAATGCCGACCACCTTATTGGCCTCGATTTCCGCTTCCTGCGCTTTTTGCAGATTCACCGCCACTTCAATACGGCTCTGGCTTTCAATCAGGGATTTCTTCTTGGCCATGATGTTGGCGATGACTTTGGAATCCTCGGCATCCCGGATATCCATCAACTCGATATTCTTGACCGGCGCGACGCCCCATTCGGTCAGTTGACCTGTCACCTCTTCGGTGAACTTGTCGCCGAAGATTGACCGGTTGCCGAGAATTTCGTCGATCGGCGAATTGGCGAGGATTTTGCGCGCCGCGCCCTTGACGATCACATCCAACTGGCCCTGAAGCTCGCTGAAATTGCTCACGCGTTCCGCCGCCATGTTCGAGTCGGAGATGCGGAAGAATGCCGCCAGATCCAGTTCGAACGGCACGCGGTCATTGTCGTAGGCCGCGTAATTGTTCAGGTTGAGCGTGAAAACATTCACCGGCAGCACCGTGATCCTGACGCCGATCACCGGCAGCCAGGACGGCCAGGCATAATATGTGTTATGGTTGGCCGGCCCGCCGCCATAAGAAGTGCGCCTGCTCGACGACTGCACGATGTGAACGGAATTGGTGGGAACGACCGAGCGGTAATTCACGATCTTGATGATCAGAAAAAGCAGAAACGCGCCGGCCAGCATTGCGCCGATCCATTGGAAAAGTCCGATGTCCATTTGTGTCTTCCGTCTTTGTGTGAATTCCACAGGGCGCTCTTGGCCTGCAGATCTGCACTCAATGGCCGTGACCCATCACGATCCACCCGCCAAACGGACACGCGGTTGTGACCTACAATTTCCCGATGACCCCATTGCCCAGAAATTTGCCTGCGGGATCGTAGCTATTTGTGCGACCGATTTATAGGGCCGGCGCGGGGCGGCATGAATCGGATTGCCACCCCGCCGCGCCGGACCGATCTTGACGGAAGTTATTTTAAGCATAAAGCTCTTCCGCATGGCCCTGCGTCCGTCCCAGCACCGCGATACCTTCGCCCGGGAAAACCTGCCGCCAGAGGATCAATGGCCGGTTTTCGAATTTTCCCTGCCGCAGCTGCGCATCCCCGATCCCTTTAATTGCGGCGCCTGGCTGCTGGACCAGGCTCTGGACGGCCAGGCCTCCCAAAAACCCGCAATCCTCCAAGGCGATACGGTCTGGAGCTACGCCGAACTGGCCGCTCAAACCGATCGCCTCTGTCATGTCCTGACCGAGGATCTGGGCGTGGTGCCGGGCAATCGCATTCTGCTGCGCGGCGCCAATTCCCCCATCATGTTCGCCCTCTGGCTGGCGGTTATGAAAGTGGGGGCCATCGCCGTCTCGACCATGCCGATGCTGCGCGCCCGCGAATTGCAGCCGATCGTGGAGAAGGCGCAAATCGCTCTTGCGGTCTGCTCGGCCGATCTCACCGCCGATCTTGAAGCGCTCCTGGATATCACGCCTCTTCGCCGCATTGTTTCTTATGGCGGCAGTGCCAGCGAGCTGGAACGCGCGATGGCGGGAAAGCCGGACCGCTTCGCGGCCGTTCCCACCAGCCAGGACGATGTCTGCCTGATCGCCTTCACGTCCGGCACCACGGGTCAGCCCAAGGCGACCATGCATTTTCACCGCGACGTGCTGGCGATGTGCGAAACTTTTGCCCGGCATATGGTGCTGGCAAGCCCGGATGCGATCTTCACCGGAACCCCTTCCATCGCCTTCACCTTCGGGCTGGGCGGCCTTCTGGTGTTTCCCCTCTATTTCCGCGCCGCCATCGCGCTGCCGAAAAGCGGCACGCCCACCGCCCTGGCCGAAGCGATCGAGGGGCATCGCGCCACCCATGTGTTTACGTCGCCGACCGCCTATCGGGCGATCACGGCCTGGAAAAGCGAATTCGATCTTTCCAGCATGAAAGTCTGCGTCTCCGCGGGCGAGGTCTTATCCAAGACCATTTCCGACAGCTGGCATGCGGCCACCGGCATCCGGCTGACCGATGGGATCGGCGGCACCGAAATGATCCATATTTTCATCTCCGCGGCCGGCGATGAGATACGTCCCGGTGCCACCGGCAGGCCGGTGCCGGGCTATACCGCGCAGCTGTTCGACCAGAATTTGCGCGCCGTGGAAGGCGCGGGCACCGGGCGGCTGGGCGTCCGCGGGCCCACCGGATGCCGTTATCTCAGCGATCCGCGCCAGCGGGATTACGTGATCGGCGGCTGGAACATGACCGGCGATGTCTATCGCCGCGATGCCGACGGTTATTACTGGTTCGTGGCCCGCGCAGACGACATGATCGTCTCCGGCGGTTACAATATCGCCGGGCCGGAAGTGGAAGCAGCCTTGCTGCTGCATCCCGATGTCGAGGAATGCGCCGTGATCGGCTGGCCGGATCCCGAACGGGGGCAGATCGTCAAGGCCGTGGTGGTGCCGAAGCAAGGCGCCGTGCCGGGGCCCGATCTCGCCAAGGCGCTTCAGGATCATGTCAAGCAGACCCTGGCGCCTTACAAATATCCCCGCGCCGTCGAATTCCGCGACGCCTTGCCCAAGACCATGACGGGCAAATTGCTGCGCAGCGCCCTTCGCCCGAAATAAGCCCGCTCTATTTATCCGCCAACTGACCGCCCAGGGGGCGCGCGCGCTGGCGCAGATCCGCCAGCTCCTGGCGTTCGCGGCGGGCGAGCGAGAGCTGGGCGCGATAACCCAGCGCATATTGGGGCGCCACGGACATGTCGATCCCGTACCAGGCCGCGGCGCGCAAGGTCAGCGACGGATCGACCAGATGTCCCCGCCCGATCGCCACCAGATCGGCGCGGCCCGCCGCCAGGATGGTGTTGATCTGATCGGCAGACGTGATCGCGCCCACCGCCATAGTGGCAATGCCGGCTTCATTGCGGATCTTGTCGGAGAACGGTGTCTGGAACATGCGGCCAAACACGGGCTCGGCATCATGCACGGTCTGGCCGGTGGACACGTCAATCAGGTCACACCCTGCCCGGGAAAATAGCCGCGCCACTTCGACGGATTCCTCGCCCGTCAGCCCGCCTTCCTTCCAATCGGTGGCGGAGATGCGCACCGAGATCGGCTTGCCGATAGGCCAGGCGTCGCGCAAGGCGGCGAACACTTCCAGCGGATAGCGAAGCCTGTTCTCCAGGCTGCCGCCATATTCGTCGGTGCGAAGATTGGTCAACGGCGAAATGAAGGAGGCGAGCAGATAGCCATGGCCGCAATGCAGTTCCAGCATATCGAACCCGGTCCGCTCAGCACGGCGGGCGGCACGGACAAAGTCATCCTTCACCTGGTCCATGTCGGCGCGCGTCATTGCACGCGGGATTTGGCTATGCGGGTAATAGGGCACCGCGGAGGCGGCGATCAGCGGCCAGCCACCGTCCTCCAGCGGCTCATCCATACCCTCCCAGATCAGCTTGGTCGCGCCCTTGCGCCCGGCATGACCCAGCTGCATGCAGATCTTTGCCCGGCTATGGCCGTGCACGAATTCCACCACCCGTTTCCAGGCCGCTTCCTGTTCGTCGGTATAGAGCCCGGCGCAGCCATGGGTGATCCGCGCCTCAGACGAAACATTGGTCATTTCGGTGAAGATCAGGCCCGCGCCCCCCAGGGCCCGCGCGCCCAGATGCACAAGATGCCAATCGTCCGGCATCCCTTCGTCGGCCGAATACATGCACATGGGCGACAACACCACGCGGTTGTCCAGCTCCATGTCCCGGAGCCGGAAAGGCTGGAACATGGGCGGCACGTCAAGACCGCGAATGGAAAGACCCGCCGCTTGCTGCTCGCGCGCGAAATTCTCCGTCACCGCGCGCACGAACTGGGGCGCCCGCATCGCCAGATTGTCATAGGTGATGGATTTGGACCGCGTCATCAGGCCGAAAGCGAATTTGATGGGATCGTAATTCCAGAAGCGGGCCAGATGCTCGAACCAGACCAGCGAGACATTGGCGGCGTGCTGGGTCTTTTCGACATCCTCGCGCCGGTCCCGTTCGAAGCCGGAGAGCGCGGCCTTTACATCCGCGCCATGGGCTTTGAACGCTTCGAACAGCGCGATGGCGTCTTCCATGGCCAGCTTGGTGCCGGCGCCGATGGAAAAATGCGCCGTGGCCTTGGCGTCGCCCAGAAGGACGATATTGTCCTTCACCCAGCGCGCGTTGCGGATCATGGGAAAATTGCGCCACAGGGAGCGGTTGGTGATCAGGCCATGCCCGTCCAACTCCTTGACGAAGACAGTTTCCAGAAAGCGGGCGGACTGCGCTTCGTCCATCTTGTCCAGGCCGGCTCGCGCCCAGGTCTTGGGATCGGTCTCGATCACCCAGGTCGAATGGCCTTCTTCATATTGATAGCAATGGGCAATGAAGATGCCGTGTTCGGTTTCGCGGAAGAAGAATGTGAAGGCGTCGAAGGGCCGGGTCGAACCCAGCCAGACGAATTTGTTGGGCCTCAAATCCGTGGCCGGCTGGAAATGATCGGCATATTGGGTCCGCACCCGGCTGTTGATGCCGTCGGCGGCCACGATCAGGTCGCTGCCCGCGAAGGCCGCCAGGTCTTCGATCTCCCGTTCGAAATGAAGCGCGACGCCCAGTCCTCCGGCCCGTTCCTGAAGCAGCCGGAGCAAGGTCTGGCGCGAGCAGCCGCAAAAGCCGTTGCCTCCCACCCGGACCGTCTCAGTCTTGAAATGGATCTCGATATCGTCCCAATAGGCGAAATTCGCCAGGATCGCCGCGTGACTGACCGGATCGTAGCGCCGGAAGATATCCAAGGTCTGATCGGAAAAGACCACGCCGAAGCCGAACGTATCGTCGGGCCGATTGCGCTCGAACAGCGCGACCTCATAGTCCGGGTGGGCTTTCTTGATCAGGATGGCAAAGTAAAGCCCGGCCGGGCCGCCGCCGAGAATGGAGATCTTCATGTGCGTAACAGATCCACAGCCTCTCCCATCTTTTCGGAAGATCGCAATCGGGAAGTTACTTTAAGCTTGAAATATCTCCGGGACGGAGTCAAGGTTAGACCGGATCGCCAAAGCGGGACAGATGACGGACGTTAAAGGTCTCAATGCCCTGGTGACGGGCGGCGGACGGGGCATCGGCGCCGCGATCGCCGCGGCCATGACCCGTAAGGGCGCGCGCGTCACGATCCTGGGGCGCACCGAAACGGTGCTGACGGCGGCGGTCGCGCGCGGCGACGCCGCCGACTATATTGTCGCCGATGTGACCGATGCCCACAGCTTCGAAAAGGCGATGACCGGAATCGCCGCCGCCGGAGCCATCGACATTCTGGTCAACAATGCGGGAACCGCCCTCTCCGCACCATTCCTGAAAACCGGCACTGCCGATTTCCAGCGCATGCTGGATGTCCATCTGCTGGGCCCGGTGATCGCCATGCGGGCCTTGCTGCCGGGCATGGTGGCGCGAAAGTTCGGGCGGATCGTCAACATCGCATCCACGGCGGCGCTCAAGGGTTATCCCTATACCAGCGCTTATGCTGCGGCCAAGCACGGCCTTCTGGGCCTCACCCGCGCCGTGGCGATCGAAGTTGCCAGCACAGGCGTCACCGTCAATGCGGTTTGCCCCGGCTTCACCGACACGGACATGGCCGAGGCCAGCATCCAGACCATCGTGGCAAAAACGGGCCGCACGGTGGAAGCGGCCCGCGCCGAACTGACCAGGACCAACCCCATGGGCCGCATGATCGCTCCCGAAGATGTCGCGGACGCGGTATGCTTTCTCGCCCGGCGTGAATCAGGAGCCATCACCGGCTCCGCGGTCACGGTAGCGGGGGGAGAAGTATGAGTTCGAAGCTTGCCCACCTGGATTCCGAGACCAAGGTCAGCGAGTCTCCACACGCGCACAAGGACGAGCTGCGCCTGTGGCTGCGGCTTCTCACCTGCACGAATCTGGTCGAGGCCAGCATCCGCAAGCGCCTGGCCGAGCAATTCGACATCACCCTGCCGCGCTTCGATCTCCTGGCGCAGCTGGAACGCGCGCCCAAGGGCATGACCTTGGGCGACCTGTCGCGGCGCATGATGGTGACCAATGGCAATGTCACCGGCCTGGTGGAACGCCTGGTGCAGGCCGGCTATATCAAGCGCTTCTCCCTGCCCAACGACCGGCGGGTGCAGATCGTCAAGCTCACCGCCAAAGGCCAGGCCAGCTTCAACCGCATCGCCTGCGCGCATGAAGGCTGGATCGCCGAATTCTTCGCCCAGCTGTCGCCCAAGGATATCGACGGGTTGATCCAGTCGCTGGGCAAGCTCAAGGATTCGGTCAAATCCATCAATGGAGCGCCGGAACCGTGAACGCCACGATCCCGGCCTTGCGCGAATGGCGGCCCCGGCATTTCAAGCTGCGCGTTGCGGGTGCGGTGGCGCATGTCACTCTGGCGCGGCCGGAGAAGAAGAATCCCCTCACCTTCGACTCTTATGCCGAGCTGGTGCAGCTGTTTCGCGCCGCGACGGGGGACGATACCGTCAAGGCCTTCCTGCTCAGCGGCGAAGGCGGCAATTTCTGTTCCGGCGGCGATGTGTTCGAGATCATCGGGCCGCTCCTGGAAAAGGACACCAAGGGTCTTTTGAATTTCACCCAGATGACGGGCGATTTGGTCAAGGCGATGCGCGCCTGCCCCCAGCCTATCATCGCCGCGGTGGACGGCGTCTGTGCCGGCGCGGGCGCTATCCTGGCGATGGCGTCCGATCTTCGCGTTGCAACCCCAGGCGCCAAGGTGGCTTTCCTTTTCAATCGCGTCGGCCTTGCGGGCTGCGATATGGGAGCATGCGCGATGCTGCCGCGCCTGATCGGCCTGGGCCGTGCCTCGGAGCTTCTGTTCCTGGGCCGCTCCATGAGCGGCGAGGAAGGCTATGGCTGGGGCTTCTTCAACCGCCTCGCCGCGGCCGACGCCCTGATACAGGCCGCGACCGCCCTGGCCGAGGAGATCGCGGCGGGTCCCGGCTTCGCCCATGGCATGACCAAGAAGATGCTGGCGATGGAATGGGCGATGGGCCTGGACGCGGCCATCGACGCCGAAGCGGTGGCACAGGCCCTTTGCATGACGACCGAAGATTTTGCCCGCGCCTATCGCGCCTTCGCGGCGCGGGAAAAACCCCAATTCCAGGGAAACTGATTATGGAACGGCCGCCGCTTCCCAAAGGGCGCGAACGCCCCATGCCGCTGCATCCCCGCTATCTGCCGGACGATGCCTGGACCACGAAGCGCAATGTCCGCTTTTCCGATTGCGATCCGGCCGGCATCGTCTATACGCCCCGTTACATCGACATGGCCAATGGCGTGATCGAGGATTTCTTCATCGACCGGCTGCGCATCGATTATCACGCCCTGATCCAGAAGGACCGGGTGGGCCTGGGTTACAAAAGCGTCGATACCGATTTCTTCAAGCCCGCCTTCATGGGCGACCGCCTCAACTTCACGGTGGTGATGGAGCATATCGGGCGCACCTCGGTCATCTTCGTGATCCATTGCGTGCGGGAACTCGAAGAGATCATGCGCTGCCGCCTGGTGATGGTCACGACATCCTTGAACACCAACAACGCGATCAACATTCCGCCGGATCTCAAGGACGCGCTGATCGCCTACCGGGACAACTGCCGATGAGGGCGCATCGCATCCTGTTGCCGGAAGGCTGGCCGCGCCCGAAAGGCTATGCCAATGGCATTGCCGCCAAAGGCACCACGGTTTTTTTGGGCGGCCAGATCGGCTGGAACGAAAAGGGCGTCTTCGCGAGCGGCTTTGTCGGCCAGGTCCGCCAGGCGCTGGAAAACATCGCCCGCCTGCTGGCGGACGCCGGGGCCACGCCGGAAAGCCTGGTGCGCCTCAACTGGTTTGTCACCGACCTTGCCGCCTATAGGGGCAACCTCAAGGAAATCGGCAGGGTCTATCGCGACGTGCTGGGCCCCCATTATCCCGCCATGACCCTGGTGGCCGTCGCGGGCCTGGTCGAGCCGGACGCGCTGGTGGAGATCGAAGCCACTGCCGTCATTCCGGATTGATCAGGCTTGTATTAATCAACCTGGCGCCAGCAGGGATCGCGCGATCACGATCTTCTGAACATCCGAAGCGCCTTCATAGATCCGCATGGCGCGGATTTCCCGGTAGAGGTTCTCCGCCACCGCGCCCGAAACCAGGCCGGCGGCGCCCCAGATCTGCACCGCATCGTCGATGATCTCCTGCGCCGCTTCGGTGGCGAACAGCTTTGCCATGGCGGCTTCGCGGGTGATGCGCGTCCCACCGCCGCAATCGCGTGCCCAGGCGGCGCGATAGACCAGAAGCGCCGCCGCGTCGATTTTCAGCGCCATGCCGGCGATCTTGGCTTGGATCAGTTGCAGATCGGCCAGCCGGCCGCCGAACATGGGCCGGGCGGCGGCCCGCGCCAGGGATTCTTCCAATGCCCGCCGCGCCAGGCCCAACGCCGCCGCCCCGACGCTGGGACGGAATATGTCCAAACTTGCCAGCGCCACCCGCATGCCCGCGCCGCGCTCCGCGATCACCGCATCCGGGGGAACCAGGCAATTGTCGAAGCGCAAGGTCGCCAGGGGATGGGGCGCGATGACATCGATGCGCTCCGCCACGCTGAGGCCGGGTGTGTCGGCGGCCAGCACAAAGGCCGTGTATTTGGGACCATCCTTGGCGAACACCACATATTGGTCGGCGATGCCGCCATTGGAGATCCAGGTCTTGACGCCGTCGAGACGAAAGCCGCCGGAGACTTGCTCGGCGGTCATCTGCATGGCGGCCACATCCGATCCCGCTTCCGGCTCGGACAGCGCGAAGCCGGTCAGGTGGCGGCCGGTACGCGGGCCCGGCAGCCATCGCCCGCGCTGCTCCGGTGTACCGAACAAGGTGATGGCACCCGTCCCCAGTCCCTGCATGGCAAAGGCGAAATCCGCCAGCGCGCCATGGCGCGCCAGAATCTCGCGCGCCAGGCAAATCGAACGCAGGTCGAAATCATCGCCGTCCTTGGGCACGGCCGGATTGAGCCAGCCCGCCTTGCCCAGCGCCGAGACAAGCCGGCGGCAAATCGCATCCACATCCTTGTGATCGCCCAGCAACACTGGCAATTCGGCCCTCGCCCATTCCTCCAGGCGATCGGCAAAGCGGCGATGCCCGTCGTCGAACCAGGGCCATGCTCGATAGCTTGTGTCGCTCACTCAGCCTCCCTCAGCGATAATCCGGATCGCGATAGACTTCCCGCCCGCTGATGATGGTGGCAAGCGCCTTGATGCCGGGAATCTTCTGGGCTGGCACCGTCAGGAAATCGTCCGTCAGAATCGCGAAATCCGCCAGCTTGCCCGGCTCGATCGAGCCGCGATGATCGTCCTCGCCGATCAGCTTGGCATAATTGATGGTATCCAGCCGGAGCAGAAGCGTGCGCGATGCAATCTTCTGATCCGCGCCATAGATCCCATCGGAAATCGTGTCGCGGCTGGCGAAGTGATAAAGCTCCCAGAAGGGATTGAACGGGATCACGGGCGAATCCGTACCCCCCGCCACCAAGAGGCCGGCATCGAGATAGGTCTTGACCGGCGTCACCTCGCTCGCCAGATCCATGCCCCAATATTTCTTCAGCGCCGGCGCGGCGAGATAGAGATGATCCTGGGCCGACACCATCAGCTTCAGGCCCTGCATCCGCTTGACCAGGTCGGGCCGGGCGACGAACGCATGCTCGACCGCCCAACGCTTGCCGATGATGGAGATGTCCTTGTTGGCCAACTCATATGCCCTCAGCACCTGATCGACGGCGGCATCGCCCACCGCATGGGTGGCGGCGCGCCAGCCCTTGCGGTTGATTTCGCGCACCACCGAATTATAGGCGTCCGGCGGCGACACGGTGAGGCCGGAATAGGTGCCGCCGCGCCCATAGGGCTCTTGATACGGCCTTGAAATATGGCCGCCCTCAAAGCCGCCATCGACGATCAGCTTGATCCCGCCGACGCGGACGAAATCATCGCCCTCGTCCTGTTTGACGCCCCAGCGCGCGATGGCCTGGTCCACTTGCTGCGGCGTGCGGAAGTCAAAGCCGGGCATATAGACCGTGTAACGGAGACTGAGGGTGCTCGCCGCCGCCGCGTCCTTCCACAGTTGCAAGGCGTGCAGCATGTCGCCCTTATAGGACCCGGCGATCCTGACCGCCGTGATGCCGTAGGGATTGAGCGCCTTCTGGGTCGCGATGATGTCGTCCATGGTCAGCGCCTTGGGCGGAGGCAACGGCACCAGCGCCTTTGCGTTGTCGAACAATTCGCCGGTCAGAATGCCGGCCGCGTCCCGGCTGATCTGGCCGCCCGCCGGCACCGGTGTGTCCTTGGTGATGTTGTATTTGCGGAATGCGGCGCCGTTGAGAATGTAGGAATGGCCGCCCCGCACCAGCACCACGGGATTGCCGGGCGCGGCCTGGTCCAATTCCTGGGCTGTCGGCAGGCGCTGCTCCTTGAGCTGGGCTTCGTGCCAGTCGGAATTGGAGACCAGAAGCGTTCCCGGCGCCGTCTGCGCGGCGGCGTTGGCAACCGTGGTCAGCAATTCGGCCATGGTGCGGACATGGGACAGGTCGATGCCGCTGCCGCCCCCTTCATTGTGAAAATGATCGTCCGCCAGGCCGGGACTGACGAAATGACCTTTAAGGTCCACCGTGCGGGTGCCCTTGCCGGCAAAATTCCGGATCGCAGCATTGTCCCCCACCGCCAGAAACCGGCTCCCGGCAACGGCAAATGCCTGCACCACCCGGTCCTTGGCGTCGGCTGTGAA
This sequence comes from uncultured Alphaproteobacteria bacterium, assembly GCA_937865685.1. Classification (GTDB taxonomy): domain Bacteria; phylum Pseudomonadota; class Alphaproteobacteria; order Micropepsales; family Micropepsaceae; genus Rhizomicrobium. The sequence goes on along the minus strand of CALMGU010000120.1, from coordinate 117,516 downwards.
GATCTTGCCGTTGATATAGACCGTATCGGCCCGGGGCGCGCCCGAGGCTGTGCCGGACGCCATGGCCAGCATGACCAGGACAATGCTGACGGCCTTGACGCGCATGGGGCCTCCCCGGCGATATTTTAGGTGTAAAGCTCGTGGGGTTTGGGGGGCGGAGTCAAGAAGCGAGGATGCGGGCGGGCACGAATTTTGTCTCCTCCTGACCCGCGAAGCCGTCTAAACTCACCACTTCAAACGCGCCGGGAGACTTTTCGATGAAGGCCATTTTCTGCCAGATCAAATGCGAGCTGACCAAGGCATTCGACGTTGCCGCTTATCTGGTCGACAATTTCCCGGAAACGGCGGAAGTCTACTCCACCTCCGGCACCTATGACCTTCTGGCGAAATTCGAGCTTCCCGACGAAAGAAGTTATGGCGAATTCGTCACCAAGAAGCTGCAGACCGTTCCGGGCATCCGCGATACCTATTCGATTGTCGCCTTCAAATTCCGCTGGAATCCCGAACCCAAGCCCGAATTCGAGCCCAGGGCGGAAGACATGACCGGACGCATCCGGAAAGACTAAAGTCTCACGTGACCTTGGCGCGCGCCTTGAAACGCGCATCGTCCCAACGTCCGGTGGCCAAAACGTCTCGCAGGATCTCCGCCGCCCTCCAGACATCCGCATAGCTGAGATAGAGCGGCGTGAAACCGAAGCGCAGAATGTCGGGCGCCCGGAAGTCCCCGATCACGCCTTCGGCAATCAGGGCCTGCACGATGGGATAGCCCTCAACATGGCGCAGGGACACATGACTGCCTCGCACCTTGGGGTCGCGCGAGGTGGCGATTTCGATGCCGTAGCCGGCGCAATTCTGTTCGACCAGATCGATGAAGAGCGAACATAGTTTCTGCCCCTTCTCGAACAACGCCTTGCGCGGCGCCTCCGCCAGAAGATCGACACCGGTTTCCAGCGCCGTAAGGCCCAGGATCGGTGGCGTGCCGCTGAGGAAACGGCCGATATCGGGCGCCGGGCTGTAATCGCCCGTGAAGGCGAACGGCGCGGCATGGCCCAGCCATCCGGTGATGGGAGACGCCAACTCTCCCTGCAAGCGCTTGGCGACATACAGAAAGGCTGGGGCTCCGGGGCCACCATTGAGATATTTGTAGCCGCAGCCCAGGGCCAGATCGGCATCCGCCGCGCCAAGATCGACTTCGACCGCGCCGGCGCTATGGCAGAGATCCCAGATCATCAACGCGCCACGGTCATGGGCACGGCGCGTGATCTTGGCCATGTCGTATTTGTCGCCGGTCTTGTAATGAACATGGGTGAGCAGAACCGCCGCGACATCGTCATCGATCGCGTCCAATATTTGCCCTGGCGCGACCGCGCGAACGGAGACCTGCGGCAGGAACGCGGCGATGCCCTGGGCGACATAGAGGTCGGTGGGAAAATTGCCCGCTTCCGAAAGAATGACCTTGCGGCCGGGCCGGGCCGCCAGCGCCGCCATCAGGAGCTTGAAGATATTGACCGAAGTGGAGTCCGCGACCACCACCTCAGCGGCCTTTGCCCCGATCAGGGCGGCAATCTTGTCGCCCACCCGCCGGGAAGCGCCAATCCAGTCATGAGTGTTCCAGCTGCGGATCAGACCCATGCCCCATTCCTGGCGCACCACCTCTTCCAGCCGGGGCGCGGTCGCCGCCGGCAAGGCGCCCAGCGAATTGCCATCCAGATAGATCACATCGGAAGGCAGCAAGAATTTCCGCCGGAAATCGCGGATCGGATCGGCGTCGTCCAACGCCCGAATGGAATGAGGTAATTCGCGCGTCATGCGGGAGTCCTGCGGCGTTGTTCGCCCGAAAGGGCATAGATCAACCCCAGCAACAGATAAAATCCTGCCGCGAAGCCGATGGGAATATACATCCCCAGATAGGTCGCCATGATCAGGGCGATGCCGACGATGAAGACCAGAACGATCCAACTCGCCAAAGGATAGAGCGGCATGGGAAATTTGCGGGGCGCGTCTTTGGGAGCCCGGCTGCGAAAGCCCATATGGCTGACGATGATGCTGGTCCAGGTCCCCATCAAAAGGATCGCCGAGGCCGAAATGATATATTCCATCACCTTTCCCGGCACGAAATAGTTCAGGACCACGCCAAGGAACATGATAGCGGCCGACATGGTGATGCCCGTCACCGGCACGCCGCGGTCATTGATGCGCGCCAGTATGGCGGGCGCATGCCGTTTGGCGGCCAGCGATTGCAAGGTGCGGGCGCCAGCAAAGACGCCGCTGTTGCAGGACGACAGGACCGCGGAAATCAAAACCAGATTGATGATGCTGGCAGTGGCGGGCAAACCCACGCGGGTAAAGACCAGGACAAAGGGGCTTTCCGTAGGCACGATCAGCCGCCAAGGCACCAATGCCATGATCACGGTGAGTGAGCCGATATAGAAAATCAGAATCCGCGCCACCACGCCGTTGATCGCGCGCGGCAAGTTCTTTTCCGGATTCTCCGCCTCGGCTGCCGCGAGACCAACAAGCTCGCTGCCGCCAAAGGCGAAGAAGGCGATCGGCAGGGCGGTCAGGAAACCCGTCAACCCAGTGGGAAATATCCCGCCATCGTTCCAGATATTGGCCAGGCTGGCATGGGCGCCGGTGAGCCCGATCCCTTGATACAAAAGAAAGATGCCGGCCAGCATCATGCCGACAATGGTGACCACTTTGATCAAGGCCATCCAGAATTCCGTTTCCCCGAACCGGCGCACGCCCAGCATATTGATGCCGTAAAGGACCATCAGGCTCACCAGCGCCGGAACCCATTGCGGCAGGTCGGGCAGCCAGAATTTGACGAAGATCGCCATCGCCGTGATGTCGACCATGCCGACCAGGATCCAGCTCATCCAATAATTCCAGCCGACCATGAAACCGAAAGCCGGATGGATATAATCTTCCGCGAAGGCATCCATGGTGGTGGCCTTGGGATGGGCCAGCGCCAGCTCGCCCAAGGCGCGCGCGATGAAGAAGATCATCGCCCCGCCCACGATATAGGCGACCAGAAGCGCGGGTCCCGCGCTGCGGATGCCCGCCGCGGACCCCAGGAACAGGCCGGAGCCGATCGCCCCGCCGATGGCGATGAATTGCAGATGCCGGCCGGTCAGCGCCCGCCGCAATGCCCCGCCTGCACTGACTTCGCCGGAAACGGAATTCAGGACCGGACCGGTCCCCTCAGCCACGTCTTTGATCGACACGGTTTCCTCCCCAAGGCCTGTTCGGACGCCGGCGCTGCCCCGATATATTCGAAGCTTAAACTATCTGGCTGGCGAGCCTAGCCCCCTCGGCGGGCAATGTGAACAGCGCCGGGCCGCATCAGTCCAGCTCCCTGAGGACCGCCCGCACCGGTGAAGCATCCAGGCCCGCCAGGGGGAGCGGCAGCGCGATCAGCTCATAGTCGCCGGGCGGGACATGGTCCAGGACCAGCCCTTCCAGAATCCGCATGTCGCGCGGCACCGACAAATGGGCGTCCATGGTCTTGGAGGTTTCCGGGTCGAGCGATGGGGAATCCAGGCCCACCAGGATCACGCCATGGGCACTCAGAGCCTGAATGGCCCCGGCACTTACGGTAGTGAAACGCTCCGGCCAGCGCTCCATGGGAAAGCGGTCGAAGGTGCGAAACAGCATGCGGGTGACGCCGGGGCTCCAATGGGCATCCACCAGATCGGCGCCTATGACATCGCCGCATCCGCGCGCATCCACCACCCGGCACGGTCCCAGATAAGGCTCAAGCGACACCGCATCGATCGGCAGTCCGGCAGGATCATAATGCAGGGGCGCGTCGGCATGAGCACCCGAATGGGTGGAAAGCTGGATGGCGGTCACATTCACGGGGCTGCCATCGCCATAGGTCCAGCGCGGCCGCGCCGAGAAAACCGTATCGCCCGGCCAGACCGGCAGCGCCGGGCGCAAGGGCTGGGAGATATCCCACAATTTTCTGGACATGCTCGCTCCGTCTTCCCCTGTCTGGATGCATTAGCGGCCGAAACGGCCGGTTCGGCTTATCTCTCTATACGGAAAATCAATTTTCGGCGCCTGGAAAGACCTCTGCCGGCCAGTCTAATGCCTTGCCAGCGGCCGCGCCCGTCCAGGACAATGGCGCCATGAAAATATTGTTGATCGAAGACGATCCGGAAACCGCCGATCATATCTGTCATGCCCTTGGCGCCCATGGTCATGACGTGGAGGAAATCCGCAATGGGCCGGACGGCCTTGCCGCGGCGCTGAGCGGCCAGCATGCGGCCCTGATCGTGGACCGGATGCTGCCGGGCCTGGATGGTTTGAGTCTGGTGCGTCAGCTCAGGACCGAAGGCTGTCAGACCCCCGTCCTGTTCCTCACCACCATGAGCGGGATCGACGACCGGGTCGCGGGATTGAATGTCGGCGGCGACGATTATCTCACCAAGCCTTTCGCCCTCGCCGAGCTTGTGGCGCGGATCAACGCCATCACCCGGCGCGGCGAGGCGGGGCCGCCCGTGACCTTGCGCGCCGGCGACCTGGAAATGGATCTGATCCGCCGCACCGTGCATCGCGGCGACAAGCCGGTGGAGCTTCAACCCCAGGAATTCCGGCTGCTGGAATATATGCTGCGCAACGCCGGACGCGTGGTCACCCGCAGCATGCTCCTGGAAAATGTCTGGGACCTGCATTTCGATCCACGCACCAATATCGTGGAAACCCATATGAGCCGGCTGCGCGGCAAGATGGACCGGGGCTATGCGCGCGAACTGATCCATACCATTCGCGGCAACGGATATATATTGCGTGCGGATTAGGCTCTTCCATACCGAAGGATTCCGTATCGCGGCGATTTTCGTCGCCATTTTCGCCGTCTCCGCGGCGGCTTTGGCCATCGTCACGCTTGCGGTCGTCGATCAGGAGCTGCGCAGCCAGATCGTGCAATTCGCCAATGCCGATATCGGCTCAGTCAAGGACGGCTACCGCACCCAGGGAATAAGAGAGGCGAGCGAAGTGGTCGGGCAGCGCATGGCATCGCCAGGTGCCTCCGATTTCTTCCTGCTTCAGCGCGGGTCATCGGAAAAGCTGGCGGGCAATCTGGCACCGATGGCGCCGCGAACCGGCATTGTCACATTGCCTGGCCCGAAGGGCGCCGAAACCAGATCCGTCCTGGGTGTGGGGGCTTTCATCGCGCCGGATCTTTATGCCTTCGCCGGCAGCGATCTTCGCGCCGCGGAGATGGCGCGCCGGCGCATCGTGCGAACGCTGATCTGGATTTTCGCCGGCGCGCTGGCCTTGGCGCTCTTGGGAGGTCTGGTCGTCAGCCGCTCCTTCCTGCGCCGCACGGACGAGATTGTCACCACCTGCCGCGCCATCATGGCGGGCAATCTGGCCAGCCGAATTCCCATGCGCGGCACCGAAGACGAACTCGACCGGCTTTCGGAAACCATCAACGCCATGCTGGACCGCATCGCGGCGCTGATGGACAATCTGAAGCAGATCACCAGCGACATCGCCCACGATCTGCGCACGCCGGTGACGCATCTGCGCCACCGCCTGGAGCGGGCCCGCGATCAGTCCAGCAAGATCGAGGATTACGATCAGGCGCTGGAAACCGCCATCGCCGCATCGGACGATATCCTGGCTTTGTTCAGCGCCCTGCTCCGCATCGCCCAGATCGAAGGCGGCGCAAGGCGGGCGAATTTCGCGTCCCTGGATCTTTCCGCGCTTCTGGCGCGGCTGGGCGATGTGTTCGGTCCGGTGGCGGAAGACGCGCGCCACCATTTAAGCCTGCCGCCGGGCGGTCCCGTCACCATCCTGGGCGACCGGGAGCTTCTCACCCAGGCTTTCTCCAACCTGATCGAAAACGCGATCCTGCACACACCCGCGGGGACAACCGTGACGGTCGGCCTCGCCAACCGGAATGGAGACGCGGTGGTGACGATCAGCGATGATGGCCCCGGCGTTCCGCCGGACGAACATCCCAAGCTGTTTCAACGCTTCTACCGTCTGGAGGCCAGCCGGACCCGGCCCGGTTATGGGCTGGGCTTGGCGCTGGTGGCCGCGATCGCGGAATTGCACGGTGCCTCGATCACCGTCGAATCGCAGACCGGGCGCGGATTCGCGATTTCGCTCCGTTTTCCCGGCAATCCCGACGGCACTTAAGGCGCGTTCATGCGGAATAGTCTTAGGGCGCATTCGCGGCGGAGCGCGTCCAGCCGCCGCCCAGCGCCTTGTAGAGCGCGACCAGCGCGGTGAGGCGGGCGCGGTGGACATCCGCGCGCTGATCCCTGGCGGCATTGAGGGTCCGCTCGGCATCGGTCACGATCAGGAAATCGACATAGCCCGCGCCATATTTGCGGCGCGCTGCCGCTAAAACTTTTTCCCCCTGGACGACCTGCTCGCTGAGCGCCCCTTCCTGATCCGCCAGGTGCGAAATATTGCCCAGTGCATTTTCCACGTCGGAAAAAGCGGCGATGGCGGCGGTTCGGTAGGCGGCAAGCAATTCTTCCTCACGCGCCTGGGTTTCGTCGATGCGGCCTTGGATTTTTCCATTGTCGAAAATCGACTGCACCAGCGCCGCGCCGATGCCGGCCGCAAGGCCCGTTCCCGGCAAGGTGTCGACGGCAGCCGCCAGGGCCGGATAAGCCACGCCGCCATTGGCGGTCAGCGTGATGTCGGGCAGGAACGCAGTGCGGGCAGCGGCCAGATCGGCATGCGCCGCCAGCAGATTGGCTTCGGCCGCCATCACATCAGGCCGCCGCGCCAGAAGTTCGGATGGAAGGCCGGGCATCACCGCCGGGCCCGACAGGCCGGCCAGGCTGGCGCCCGTCACCTCAAGTCCTTCAGGTGGACGGCCCAGAAGCAGGGCCAGCGCATTGCGCGTTTCCAACTCCTGCTGCGCAAGGCTGGGAAGAATGGCGCGCTGGGCGGCGATGTTCGCGCGCTCCTGCGCCAGATCCGATGTGGGTGCGTATCCGGCATTCACGCGTCGCTGCACCACGCGCAGCGTGTCTTCCGACGCGGCAAGACTGGCGCGAGCGATGTCCATCCGCTCGCGAAGAGACAGAAGCTGGAAATATGTGTCGGCCACGCCGGCGGAAACGGTGAGACCGACGGTTGCGCGATCCGCCGCGCTGGCGGCGCGTGCCGCCTCAGCCGACTGAAGCGCGTCGCGATTCTTGCCCCAGAAATCGAGTTCATAGCTTGCGCCCAGCGCGGCGCCCCAATCGGTCTCGTGGAGCGAAGTGCCTTTCGCCTGGCCATACAGCGTGTTCAGATTGGCATTCAGCCCCAGGCCGGGAAGCAGTGGCGCGCCCGCTTGCCTGGCCCGGGCATCGGCTTGCCGCAGCCGGGCCGATGCCTGGGCGACATCCAGATTGTTGGCCCTGGCGGTCGTCATCAAAGCGGATAGCTGCGCGTCGCCAAAACCGTTCCACCAGTCCTGAGCGGGCCAGAGCGGCACATTTTTGCCGCCCGCCTGCTCGAAGGCCGGGGGAATGTCGCTCACGGGCAATTGCGGCGGCGGCACATCCGCGCAACCGGCAAGACAGATGGCGGCGGCCGTGGAGAGAAGGACCCTACGCATCCGGCGCCCTCCCCTTGCGGCCGCCGAAGCGCTCGGCCAAGGCGGGCAGGACGACCAGATTGAGCAAGGTCGAGCTGACCAGGCCGCCCAGCACCGTGACCGCCATCGGCCCTTCGATTTCCTGACCCGGCCGGTTCATGCCCAACGCAAGCGGCATCAAGCCGAGTGCGGTGACGGCCGCCGTCATCAGAATGGGAATGAGCCGCTCCTGGGCGCCCCGCAGGACCGTTACCGCCGACCAATCCGCAGCTTCATTGTCGACCAGATGTTCGTAATGGGCCAGGAGCAGGATCGCATTGCGGGCGCTGACACCGAACACCGTCACCAGGCCCACCGTCGCGCCCAGCGAAAGTCCCACTCCGGTGACCGCGATCGCAGCAACGCTGCCGATCAGGCTGAACGGCAGATTGACCAGCACCAGCCAGGTATGGACTCGCCAACGGAAACAGACGAACAGGATCAGGCCGATCAGGATCAACGCGAAGCCGGTATAGAGCAGCATCTGAAGCTGTGCCGCCTCTTGGGCCGCGGCCTCGCCGGTGAATTCGACATAAACGCCCGCGGGCAGCTTAAGGGCCGCGACCCGGCCTTTGGCTTCATTCACGGTCGCCTGCAGCGAGCGGCCGGACACGTTGAAGGTGACGGCATCGAAACGCTGCCCTCCATCATGGGTAATGGTATAGCGCGTGTCGGTGGGCATGATCCGCGCAACTTGATTGAGGGGAACCGGTCCCAAAGGGCCGGCGATCAGCAGCGACGACAAAAGCTCAGGCCGACCCCGTGCGCCCGGCGGCAACAGCAGAACCACATTCACGGCGCGCACGCCGGCATAAGTCTGGCCCACGGTAGCGCCCGCATAATCGCTTTGCACCGCATCCAGCACATCTCCGGCCTTGAGGCCGTTCGCGGCCAAGGCAGCCGGATCAAGCTGGATCGCCAATGTCGGCGTGCCACTCTGAGGCTTGAATTGCAGATCCTTGATGCCCGCGATGCCACCCAATGCGCCCACGATCTGATGGGCGGTGCCGTCCAAAGTATCGAGCTGATCGCCGAATATCTTCACGGAAATGTCGGCGGTGGCGCCCGTCAGGCTTTCGTCGATGCGGTCGCCCAGAAAAGTGCGGACATCGATCTGAAGGCCCGGATAATGAGAGCCGATTTCCCGCAAGGCGTCTTCCGCCTCTTTCTGATCCACCTGGGCATCGGGTTTCATTTCGATATGGAATTCGCTTTGATGCGGACCGCTGGTGTCTTCGCCCATCTCGGCGCGGCCGATCTGCTGGGACGCGGTCGCGATATACGGCAGCGCCAGGATCTCGGCGCTGATGCGCCGGCCGACAGCGGCCATCTCTTCCAGCGACATGCCCGGCGTCGAGGCATCGGCCTGCATCACGAAATGGCCTTCGCGGAAATCGGGCATGAAAGTGGATTGCAGGAAGGGCAGAAGCGCGATGGCCGCCACCGTGAGAATGCCCAGCACGATCAGGACCAGCCGGAAATTCCGCTGCACAGCCTCTATCCCGCGTCGCTGCCAATCCTTGAGGCGGATAATCCAGCCGAAATCCGCATGGGCGTCGCGGGCGTTCAACATCAGCGCCGAAAGCGCCGGCGCCGCCGTCAGGGCCACGCCCAAGGACGCCAGCACCGCCAGGATGAAGGCCAGCGCCAGTGGTCCCACGAAATGGCCCTGCACGCTTGTCGAGAAAAGCTGCGGCAGGAAAACCGCGATCACCACCAGGGTGGCGTAAACCACCGGCCCCCGCACTTCCAAAGTGGCGTCGCGGATCACCGACAGGCGGGGCCTGGGATCGGCCAGCTTGGCGTTTTCGCTGAGCCGCCGGAGGACATTCTCGATGCCGATGATCGCATCGTCCACCAACACGCCCAGCGCCACGGCAAAGCCGCCCAAGGTCATGGTGTTGAGCGATTGCCCCATCCGGTCCAGCACCACTGTTGCCGCCAGCAAGGAAAGCGGAATCGCAAGGAAGGTGATGAAGGCGGAGCGCCAGTCCCGCAGGAACAGATAGAGGATCGCCAAAATTAGAATTGCGGCAATCACCAGGGATTGTTCGAGCGAATTCAGCGCCTGCTCGATGAAGTTGGCGGGGCGATGTATTGCCGGATAGACCTTCACACCTTGGGCTTCCAACGCAGGCCTGAGCTGCGCGATTGCCGCTTCGACCGCGCGGGTCGCATCCAGCGTATTGGCGCCATATTGACTGGCGAGAGCGAGCAGGACGCCCGGCCGTCCCATGATCTGGGCATCGCCCGATTTCAAAGCCGGCGCTTCGGTTACGTCCGCCACATCGCCGATGGTGATGGGCCGCCCCGACCGCACCGTCATCACCGCATGGGCGATGGCCGAGGGATCGGGAAGGGGAACCGGCGTCTGGATCAGCACACGCTGATGGGCAAGATCCACGAATCCCGCGCCGTGCAACGCCAGAGCCTGCCGGGCGGCATCCGCCAGATCGGTGAGGGTCAGTCCATAAGACGTCATCCGCGGCAAGTCGGGCTGAATCTGAATCTGGCGCACCGCGCCGCCAAAGACGATCACATGCGCCACGCCCGGCACCGCCAAGAGCGCCGGCTTCATCACCCAGTCGGCCTGGTCGCGCAACGCAAAGGCATCAAGCTTGTCGGAAACCAGACCGATCTTCAGAAGGTCGAAAGTGCTGGACGTGAGAGGCGACAATTTCGGCGTCCCCACGCCCAGCGGCAGGCTGGAACCCAGCTCGCCCAGCCGCTCGGAAATGCCCTGGCGGGCATTGTAGAGATCGATGTTGTCCGCGAACTGAATCTTGATGACGGACAATCCGGGAATGGATTCCGAACGGATGGTCGCCAGGCCGGTGGCGCCGTTGACGGCGTTCTCGATCGGCTTGGTGACGAGCTGCTCGACCTGCTGCGCGGTGAATCCCGGTGCTTCGGTCTGAATGTCCACCGTGGTGGGCACGAAGTCGGGAAAAACATCCAATGGCGCGGTGCGCGCCGACCACAGGCCGACGAGCAGGGCGACCAGGGTCAAAGTCGCGATCGCGCCGGCATAGCGCACACAGAGGTCGACGAGCCAGCGCATCGTCAATCCTCGGCAGCGCTGCTGGGATTGATCTCATGGGACAGAAGAAGACCGGCCCCCTGGGTCACGACCTTCTGGCCGGGCGCGATGCCGCCGCCGGGCCGCACGAAATAGCCATTTGCCATCGGCTTGCCGATATCGATCCGTGTCCTGAGGAAGTGATTGCCGCCGATTTCGACATAGACGGAGGCCTCGCCCTCGCCCATCAGCAACGCGGACGCCGGCACCAATATCCCGCTCTCGGACGCACCGGCCGGAATCGCGGCGATTACATGTTCATTCTGCGCCAGGTCGCTGCCGTCAACCAGGGCATAGAATCCCCGGCCGGGAAACGCGGGATCCGAAGGCGCGTCCCACGCCTTCGCGGACATCCAGCTTTGCCCATCGGCGCCCAGCCGCGTGATCTTGATCGCGGCTGGCGCGGCGCGGCCCAAAGCGCCCAGCGGAAACGTGACATGAACCAGGATGGTTTTTCCACTGGCCAGCCGCGCCATGATCGCCGCGCGTTCCGCCGGATTTTGCCAAGGCGCATGAATGCCGAAAACCGCATCAGCCTTGCGGCGCGCCAGCGCCAGCGCCGCCTGGTCCGCCGCAGCCTTGCTGGCCGCCGCTTCAACCACTTCGCGGGACACCGCCGCTTCATCGCCTGCGCCCAGCGCGCGCGCCCGCGCCGCCGCCGCTTCGCTCTGCGAAGCCGCGGCTGAGGCGGTCATAAAGTCCGCATCGGTCTGGGCGATGGAATCCAGGGCGGTCACGATGCCGTAGCCCGTGACCTCTTTTTGAAACCTGGCCGCCGAAGCCGCCGCTGTTTCTATTCCCAGGCCCTTAACCTCTTCGGCGCTCAGGCTCACGCCCGGCCCCGCGCCCTTGTCTTCCTTCTTGTCTGGCGCGGTGCCCGGTCCGCAAGCGGCCAGCAGCAGAGACAAGGCAAAAATGATTTTCTTCATCCGCGATCCAGAATGATAAGACGGAACGTGCCGGGAACCGGAACCGGTCGCGGATGCGGCTGGGCGTCCGTCGGCGTGCCGGGACGGCGATCCGCCGTCACCAGGAAAACGCGATGCGTCTTGGGATCCAGCTCCATGGTACGGGCACCATCTGCGGTTTCAATGTCTTCAAGCACCGTGAACTTGCCGGGATTGTCCTCACGCGCGACCGTCAATGTGCCACTTTCCCCGTTCGAACTGAAGATGAGCCCGGTGGCAGAATCGAAGCGGTCCGCATCCACGCCGCGCCCAATCGGGAAATGTCCCACGACTTTGCCGGTCTTCATATCCTCCACGGATGTCATCTGGTTGCTGCACCCTGAGAAAATTCGCCCATGCGCGACATCCGCCGCCATGCCCGACGGCGATTCACAGGGGGCCAGGGCATAGTGCCCCCGGACACGGAGCGTCCTGGCATCGAAGACCGCCAATTCGCTCTTGTCTTCGATATTGACGTAAATGGTTCCGGCGCGATCGGCCGCCGCCGCTTCCGGCTTGCCGCCCAGGGCCACTGTACCGACCACTTTGCCGGTGGCCGCATCCACCGCCGTGGCATCGCCGCTTCCGGCATTGAAAGTGAAAATCCGGTTGGTGCGCGGCTCATAGAGAATGCCGTCCGGCTTTGTACCAACCGCGATCTCGCCCACCTTGGCAAAGCTCTTTTTATCAATCACCGCGATCCGGTCGGCGCCGCCCTCGCTCACATAGGCGCGGCCGCCGGCAAAGACGGTGCCATGAACGCCTTGAAGATTGCCGATATCCGCCAAGGCTTTTCCATCGGCATCGACCACCATCACATGCGTTCCGCGCGTGATGAAAAGATTCCCCGTGGCCGGGTCCTGATTGAGATAGTCCCATCCGCCGTCTCCGCCCAAGGTGACCGTCTTGGCGATATGATAGCCGGATGGACCGGCCACAGCTCCACCTGCAAGGCAGAGCGCGGCGCTGAGAAGCAAGATCATCGCACGAGACATGATGCCACCTCCGGCCGTTTCCGGCGGCAACTTTGCCATATCCGCATGTCTCATTCGGTGCGGCGCGCCTGCCGCCCGCTATAAATTTCGCCAATGGAGCGGCGTCCGCGCCCTGCCCGGCGAACGAACTTTCCGTTCGATGCAACTTATCTTTGGTCGGACGGCACGGCGTCCGCCATCAGCGGGTCCATCGCATCCAGATGCTCGTGAACCTTGCGGCGGAAGGTGCCGGTCGCGGCCAGCGAGATCGCCGCGATGAACAGGGGCGGCAGCGCCACCCAGCAGACCGTCCGCCAGCCATAGGTTTCCAGGAGGCCGCCCGAAATGAAGGAGCCCACCGCGACAAAGCCGAACACCACGAAATCGTTGAAGGCCTGCACCCGCGTGCGCTCTTCCGGCCGGTAGCATTCCAGCACCAGCGACGAAGCGCCCAGGAATGCGAAATTCCAACCCAGGCCCAGGAAGATCAACAAGACCCAGAAATGCGTCTGGGTGATCCCGGAAAGCCCGGTCGCGATGGCGCAAACCGTCAGTGCCAGTCCCGCGAGCACGATGCGGCCGGCCCCGAAGCGCGTGATCAGGCTGCCAGTGATCAAGCTGGGCAGATACATGGCGATCACATGCCATTGCAGTCCCAGGTCCGACGATTCCAGGGAAAGGCCGCAGATCTTCATCGCCAGCGGTGCCGCGGTCATGATGAAGTTCATCAAGAGATAGCTGATCACGCCGCAGATGATCGCGGCCACGAATTTGCGCTGGCGCACGATCTCGATCAGCGGACGGCCGGCATTGGTATTTTCATCGGCCAGCTTGGGGATCGAGATGCCGGACAGGATCAGCCCGCACAGGACCGCCAGCGCCGCCTGCGCCAGATAGCTGGCAAGAAACAGATAAGGCGGCAGAAGCTTCATCGTATGGGTCACGATTTGCGGACCCAGCACGCCCGCGAACACGCCGCCGATCATCACGATGGAAAGCGCGCGCGCCCGCTGCTCCTGCGGCACGCAATCGGCCGCGGCGAAGCGGAACGACAGCACAGCCGCCGCATAGGCGCCGCCCAAGAACATCGCCCCCGTGAACAGCCAGAAGGATCCCAGAAGCACGGCCAAGGCCGAGATCAGTCCCGCCGTCATGCCCGCCATGGTGCCGGTGCGGAAAGCCGCCTGCCGTCCCCAGCGCCGCGCGATGGCGCCGGTGGGCAAGGTGCAGGCCGCCATGCCCACCACGAAGACGGAGATCGGAAAGGTCGCCAGCGCCTTGTTGGGCGCCAGCATGTCGCCCACGATGGCGCCGGTGGCATAGACGATGACGGAGTTGGCGCTGCCGAAAGCCTGCGCCACCGCAAACCGGATCATATTGCTCCGGATCTGCGCCTTACCCATGCCGGCGTCGTGGCTTTCCGAAATTCCAGACATTTTATTTCCCTGGCCGGATGCTTCCCCGGCCTTTTGTCACAAGCGGGAATTGTCCTATCGGCTGGGTGTGCAATCCGCAACCATTCAACCGGAATGGCGGGTCTGCGCCATCTCGGCATAACGCTGGCGATACTGTTTCAGGCCCAGCCAGGTGATGCAGAAGGTGAGCGGCCCCAGCACCAGGGCCGTGGTCGACAGGGCATGGGGGAGCGCCCGCGCGCCGGTGAAGACGAAATCGCTGAGGAAGGCGGGCAGGATCGGCCCCATGCTGACCCCGAACAAGCCGGTGGCCAAAAGGAAAGTCGCGCCCAGCTGCGCCCGCAAGTGATTGGGTGCCACCATCTGGATGGCGGAAGGAATCAGAACCGGGGTGAAAGCGATGAAGAATTTATAGGGGATCAGCAGCCCCGCCATGATGGTGGCGCTGGGCGCGATGGGAAGCAGACAGGCCGGTATCATGATGCCCAGCGCCGCCCAGGCGGTGAGCTTCAGGCAGGCATCGCTTTCACCCCGCGCCAGCGCGCGGCTGGAATACCAGCCCACGAACAAAAGGCCCAGCGGGCCACCGATCACGGACGATATTCCGTTCATGCGGCCGGTTTCGCGCGCGGTCCATCCCCAGGTCCGGACGAACAGTTCCGGGTACCAGGAATCGGTATAGGCGATCACCGAGAACATCGCCGAACCCACGAACAAGGACAGGGCCATCAGCGGATAGCGCCGCAGAAAGGCGAACACTTCTTCGAAAGGAAATCGTCCGTTCGCCATCGCCGATTTCACCGCGCCGGTGCGCGCCGGTTCCTTCAATGTGGAAACCCAGAGCGCGATCAGAAGGCCCGGCAGGCCGATCACGATGAAAACCAGATTCCAGGACCGCACCGCGCCGAAATAGGGCAGGACGACTTCAGGGGTCTTCTGCAGCAGGCCGATCACTTCGCCGCCCAGGATGAGGGCAAGACCCGCGCCAATGAACAGGCCCAACACGTAAAGGCTCATGGCGCGCGGCAGGCGCGTCTTGTCGAAGGAATCCGAAATCAGGGAATAGGCGGAAGGCGACAAGGTCGCCTCGCCCACCCCCACGCCGATCCGGCCCAGGAACAGAATGGGATAGGTGCGCGCCAGGCCGCACAACACGGTCATCAGGCTCCACATGGTAATGCCGATGGCGATCAGATTCTTGCGGTTATAGCGATCCGCCAGATAGCCGATCGGCAGCCCCATCAAGGTATAGAAAATACCCAGCGCACCGCCCGTCAGAAGCGAGAACTCGAAATCGGTGATGTGCAGGTCGCGGCGGATCGGACCGACCATCAGATACAGAATCTGGCGGTCCAGGAACGACAGTACATAGGCCACCATCAGGACGCCGGCGACATACCAGGGATAATGGCGGCGCCAGCCGGTGGCGGGCGCGGCGGCCGGCGCATCGCCAGCGGCGGGATCTGCATGCACGGTGGAAATTCCTTCCGTTACAAAAGCGGTTCCGGCAATCGTCAGGCTTCACTTATATATTCGGTTCGCCCAGGGGATTGGGCGGGGGCGGATTTAACGGCGGCACAAAGGGGTGGATCAGCGCCCATGGACTTGGCATTTCGCCCACCTGCACTTCGATCAATGATGGGCCGCCCGCCATCTCGGCGGCTTTCAGCGCGGCAGCAAGTCCGGCCGGCGAATCCACCCGTTTCGACCTGACGCCGAAGGAGCCCGCCAAGAGCTGGAAATCCGGATTCTGCAATTCGACCGCGAAGGTGCGCCCGAAGACGCGTTTTTGAATGCGCTGCACATTGCCGAAACGCCCATCCGCGAAAACAATGGTGGTGAGATTGAGCCGGTATTTCGCGGCCGTCGCCAATTCCTGAAGCGCCCAGCCGAAACCGCCGTCGCCAGTGACCGACACGGTGCGCTTGGCCGGCGCGCCCGCCGCCACCCCCAGCGCGGTGGGAAAGCCGTACCCCAAAGTGCCCTGAAAGCCCGGCGTCACCAGACCATGCGGCGCATGAACCCTGTAGGCGATGTTGGCGAAATACCCCACCTGGGTCAGTTCGCTGACCAAGGTGGCATCGTCGGCGATATGTTCGCGCAGCACCGACACATAATCCGACTGGGGCTGGATCGCCCCGGTCTGCCTGTCCTCCCAGGCTTTCACCTTGGCGACATCATCCGCGCGCGAGGCGCGCTGCATGCCCTTATCCAATGCCGCACCGATCGCTTCCAATCCCAGGCGCACATCGCCATGAAGATTGAGACCGGCCTGGCGCGGCGCGGCAAAAGCCGCTTCATCGATGTTAAGATAGATCAGCCGGCAATTCGGCGACGCAAAGACCGGCTTGGCCATGCCATCCAGGAAGCGGCTGCCCGCCACCAGCACCACATCGGCATGGGGCAACACGCACCGGCCACCCAAGGTGGAAAGCGCCAAGGGATGGCGGGCGGAAACAGCGCCGCGCGCGCCTTCCGTCATCACGATGGGCGCCTGCAATGTCTCGGCCAGCGATTTCAGAGCTTCGCCAGCCTCACGAGCGCCGCCGCCGGCATAGATCACGGGAAACTTCGCCGACGCCAACATCTCGGCGGCGCGTTTTGCACTCGCCGTATCGACCGGCGTCGGTGTGAAAGGCGCCGCATCGAAATATCGCATCTCATCGGCAACGCCCTGCAGGACATCCGGCGGAAGCTCGATCGCCACCGGCCGGGGACGGCCGGAGCGCAACTGCGCAAATGCCTCATGAACCAAAGCGGGAATCTCGGATGGCGTGCGGGCGATGCCATGCCATTTGGTCAGGGATTTCAAAATACCCGACTGGTCGGCAATCTCGTGCAGCATGCCGAAGCCCTTGCCGATGGTCGGCGACGGAATCTGCCCGGCGATGAACAGCACCCGCGCATTGCAGGCCCAGGATGTCGCCAGGCCCGCCAGCGCATTCAACATGCCCGGGCCCGGCACCACCATGCAGACGCCTTCCTTGCCGGTGGTGCGGGCATAGCCGTCCGCCATATACGATGTGGCTTGCTCATGCCGTGGCACGATGAAGCGGATGTCGGAGGCGTCGCACAGCGCATCGACCGCCCAATCCAGCTGCACGCCGGGAATGCCGAACACGATCTCCACGCCTTCGCGGCGCAGCTGCTCGACCAGCGCCTGGCCTCCGGTGGTCATGCCTGTTCCTTTATCGTCATGCGCTTATCGGGCGGGTGATCGCCTTGGGCGAACAATATTCTTCCAGGCCGTAGCGGCCATTCTCGCGGCCCAGGCCCGATTGCTTCACGCCACCGAATGGGGCCGCCAGATCCAGGGACGCTCCATTGAGGATCACCTGCCCGGTCCGCATCCGCCGCGCCACGCCTTCGGCCCGCTCCAGACTTTGCGACCATACACCACCGGACAGGCCATATTGGCTGTCATTGGCGATCCGGATCGCATCTCCCTCATCGGCATATCCGATCACCGACAATACCGGCCCGAATGTCTCTTCCCGGAAAATCGTCATGCCTTGCGTGACATTGGACAGGATCGTCGGCGACACATAAGCGCCCTTGGACAATCCCGCCGGCTGGTCCGGTCCGCCGCACAGAAGGCTGGCGCCTTCCTCCATCGCGCCGGAAATCGCCTGGCGCACTTTTTCCTGTTGCGCCCGGTTGGCCAGCGGCCCCAGGCGGTTTGCCGGATCGGTGGGATCGCCCAAGGTCCAGCTCTTCGCGGCCTCCACCGCGATGGCTTCGATGTCTGCGCGGCGCGCCTCCGGCACGATCAGGCGCGACAGCGCCGCGCAGACCTGGCCGGAATTGATGAAGGACTGGCCCAGCGCCGCCGGGATGACTTTTTCCAGATCGGCATCGTCCAGAATGATATTGGCGGACTTTCCGCCCAGCTCCAGGGCCGCTTTTTTCAATCCGCGGCCGGCGATTTCCGCCACGGCTCGCCCACCCCGCGTCGAGCCGGTGAAGGACACCATGTCCACTTCCGGCCGCGCCACCAGCGCCGCGCCGGTTTCGCGGCCGCCCAGGACCATGTTGAACACGCCTGGCGGCGATCCCGCGGCATGAAAGATTTCCGCCAGGATGACGGCATCGAGCGGCGTTACTTCGCTGGGTTTCAAGATCACCGTGCAGCCGGCGGCGAGCGCAGGCGCGATCTTGGCCAGAATCTGATGCAGGGGAAAATTCCACGGCGTGATCGCCACCACCACACCCACTGGGTCGTTCTGCACGATGGAACGGCCCAGCACGCGGTCATTCAGTTCCGCCGCCACGGCCAAGGTGGCGCGGATATCGCCCACCGCCAGGCCGATCTGCGCCGCGCGGGAAAAGCCGATGGGGCAGCCCATCTCTGATGTGATCAGGCCCGCCAGTTCGTCGGCACGGGCTTCGATCCCAGCCCGCACCCGTTCCAATAGCGCGATCCGCTCTGAGACCGGGGTTTGCGACCAGCGGTCGAATGCCTTGCGCGCCGCCGATGCTGCCCGCGCCGCATCCAGCTCCGAGCTGGCAGCGGCTTCGGCGATGACAATTTCGGTGGCGGGATTCACTACCGGAATTGTCGCCGGCGATGCCGAAGCCTGCCAGGCGCCGTCGATATAATTCTGCCGCCCCCGCCCTTCGCTCACGGCGGGGATACTTTCGCGTCCACGCTGGTGCCGGCTTCCAGCAGGACCAGTTCCTTGTCCGCGTCGAAATTCACACCCATCGGATCCTTGCCAGCGGCGATGGCCTCGAGCTGACGGCGGAACACATGCCGAAGCTTCGACACGCCCATGTCGGTGGAGGCCAGATGCTCCTCCGAATGAATCGTGATAGGGCCCTGGCTGACCTGGGCTTCGAAATCGCCGGGATATTTGCGGTGCTCTTCCTCACTCAATTCGTGCCAGAGCTTGCCGTTGAAATGCGAGCGGATCTTGGACAGCGCGCCGGCTTGCGAGACCCGGCCCGCCGAATAGATGCGAAAGCTGGTATCGTCGATGGGCAAGACCCAGCCCAAGAGGCTGCACGATCCTTCGCCTTCGGCACGGGGACTGGCCACGGCCCGGATGGTGGGAAGCACGGCCTCGGTGATGCGCCGGTGGGTACCGGCTTCGATTTCGCGCAGCTGCACGGAACGGACGCCCCGATCGGTATAGTCGAATTTCACTTTCGGCATTATCGACATCTTGGCCACGAACTGGTTGCCGCTGAAGTTGCCGTGCAGGATGGGAACGTGAAACGGATCCATCACATTCTCGAAATGCTGCAGCCAGTTGCAGGGCACGATGGTCGCGCCGCCGCTGCCGATGCTGCTGTCATCGGCCTCGAGGAATTCGCCCGGGCCCAGCTCCTCCAGGATATTGTACCGCGGCAAGACCGGCTGTTTGTCGGGTGGCCCCATATAGGCGAAGATCAGCCCATACCGCTCCTGCACCACGTAATATGGCTGGCGGATATTCTTGCGGGTCTTCGCGCCATTGTCCGGCTCGCAAGGCTGGTCGACACACGTACCGTCCACCGCGAACATCCAGCCATGATAACAGCAGCGGATGCCCTCCTCCTCCACCCGGCCATAATAAAGGGATGAGCCGCGATGGGCGCAGCGATGATGCAGCAGCCCAGGCCGGCCCTTGCCGTCGCGAAACAGAATGAGATCCTCGCCCAGCACCCGGACCGGGCGCGGCGTCTGGCCGGCGTCCTTCGCAAGCCCCACCGGATGCCAGTAGCGGCGCAACAATTCGCCCATGGGCGTGCCCGCGCCCACGCGCGTCAATTCATCAAGGGATTTGGGCGGCTTGCGACCATAAGCAGTGGATTGATGAAGCATGCTCTTTCCCTCCACGCGTTGCCGGCCGGACCGGCATCATAATCCTGAAAAAAGACCGTCCGACAGAGGCCCTTTTCGCAGGTGCCGCAAATTTGAAATATCCGGCTCCGCTACCGCGGATTAATTTAACATGTTATCTTTTTCTGACAAGCGGGGCGCCCCACTGAATACAGGCCCACTTGAAATACTTAACATGTTTACTATCATCACTGCCTTGCGATGGAGATCGTCATGACGAATGCGCGCCGCGCCGCGGCCTTGGCCGCCATCGGGCAAATGCCGGCCCCTCTGGGCCATTTCGTGAACGGCCGCTCGCTCTCGGGCGCCGGCGAAGGCTTCGCGGTGACCGAACCCGCCACCGGCGAAATCATCGGCACGGTCTGCGACGCCACCGAAGCCGAGCTCAATTCCGCCGTCGCCGCGGCAAAAGCGGCCTTTCCCCAATGGGCCGCCACGCCCGGCGACAAGCGCAAGGCCATCCTGCACAAGGTCGCCGACATCATCGAAGCGCGGGCCGAGGAAATCGCGGCGGTCGAATGCCTGGACGCCGGCCAGTGCTGGCGCTTCATGTCGAAGGCCGCCATTCGCGGCGCGGAAAATTTCCGCTTCTTTGCCGACCGGGCGCCGATGGCCAATGACGGCCAAGCCCTCCCCACCCAGGATCATCTCAACTACACCACTCGCGCGCCCATCGGTCCGGTGGCGGTGATCACGCCCTGGAACACGCCATTCATGCTGTCGACCTGGAAGATCGCGCCGGCTTTGGCGGCGGGCTGCACGGTGGTGCACAAGCCCGCGGAATGGTCGCCCTATTCCGCGCGCCTGTTGGTGGAGATCGCGCAGGCGGCGGGCCTTCCGGACGGCGTCTACAATTCGATCAACGGATTGGGCGAAACCACCGGCAAGCGCCTGACCGAGCATCCCGACATCAAGGCCGTGGCTTTTGTCGGCGAATCCAAGACCGGCTCGGCGATCATGCGCCAGGGCGCCGACACCTTGAAACGGGTGCATTTCGAATTGGGCGGCAAGAATCCCGTCATCGTGTTCGACGATGCGGATTTCGAGCGGGCGTTGGATGCGGCGATCTTCATGATCTATTCGCTCAACGGCGAGCGCTGCACATCCTCGTCCCGTGTCTTGGTCCAGGCCTCGATCCATGACCGTTTCGTGGAAAAGCTGGCCGCGCGGGTACGCAACCTGAAAGTGGGCGATCCCTTCGACCCGGTCACGGAAGTCGGCCCTCTGATCCACCCGCGCCATTGTTCGAAGGTGCTGAGTTACATGGACATCGCGCGCAGCGACGGCGCCACCATCGCGGTGGGCGGCGAAGCGGTGGCGGGCAAAGGCTATTTCGTGCAGCCCACCTTGTTCACCGGAGCCCATCAGTCGATGCGGATCGCCAAGGAAGAGATTTTCGGGCCGGTTCTCACCGTGATCTCGTTCACCGACGAGGCCGATGCCATCGCCAAGGCCAATGATGTGGTTTATGGCCTCGCCGCTTATCTGTGGACCGGCGATGTCGGCCGGGCGCTGCGCGTGTCCGACGCGCTGGAAGCCGGCATGATCTGGGTCAACAGCGAAAATGTCCGCCATTTGCCCACGCCGTTCGGCGGCACCAAGGCCAGCGGCATCGGACGCGACGGCGGCGATTGGAGTTTCGATTTCTATATGGAAACGAAAAACGTCGCCCTGGCGCGGGGCAGCCACAAGATCCAGCGCTTGGGCGCGTGATTTCAATCCTCGCGAATGGCGCCGGTGAAAGCTTGAAGCTCGGAGATCAGCTTTTTCAGCCGCTCATCGCCGAATTTGAGCGCATAGCCGTCCAGCTGCCGCATGGTGCGGCGCGCGGTCCCTTGAATCAACGCCCGGCCTGGCGCGGTCACCGACACGATGGAGCCGCGGCCATCCTTGGGATTGTCCTTGCGCTGCACCAGGCCGCGGTCAGCCAAATCCTTAATGATCCGCGACAGGCTGGGACCGAAGAGAAGCGAGGATGCCGCCAGACCCTTCAGATCCATGGGCCCCGCCCCGTCCAGCACGCGCAGCACGCGCCATTGCTGCTCGGTGACCCCCGCCTCGTTCAGCATGGGGCGGATCGGCGCCATAACCGCTTCGCGGGCCGCCAGCAGAGTGCCCGCCAGAGACTGCCGGTAGGGCAGCAACTTTCTTGCCTTTTCCGGCGTCGAAGCATTGCGGATTCTTCGGGTCAAGGGATCACTTTTTCTATTTAACGTGTTAAATATATCCCCAAGCGGGGGAGAGGTGGCAACCGATGATCGCAGGAAACATCTATGGTGTTGTCCTGAACGACCGCCCGCAGCTTGCGCAAATGGCGGGCGATTTTGCAATGCCGCCTTACAAGAAGCCGCCCGAAGCGCCGGTTCTCTATATCAAGACGCGCAATTGCCTGGCGTCCGGCGGCGGCGATATCGCGCTGGACACCGGGCTCGTTCAAGTTGAAGTCGCGGCGACCCTTGGGCTGCTGTTTGGCCGCGCCGCCACGCAGATATCGCGTGAGAACGCGCTGGACTGTGTGTCGGGCATTTGCCTGGCGCTGGACATCAGCGAGCCGGAAGCCAGCTATTACCGCCCCGCCGTGCGGCAGCGCTGCCGCGACGGGTTCTTGCCGCTGGGAGATTTCAGCGCCTTTGATCCCAAACGTCTCGGCGCCAGTATCGGCACCTCGGTCAATGGTGCGGCCGTCCATGCCTGGTCGCCGGAGAGACTGGCGCGGGATGCCGCGACCTTGATCGCCGACATCAGCAGCTTCATGACATTGGCGGCTGGAGACCTGCTGCTGATCGGGCTGCCCCATGATGCGCCCCGCGCGGATCCCGGCGACCGGGTGGATGTGACATGCGATGGCCTCTCCCCGCTTGCCATCCGCTTTAAATCCGGGAGGGCCGCATGAAGCGCGCCCGCATCGCTCACCATGGATCCGCCGTCTGGGCCGAGCTTGTCGATCAGGACAACACGCTGCGCCTCGGCAATGGCGAGACAATTCCTGCCGCCGACGCGCATTGGCTGGCACCGGTCACGCCGGGCGCTTCGATCTTTGCCCTGGGCCTCAACTATGCCGACCATGTCAAAGAACTGGGCTTCAAGACCAAGGAGCCGCCGCTCATTTTCTTGAAAGGCATGAATACGCTGGCGGGTCATCGGGGCACGACAGTGCGGCCGGACGACGCCAATCAGATGCATCCGGAATGCGAGCTCGTCGCCATCATCGGCAAGCCCGCGCGCCATGTGACGGCCGATCAGGCCCTGGACCTTGTCGGCGGCTACACCATCGCCTGCGACTATGCCATCCGCGAATATCTGGAGAATTATTATCGCCCCAACCTCAGGGTGAAGAACCGCGACGGGACCACCCCCCTGGGCCCCTGGATCGTCGATGCCGCCGATATTTCCGATCCCCAGGCCCTTCGCTTGCGCACCCTGGTGAATGGCAACACGGTCCAGGAGGGCACGACCCAGGACATGGTGCTCGATGTGGCGGGCCTGATCGCCTATCTTTCCCAGACCATGACCCTGTTGCCCGGCGACATGATTCTGACGGGAACGCCGCAAGGCGTTCATTTCTGCGCGGCGGGTGATGAAGTGATCTGTGAGATCGAAGGCATCGGGCGGCTGTCGAACCGCCTCATTGCGGAGCCGAAACCGTGAGCCTCTACCAGCTTTCCAAATTGCTGTTTCAGCTCAACCGCGACGAAGACCTGAAGCGGAAATTCAAGAGCGCACCCCAAGACGCGATCGCGCCCTTCGGACTCAGCGAGGATGAACGGCGCGCCGTGCTGGAGCCGGATATCGGCCTGCTCTATGTCTTGGGCGTCAACGGACAGATTTTGATGCACTTCGCCGCTTTCTGCGGCATCGAATGGTCCGATTATCTTCAGCGCATGCGCGACGGGGTCAAACGGCATGGGCCGGTCCGGGCTGGCATCTATGCCATGCTGTCCGGCGTGGATGAAAAGGTGGCGGGAGCATGAGCCTGGTATTCAGCGGCATCTGCAGCCATGCCCCCGGCATCACCGGACGGGCGGAGCGCGCCGATCCGGCGTTGCGCGATCCACTCTATAAGGCATTCGGCAAGATGCGCGATGCCCTCAATGCCGCGCGGCCCGACGCCCTGATCGTTGTCGCCGCCGAGCATTTCGCCAATTTCTTCATGAACAATATGCCCGCTTATGCGCTAGGCATGGCGGACGCCTATGACGGACCGATCGAGGATGCCGAATGGCTGCGCATCCCCCACCGGACCGTGCGCGGCAATCCGGACCTTTCCCGCCGCCTGATCGTGGAGGTGCAGAAAAGCGTCGATGTCGCCTATGCCGAGGAATGGCGCTTCGATCACGGCATCATGGTGCCGCTGCATTTCCTGGATCCCGACAACAAGCTCACGATCATTCCAGGCAACATCAATTGCCAGGGGCCGCCTTTGACGCCGCTGCGCCGCGCCTGGGCGTTCGGCGAAGCTTTGCGCCATGCCTGCGATGCGGTGCCGGAGAGGATTGCCCTGGTCTGTACCGGCGGCATCTCGCATTGGCCCGCCACGCCCGACAGCGGCATGATCAATGTCGATTGGGACAAGGATTTCCTGAACCGCTGGGCGCATCAGGACAAGGACGCCATGCTCTCCTATACCGACGCGGAGACTTATCGTGACGCGGGCCAGGGCGGTTTCGAAATCCGCACCTTCATCGCCGCCGCCGCCGCCGCGCGGGGCAGAGGCACAATTCATTTCTATGCGCCGATCCCCATCTTCGCCGTCGGCTGCACCGTCGCCACCATGGAGATCGTCTAATGGCGCATGCCGTCGTCGAATGGACGTCCAATCTGGAAGGCGAAGCCGACATTCACGGCCTGCTGGAACTGATCGCGGCCGCGATGCGCAATTCCGGCGGGATCTTTCCCTGGGGCGGCATCCGGGTGCGCGCCATCCGGCTGGATGATTATGTGATCGCCGACGGCAAGGCGGACGACGCCTTTGTCAATGTCACGGTCAAAATGGCCGCGGGCCGCACCGCCGAGTTCAAGAAAGCCTTCTTCACCGACCTGTTCGAGCAGATCAAAGCCCATTTCGCCGAACTCTATGGCCGCCGCTATCTGGCCTTGTCGCTGTATGTCGAGGAAGCCGACGAAGCGGGAAGCTTCAAGCACAACAATATCCATAAGCGCTTCAAAAAGGACTGATAATGCCGTTGTCGGAGGGGGAGCTCGCGGGGATGGCCGCCCGGCTGGATGCCGCGGAAAAAAGCGGCCAGCAGATCGGTCATTTTTCGCGCGAGCATCCGGACATGGATATCGCCGATGGCTATCGGGTGCAGCGCGCCTGGGTCGCGAACAAGCTGGCCGGTGGCCGGAAACTGATCGGGCACAAGATCGGCCTTACCAGCCGGGCCATGCAGCGCTCCTCCAACATCAACGAGCCGGATTATGGCGCCCTGTTGGACGATATGCTGTTCGCAAATAATGGCGACATCCCCATTTCCCGTTTCATCGAGCCACGGGTGGAAGTGGAACTTGCTTTCATCCTGAAAGACCGGCTGTCGGGACCCGGCTGCACCGTGCAGGACGTGTTGAACGCGACCGGCCGCATCGTTCCCGCCATCGAGATTATCGATGCCCGAATCCGCCGCATCGATCCGGAAACCGGCGCCACGCGCAAAGTGTTCGACACCATATCCGACAATGCCGCCAACGCCGGGCTGGTCATTTCGGACCAGGCCATCCCCGCCGCCACCGATCTGCGCTGGGTATCGGCACTGATCTCGCGCAATGGCGTGATCGAGGATTCCGGCGTGTCGGCGGCGGTGCTGGGTCATCCGGCTCTCGGCGTGGCGTGGCTGGCGAACAAATTGTGGGAATGGGACGAAACCCTGCAGCCCGGCGAGATCGTGCTCTGCGGCAGCTTCACCGCGCCGGTCTTCGCGGCCGCCGGCGATCAATTCCACATCGATTTCGGTCCTCACGGCAACATCTCGGTACGGTTCGCATGAACAAGCTCAAGCAGGCACTCGCCGTCCACCGCCCGCAGATCGGCCTCTGGCAGGCCCTGGCCAATGCCTATACGGCCGAACTCTGCGCCGGCGCCGGCTATGACTGGCTCTTGTTCGATGGCGAACATGCGCCCAACACCATCCAGACGTTGCTGGCGCAGCTCCAGGCCGTGAAAGCCTATCCGGTGGAAGCCGTGGCCCGTCCGCCGGTGGGCGATCCGGTCCTCATCAAGCAATATCTCGATATCGGTTTCCGTTCGCTGCTCATTCCCATGGTCGAAAGCGCGGCCCAGGCCAAGATGCTGGTCGCCGCCACCCGCTTTCCGCCCCATGGCATGCGGGGCGTCGCCAGCGCCACCAGCCGCGCTTCCGGTTTCGGCGTGAACGCCAAATATCTCGAAAACACCCATGCCGATATCTGCCTGGTGGTGCAGATCGAAAGCGCCGCGGGCCTTTCCGCCATAGAAGACATCGCCGCCATCGAAGGCGTGGACGGTCTTTTCATCGGCCCGGGCGATCTGGCCGGCGGCCTTGGCCATCTGGGCAACTCCACACATCCTGACGTGGTGTCAGCGATTTCAGAGGCGCTCACCCGGATCCGCTCGGCGGGAAAAGCCGCGGGCA
The DNA here is from genome assembly GCA_937865685.1 of uncultured Alphaproteobacteria bacterium. GTDB lineage: Bacteria > Pseudomonadota > Alphaproteobacteria > Micropepsales > Micropepsaceae > Rhizomicrobium. Next base: position 91,078 of record CALMGU010000120.1, on the reverse strand, counting down.
TTTTCGCGACCTCCGCCGATGCGGCCGGCCGCTATATCCAGGCCGGGGCTTCTTTCGTTTCCATAGGCACGGACACGGGTTTGCTCTTTAATGGCGCTTCGGATTTGCGCAAAAGCGTGAAACTGTAAGCAGACGCCGGCATCGGCCAATCGGGGGGACATAATGAATCAGTCATGCATCGCGGCCTTGATCCTGGCCGGGGCTCTGGCCTTGAGCGCGCCGGCATCGGCCGCCGAGCTGCAAGGCAAATCGCTTTTGGGCGAGCCGCTTTACATCACCCAGCAGATCGGCTTTCCCCCCGCCCAGATGGAGAATCTGGTCAAGGCGACCGCGGAAGCCAAAGCCGATTTCGAGAAATCCGTCACCATCGACAACGCCACCTGGTATGGCCGGCTTCTGATGTACCAGAACCATATTCTGGATTCGATCGCGGTGCTGGATCAGGGCCTGAAGCAATATCCCACATCGGGAAAATTGCTGCGGCACCGGGCCCAGCGCTATCTGACTTTGCGCGAATTCGACAAATCGATCGCGGACGGCCTGGCCGGCGTCAAATATTATGAAGGCCAACCGATCGAGCGGGAAAAGCCGGGCCCGGCCTATTTCCCTGGCGATCCCGACATGGTGCAGATGTATCTGCATTATCATCTGGGCCAGGCCTATTTCGGCAAGCATGATTACGACAATGCGCTGAAATCCTTCGCCCGGGCCCGCGAGATCGGCGCCTTCAGCCGCGATTATGAAACCGAATCCTCCACCGTCTATTGGATGTTCCTCTGCGCCGCGCGCGCCGGACGGACGGCGGAAGCCCGGAAGATCCTGGACGGTTTTCAGCAGACGCTTTTCGAGACCCATCCCAAGGGCGATTCCGACACCTATTTCGACGGCATCCAGCTCTTCAAGGGCAACCGGCCGGTCAGTTCCATGTTCAGCGCCAGTGACGGCGGCCAGCCTTTCGCCACATCGGACGGCGTGACCGCCTCGACCAGCTACAGCATCGCTCAATATTATCTGCTGATGGGCCAGCGCGACAAAGCCAAGCCCTGGCTGGCGCGCGCCATCCAGGTCAAAGGCTGGGGCTATTTCGCGCGCATCCAGGCGGAAGCGGATTGGAAGCTGCTCTATCCCAACGAGATGCCGGCTCCGGTCGCCGACGCACCGAAATAACCGAAGCGATGCCGGGCAATCCATGATATTGCCCGGCGATCCGGCTTTCGATTCCGTTTTTGGGGTTAACCTGGCGCGGGCGCTGTCCCTATAGTGGGACCATGCTCGAAACCTCTCCCCTGATTGCCGTGATCGTTGTCGGCCTTGCCCTGGCCTTTGTCCTGGGCACGACGGCCCAGCGGCTCAAGCTTCCGCCTCTGGTGGGATATTTGTTGGCGGGGGTCGCGGTCGGTCCTTTCACGCCCGGTTTTGTCGCCGACCAGCATCTGACGCTGCAGCTGGCGGAGATTGGCGTCATCCTCCTGATGTTCGGCGTGGGCCTGCATTTTTCCATGAAGGACCTGATGTCGGTGCGCGCGATCGCGGCACCGGGCGCAATCCTGCAGATGGCGGCGGTCACGGTCCTGGGCTTGGGGACGGCCTGGCTGTTCGATTGGCCTCTGGCGTCGGGTCTGGTGTTCGGCCTCTGCCTTTCCGTGGCCAGTACCGTGGTGGTGCTGCGGGCACTGCAAGACCGCCGCCTGATGGAAAGCGAACGGGGCCGCATCGCCATCGGCTGGCTGGTGGTGCAGGACCTGCTCACCGTTCTGGCCCTGGTGGTGCTTCCGCCCCTGGCGAGCGCGATCAAGGGTGGCGATGTCCAACCCCTGCTGGTGGCCAAGGCACTGGCACTCACTTTCGGCAAGCTGGCGATCTTCGCCGCCTTGATGCTGGTGGTGGGACGGCGCGTCATTCCCGCGGTGCTGCATTACATCGCCCATACCGGAAGCCGCGAACTGTTCCGGCTGGCCGTCTTGTCGGTGGCGCTGGGCGTGGCGTTTGCGGCAGCGGAATTGTTCGGCGTCTCCATCGCGCTGGGCGCCTTCTTCGCGGGCATGATCCTGTCCGGATCGCCGCTCAGCCAACGGGCGGCGGAAGAATCCCTGCCCCTGCGCGACGCCTTCGCGGTGCTATTCTTCGTTTCCGTCGGCATGCTGTTCAATCCCTCGATCCTGCTGCGCGAACCGGGCATGATCGCGCTGACTTTCGCCGTTGTGACGGTGGGCGGCGGCGGCATCGCGTTCCTGCTGCTGCGCCTTCTGGGCCAGAAGACTGGCCCGGCCCTGGTGATCGCCGTCAGCCTGGCGCAGATCGGCGAATTTTCTTTCATCCTGGCCGATCTCGGCATCGGTCTGCGTGTCTTGCCGGTCGAGGCGCGGGACCTGATCCTGGGTACCTCGATCCTTTCGATTCTTTTGAATCCTCTGCTGTTCTGGCTGGCAACCCGCGACCGGGTGCAGGAACCCGCCAAGGCGCCAGAACCCAAAATGCCAAAAAAGCCCGTACTCAAGCCCACGACCTTGACCGATCACGCGGTGCTGGTGGGTTTTGGCCGGGTGGGACGGCTGGTGGCGCAGGAGATGAAAGGCAGGCCCTTGTTGGTGATCGAGGAAGCCCAGGACGCAACCGAGAAATTGCGCGCCGCGGGAATCGAACATATCACCGGCAATGCCGCGCAGAGCGATGTGCTGGCCGCCGCCAATATCGCGGGCGCCACGATGCTGTTCGTGGCGATCCCCGAAGCCTTCGAGGCGGGCCAGATCGTGGAACAGGCGCGCAGGGCCAATCCCGCGCTCAGGATCGTGGCGCGGGCCCATTATGACGCCGAAGGCGATCATCTCCTCGCCCGCGGCGCCGACAAAGTGATCATGGGCGAACGGGAAATCGCCCATGCCATGATCGATTGGGCAATGCCGGATATCGCTGAGCCGCAATCCGCGTAAGCATTCAGGCAAGGGGGAATGGTTTCATGAAGCAACAAACCGCAACGCTGACACTGATCGCCGGCCTTTTGGGAGCGGCCACGTCACCTGCCCTGGCCGCGCCTCCAGCCGACACGGATGCTTATGCGGGAAAAGCCATGGCCGCATTCGGCGCGCCCGGCCTGTCATTGGCCGTGGTCGAAGACGGAAAGCCGGTGCTGACCAAAGGCTATGGCTTGCGGCAGATCGGTACGGCGATGAAAGTGGATGCCCATACCGCCATTCCCATCGGATCGGAATCCAAGGCCTTCACCTCGGCGGCGCTCGCCATCCTGGTGGACCGTAAGAAACTGAAATGGAGCGATCTGGTCAAAGACAGGCTGCCCGGCTTTCAGATGTACGATCCTTATGTCACCGCCCATATGACGGTGCGCGACCTTCTCACCCATCGCAGCGGGTTGGGTCTCGGCGAAGGTGACCTGATGTTGTTTCCCAACACTGACCGCAGCCGGGCGGAATTGGTGCATGCGCTGCGCTATCTGAAGCCGGCCACGGGATTCCGCGAATCGTATGCCTACGACAATATCCTCTACATCGTGGCGGGCGCCCTGGTCGAAGCCGTCTCGGGACAGAGCTGGGAAGATTTCGTCAAACAGAACATTTTCCGGCCCGTGGGCATGGCGGACGCCCACACCAGCTATGATCCGAACGCCGCCAACAAAGTGGCACTGCATGTGCGCAGCGGCGGCCCCATTCAAGGCATCTCGCAGCAAAGCATCCTGCCGCATGGCGAGGCTGAAGTGCTGGCACCCGCAGGCGGCATCAACGCGAGCGCCACCGACCTGGCGCGCTGGATGGCCGTGCAACTGGCGCACGGCAAATTGCCGAACGGCAAACGCCTCTTCAGCGAAGAACAAGCGCGCGTGATGTGGGAGCCTGTGGTGGTGGTGCCGCCGCAAGGTCCGCGTAACGTGGCGCTGCTGAAGCCGGACATGCAAAATTACGCGCTGGGCTGGTATGTGGAAATGTATCGCGGCCACAAGATCGTCCGGCACACCGGCGCCGTGGGCGGCGCCCTGGCCGCGCTTTATCTCATCCCGGAAAGGAACACCGGCGTCGCCGTCACCATCAATTCGGAAGACGGCATGGCGATGATCGCCGTGCTTTATCACCTGCTCGACCATTATCTGGCCGTGCCGCCGAGCGACTGGGTTTCCGTACTGCAGAAATCCCAGGCCGAAACCATCGCCAAGGCCCAGACCAAGATGAAGACCCAGCCCGCGGCCGATCCGGTCAATGGTGCCAAGCCCTCACTCGCGGTTTCGGCCTATATCGGCAAATATATCGACCCCTGGTATGGCAGCATGACCGTTCGCGATGCGGGCCAGGGCAAGCTCGCGATCCGCTTCGATCGCACGCCCGGTATGGAAGGCGCGCTGGAGCCCGTCTCCGGTGACAAATTCCGCACCCGCTGGACCCAGAGCGCCATCGAAAACGCCTATGTGGACTTTTCCGTCAGTGGCGGAAAAGTCGCGGGCGCCACCATGGCGGCAATCTCGCCTTTGGCGGATTTCAGCTTTGACTATCAGGACCTGCACTTCACCCGAGCGGCGGAGAACTGACTTTCAAGGCCCCACGGTCAGCTTGACGGCACGTTTGGCGTCGAGATAGCGGCGCGCCGCCGCCACGATATCGGGCTTGGCGACGGCTTCCAGATCGGCGGCGTAATCGCGCGCCAGAGCCAGCTTGTTGGGATCGTCCTGGGCCCGGTCCAGTACCGACAGCCAATAGCCGTTGGTTTCGCGGGTCTTGCGCAAGGTCTGCAAGGCGGGAATCTTCGCCCGCGCCAGGTCGTCCTCGGTCCAATCGCCTTTCGCCATCTCGCCCACAAGCTGGTCCAGCGCATCGTGGAATTTTTGGGATTCGCCCGGCGACAATTGAGCCAGCGCCTGGATATAGCCGTAATCGAACACCTCCGACGCCGCACTGCCCACCTGCGCAACATAGACCGTGCCGATGCCGCGCAACCGGTCGAACAGCCGCTGCTCCATCATGTCGCTCAAGAGCTGCAAGACTGCCTGTTCCTTGATATCGGGAAAGCGCCCATGCGTGGGCCAGATCACGCTGGCGATCTGCTGCTCGCTCTGACCAGCCGTGATGATCTTGATCGCCACATCGTTTTCCGTGGGGAAATGGGTGGCATTGTCCGGTCCATGCTGCACCCGCGCATCGGGGCGCGGCGCGAAAGCGCCGAAAGTCGCGGCCACGGATTCCACCGCCCGCTCCACCGTGATATCGCCCACGATAGTGACATCGATGGCGCCGCTGGAAAGTGCCGGTGTGAGAAGCGCACGCAGATCCTCCAGCTTGGTGTGCTCCGCCTCCTCGGCCGACGGCAAGGCCCAGCGCTTGTCACCGTCATGGAGGAATTGGGGCGCCATCAGGCGCATAGTGGCGGCCGGGTTGGCGCCGGCACGAAGCAGTTGGGCGGTATAAGCGCTCTTGCCCCGCTCGAACGCTTCGGGCCTGAAGCCAGGCGATTGCATATAGGCGGCGAACACCTGGAGCTGGGTATCGATATCGCGCGGCGTGGTCTGGCCGGAGAAATTGAAACCATCTTCGCCGACGCCGAATGACGTGCGGTAATTCTTGCCCGTCAAGGCGCGCTGCATGTCGGCATAGGACATGGTGGCGAGCCCGCCTTCCGCGAAAGACCCCACGGCCCATGCCGCCGTCATGCGGTCCTTGGGCAAATCCAGCCGCCCGCCGCCCACTTTGACCGAAACCAGCACTTCATTGGTACGCAGTTTGGACGGGCGAACGGTAAGCCGCACGCCATTGGCGAAGCGTATGAAGGTGGTGCCCAGATCCGCAATCTCGCGCCGTTCGGCCACCGTTCCCGGCGTCCCGAAATTGGTGAAGGACCAGACCGCTTTCGATCCACCTTCGGCAGCCGGCGGCGGTTCCGCGGCAATGGCCTTCTCGACCTCCTGGAATGCGGTTCGGACGGCGGACTTTCCACCTTCGATCTCGGAGGTGCTGGACAGGAAAATCAACGGTCCGCCGCCCTGGAACAAGGGACGCAATGCCCGATCCACATCGGCGGCGGTCAGGCCGGCGACATCTTCGTTCAGCGCGGTCAGGTCGCGCGCCGGGCTGGTATAGACATTGTCGGCGCTGACCTCCCTGAGAATCGCGCCTGCGATACTGCGGCTAGGTCTTGTGTCGGCCGCGCTGCTGGAATTCTCGCTCGCATTGCGCAGCTCCGCCGCCACCCGGTCGACTTCATCCTGGGTGACGCCCGAATGCAGTACGCGCATGCGAATGCGCTCCGCCGTCTCCAGCGCCGCCCGCCACTGGTCCGGTTCGAAGCCGATGGAGAAGCTGGTGATCTCCGCATCCTTGAAGACAGTTTCGCGGCTCATACCCGCCCGCGTGTAAGGGCGCGCGGGCACGTCATAATCCCTGAGCCTTCGATTGATCACGCTAAGGCCGATATCCTGGATCAAGGATGCTTTCTCGTCCCGCTTGCGTTCGGGCGTGCGCTCCGGCGGCCGCATCCAGGCCAGCAAAATCCGGTTGGTCGCCCGGGGTTCCACAAAGATCTCGCTCTCCAGGCCGCGGGCACGGGATATGGCCAGGCTGGGATCGCTGCCCTTCGCGCCCGCGCCCCGCCAATCGGCAAAGCTTTGCTTGATCATGGTTTCGACTTTGGCGGCATCAAAATCGCCCACGATGACCAATGTGGCGCGCTCCGGCCGGTAATAGGCTTGATAATAAGCGCGCATTTCGGCAACCGGCGCTTTTGCGATCACCGCAGGATCGCCGTTGGGCAACGCGGTGGCATGCGCGTCCTTCAACAAGAAATTCAACTGCACCTGCAAGGCCCGCAGCGCCGGGGAATCACGCAGCTTCAGTTCGGAGAGCACCACGCCAGCCTCGGTCGCGGCCGCCGCGGGGTCGAGATTGAGGTTGCCGGCAATTTCGCGGGTGATGGCCAGCGCTTTGGCGATGGACTCATCGTCGGATTTGGGAATGTCAAACTGATAGATCGTCTCTTCCTGTCCGGTCGAAGCGTTGGTGTCCGCTCCAAACTTTGCACCCAACCGTTCCAAGGTCTTGTTGATTTCGCCGTCGGCCATATGAACCGAACCGCGGAACGCCATATGTTCCAGGAAATGCGCCAGCCCTCGCTGGGCCGCTGTTTCCTGCATCGAACCCGCCGCGATCCGGAAACGGACCGACACCTGTTCGCTGGGCGTGGCATTGCGCATGATGGCATAGCGCATGCCGTTCCCCAGAGTGCCGAAGGTGACGGCGGGATCGGGCGGGATGTCGCTCTTGGGCCATTCGGTGGCGTGCGCCGCCGCTCCGGTCAGAAGACCCAGAAAAACAAAGAACCGGATGGCCGACCGCAATATTTCGATGTTTGCCACGACGCCCTCTTCCGGAAAGGGGACGATCTAAACATGGCCCCGGCGGATTGTCATGGCGCCAGCCGGCGCCACCGGCGGGAGCCGGCGGATATCCCAGGTGCCGTCTGCCGCGCGACATTCGCAAACAAGGGCAAACACTTACGGCACGGCCTCCGATAGGAAAACACAGCGATCGAGGCAAGGTATTTCCCGCGGAACCGTCATGCCGTCAGTCGCGCCGCGCATCCTTGAAGGAGACCAGCCGCCGGGTCTTTTCGTCCCATAGCGCAAGGCGAACCGACTTCAGACTCTCCGGCAAGGTCAGGCGCCCGAGTTTCTTCAGTTCCGGATGATCCCGCATTACGTCCTGCAACCGGTAATAAGGAACGCGGCTCGAGAGATGATGGACATGGTGCACGCCGATATTGGCGGTGAACCAGCGCAGGACGCCGGGCAGGTCGTAATAGGAGCTGCCCTGCAGCGCCGCCTCCTGGATGTTCCAGCCGCCATCGAACGCCCAATAGGTCTCCTCGAATTGATGCTGAACGTAAAAGAGCCACACCCCGATCGTGGCGGCGACGATGACAATGGGAAGATGGACCGACAGGAAAGTCCAGAATCCCATGATCGAGATGGCCATGGCGGCAAATGCGATGATGCCGACATTTGTCGCCATGGTGCTGACCCAGGGCTTCCAGCCGTCGCGCATGAACCCGAATGGCAACCGGCTCTTGAAGCCGAAGAAATACAGGGGCCCGATGCCGAACATCACCAGGGGATTGCGGTAAAGACGATACCAGAACCGTCCCCAGCGTGAACGCCCCCGATATTCCGCGACCGTCAGCGTGTCGATATCGCCCATCCCGCGCCGGCTCAGATTCCCGGAAGTCGCGTGGTGCGCGGCATGGCACCGCCGCCAGTGATCGTAAGGCGCGAGCGTGAGAATGCTGATCAGGCGGCCGGTCCAGTCGTTGCTCCGCTTGCCCGGAAGAAAAGCCCCATGTCCGCAATCATGCTGGATCATGAAAAGGCGTACCAGCAGCAACGAAGCGGGCAACAGAAGCAAGGCATAGAGCCAGGCATGGCCGTTATGGAACGCATAAAACATCGCCAGCCAGGCAAGCGCGAAAGGGACCGCCGTGACCAGGAGTTCAAAAATCGCGCGTGAAATATCCGGCTTGCGGTACCGGCTCAGCTTTTGCTGCCAGCTTTCCGTCGATTTGGGCAAAATGAAAGGTGCGTTCACGATGGCCATCTTGGAAGGAAGAGACCCGCTATAGCGTGGATTCGTCGCCAAAGCGGCAAAAATATCGGACTCGCAGACAATTTGTCGGAAATACCACCTGCGGCCGATTTTCCGACGAACGGTCCGGGATTATCGATGAACTGCAGGGCTATGAAAGCGCGCGCTCGACCGCCGCTTCGGCATGAATGAAGGTGGTGTCGAACAAAGGAACACTACTGTCTTCCGGCTTCACCAAAAGCATGATTTCGGTGCAGCCCAGAATCACCGCTTCGGCCCCCCGTTCGATCAGGCGGGCAATGACTTTGCGATAGGCCTCACGCGACCGGGCCTCGACCCGGCCCTGCACCAGCTCGTCATATATAATGCGATGGACGGTGGCGCGGTCTTCGGCGTCCGGTACCAGCACATCCAGACCGAACTTGTCCTTGAGCCGGCCCTTGTAGAAATCCTGCTCCATGGTGAAGGCAGTACCCAACAGACCCACGCGCTTTATGCCGCGCACCTTGATGCGTTCCGCCGTCGGATCGGCGATATGCAGCAAGGGAATGCCGACGGCCGCCTGCACCTGATCGGCCATGCGGTGCATGGTGTTGGTGCAAATCAGGAAAAAATCGGCGCCGCCCCGTTCCAGCCGCTGCGCCGCATCGATCATCAGCGTCGTGGCGTCATCCCAGCGGCCGGCATGCTGCAAGGCTTCGATCTCGCCGAAATCGAACGACCACATCAGGCAGCGCGCCGAACGCAATCCACCCAGCTTCTCCCGCACGGCCTGATTGATGATGCGATAATATTCGGACGAGCTTTCCCAGCTCATGCCGCCGATCAATCCGATGACTTTCTGCGACACTATCCGCCCCGCCTTATGATACTGTAATCGGCCCTCGGCGGATGATCCCGGACCGAAGCCCGCCAACCAAGCGCGTTTTATGCAAAGCTGCTGCCCGCCATGAAAATCCCAGCCAGGCGCTCGATGCCGTCCTGGTCGGTTTGGGTAAAGCGGCCCGGCAGCGGGCTGTCCAGGTCCAGCACGCCGATCACCCGTCCCTGATGGATCAGCGGCACCACCAGCTCGGACCGGGAGGCCGCATCGCAGGCGATATGGCCGGGAAAGTCATTGACGTCCATCACGCGCTGGGTCTTGCGCTCCGCCGCCGCCGTGCCGCAGACGCCTTTTCCCACCGCGATCCGCACGCAGGCGGGCCGCCCCTGGAACGGCCCCAGCACCAGCGTGTCGCCTTGCAGAAAATAAAACCCCGCCCAGTTGAGATCCGGCAGCGACGTGAAGATCAAGGCCGACATATTGGCGGCATTGGCGATCCGGTCGCGCTCGCCCGCCAGCAAGCCCGCCAATTGCTGAGCCACCTCGTCATAAAGCTGATCGGCGTTTGCGGACGATATCGGCTTGAGATCGAACATCTTCTCAGCGGATCACCGCGCAGGCGACGCGATCACCGGCGCCACCGATCGGCTGGGTGCTGTAATCGTCGGGGTTGGCATGGATCACCAGTGCCGCGCCGTCGGCATCCATCAGGGCAGGACGCGCGGCATCGCCACCGCTGAGCGAAACCAGGGTCGAATAAAGCTCCACAGTGGCGGTGCCATCCGCGCCGACATGGATGTTGGGCAGATCGCCCGCGTCATTGGCCGCCGCGTTCAGCAAGCCATGGGTGACAGGTGTCGCGGAATGGACATGCGCGCCCGCGCTGGTGAATTTCGGATCGCTGCAATCGCCTTTTTCATGGAAATGCACGCCATGCCAGCCCGGCGACAATCCCGTGGCTTCGACCCTGAGGATCACGCCCTTGGGCGCGGCCGTCACCGTGATGGTGCCCCGCGCGGCACCCCCGGTCCCGATCAGATTGCCGGTCGCGGCCTGGACCGGAGCCAAGGTCAGCGCGCCGACGGCAATTCCGGCGAATGCAGTGCGAAGAAGATGCGGCATGGAGTTTCCTTTCGGCCAAAATCGAGCAGGGAGCGATGGAACAGGCGGCACCCTAAACAAGGCATGGGCGGTTCGCAATTTTTACGATCCGGCGGCAAGACCCTGTTTGCCGGACCTTCCCCATGGCGTTAGGCTCGAAAGGCACGAACGGGGTCCCGATGAACAGTTTCGCCAACACGTTCCTGCTCTGCTTTGCCACTCTGTTTCCCATCATCAATCCGGTCGGTTGCGCGCCGCTCTTTCTGGGCCTCACCCGGTTTCGCACCGAAAAGGAGCGCAACGCGCTTGCCGGGCGCGTGGCGGTCAACAGCTTCTTTCTGCTCTTGGCCTCCCTGCTGGTGGGATCGCATGTGCTGGAGTTCTTCGGCATCAGCCTGCCGGTCGTGCGGATCGGCGGCGGATTGGTGGTGGCCGCGTTCGGTTGGCAATTGCTGAATTCCGGGGCCAGTGCCGACGGCGATGCCGCCGCCGCGACCAGTTCGCCTTCGAAGCCGCTCGACACATTCTATCCCTACACCATGCCGCTCACCGTCGGTCCGGGCTCCATCTCCGCGGCGATCGCGCTGGGAAGTCAGCGGCCCAGTTCCGCCCACCTGCCGCAACTGCTGGAACTCGGCTCGGCCGCGGTCGCCGGCATCATCGCCATCTCGGTGACGGTCTATCTTTGCTATCGCTTCGCCGAAGGCACGGTCTCCAAGCTGGGGCCCAGCGGCACCAATGTGGTGGTGCGCCTGTCCGCCTTCATCCTTTTGTGCATCGGCCTTCAGATCATCTGGACCGGCTGGACCGAATTGATGGCCCAGCCGCACTGAACCCGCACGGGGCCCTGGATAGGGCGATGTGTTTTGCTATGCTGGGCTGCCGCCGGAAATGAGGTCCATCGTGAAAGTCACCATCCTTTCGTTGACCGCCCTGTTGCTCGCGGGTGCGGCTCAAAGCGCACCCTATCCCGCCCATCCCCAGACCTCGCCGGAGATATCGGCGGCGGACATTTCGGCGCGGGTGCGTGCGATTTCCGATGATGCGTTCGAGGGCCGGGGCCCCGGCACGGTGAAAGGCGAAGCCGCGGCCGCCTGGATCGCCGACGAACTCAAGCGCCTGGGCATCCAGCCCGCCAGCAAGGACAGCTATTTCCAGACCGTGCCCGCCGTCTCGATCGCGGTGGAAAGCGGCAAGTCCCAGTTCGCCTTTTCCACGCCGAAAGGAAAGCTCACCCCGAAATTCGCCGATGATGTGGTGTATTGGACACCGCAATTTTCCGGTCCCGACGTTGCGGTGAAGAATTCCGATCTGGTGTTCGTCGGCTATGGCGTGGTCGCGCCGGAATATAAATGGAACGATTATGCCGGCGTCGATGTGAAGGGAAAGACGGTCGTCATCCTGATCAACGATCCGGGAAATGAAGACGCCAAGTCCGATCCGAAATTCTTCAAGGGCAGCGCCATGACCTATTACGGCCGCTGGACCTATAAATATGAAGAAGCCGCCCGCCAGGGTGCCGCCGCGGCCATTATCGTGCATGAGACAAAGCCTGCCGCGTATGGCTGGCAGGTGGTGCGCAGCTCCAACTCCGGCGCCAAATTGTGGCTGGACGCCGCCGACAAGAACAAGTCCATGGTGCCGATTCAGGGCTGGATGACCCTGGATACCGCCAAGAATTTATTTTCGCGTTCCGGGCTCGACTATGCCGCGCTCAAGGCCGCCGCCAACAAGCCCGGATTCAAGGCCGTGGCCATGAAAGGCGAAAGTCTGGACGTGAGCGCCCATTCGACCGTCACCGGCCTTAAGACCCGCAATGTGGTGGGTATGATCCGTGGCGCACAGAATCCGGACGATGTGGTGATCTTCTCGGGCCATTGGGATCATCTGGGCCGCAACGATGCCGCGTCCGGGCCCGACAAGATTTTCAATGGCGCCGTCGATAACGGCACGGGCGTGGCACAGACATTGGAGCTGGCGGAAAAATTCGCCCATGACAAGCAGCCTCAGCGCTCCATCGCGTTCGCCTTCTGGACCTTGGAGGAGCAGGGGCTATTGGGATCGGAATATTTCGCGGAACACCCGCTTTGGCCGAAAAGCCATATCGTGGGCGTGTTCAACATCGACGCCGATGGCCCCAGCCCCCTCGCCCGCGACATGGAAGCGCCCGGCACCGGGCAATCCGAACTGGAAGATGTTTTAAAGAAGGCCCTGGCAACCCAGCACCGCGTGCTGTCGCCGGACCGCGAGCCGGAGAAAGGTCATTTCTTCCGCTCGGACCATTTCAGCCTGGCGAAGCAGGGCATCCCCGCGATCTCGCCCAATGGCGGACATGATCTGGTCAAGGGCGGCACGGTGGCCGGCCTGAAACTGGCGGATGATTACGATGCGCATCGCTACCATCAGGTGAGCGACGAGTGGCGTGCGGATTGGGATCTCACCAATCCCACGGAGGACACCAAGGCGGTCTATATCGCGGGCGCGGCGCTGGCCAACAGCACGCAATGGCCCAACTGGTATCCCGACAGCGAATTCCGGGCGGCTCGCGACAAACAGCGACACTAAAAAGGCGCGAAACGCCCGTCCTGTCTTTGCGGGTTACTCCGGATTGCGGATATGGTTGAAGCCTAAAGCGTTTGAGGGGGGAAGGCGGATGCAACGGAAAATCCTGATCGCCTGCGCGGCGATCTGCGCCTTGCTGGCGGTGCCGGCGGCGATGAGCGCGACGCCGCCATCGGCGCTGGTAAGCGTTGCCGGCGGACAATTGCAGGGCAAGATCGCGGGCGATGTGGTGAGCTTCAAGGCCGTGCCCTATGCGGCCCCGCCCCTCGGCGCGCTGCGCTGGCGCGAACCTCAGCCGGTCAAGCCCTGGGCGGGTATCCGCAACGCGCTGGAATTCGGCGCGCCCTGCGCCCAGGCCAATTTGGAATGGAACAAAAGCACCGCCGCCAAGAGCAGCGAGGATTGCCTCACCCTCAATGTCTGGTCGCCGGTCAAGCGCGACAAGGCGTTGCCGGTGATGATCTTCTTTCCCGGCGGCGCCTATCATGGCGGCGGCTCGCAAGGAGCGAACGAGATCGAGCCTTCTTATGACGGCGGCAAATTGGCGGCGCGCGGCATCATCGTGGTGACCGCCAATTATCGCCTGGGCATGTTCGGCTTCCTGGCGCATCCCGAACTTTCCGCCGAATCGCCGCATCACGTGTCCGGCAATTATGCCTTGCTGGACCAGATCGCGGCGCTGGGCTGGGTCAAGGCCAATATCGGCAAATTCGGCGGCGATCCCGCCAATGTCACCATTTCCGGCCAATCGGCGGGCTCCTACAGCGTGGGCTTCCTGATGACCTCGCCGCTCGCCAAGGGACTGTTCGCCAAAGCCATCGGCTTCAGCGGCACGGTGGCCGATTTCCGGCTGGGCGCGAGCGAGTTGAAGGACGCCGAAAATGGCGGCGCCCAATTCACCAAAGCCCTGGGCGCTCCAAACAAGGGCGGCATCGAGGCGTTGCGCAAGAAATCGGCGGCCGAATTGTTCAAGATCATGATGGCCAGCGAGAAAGTGCATGGCATCGAGCCGCGCGGCCCGGTGGTTGACGGTTATGCCTTCCCCGAACAGCCTTCGCTGGCCTTCAAACAAGGCCATGAGGCGCAGGTGCCTTTCATCATCGGCAACACGGCCCGCGACGGCGATGTCGACAGCATGGGCGTGTCGGGCACGCCCAAGGCGGCGGCGACCCTGGCCGACAAATCACGCCCGCTCGCTGACACCCACAAGGTCGCAGCTCTGGGGCCGGAAGGCGTCAAGCAGATTGAGGCTTATTACGCGCCCAACACCGATCTGGCGCGCCAGGCCGTGAAACTCTATAGCGACAAGAGTGCGGTTGATCCCGCCGATGGCGATGTCCTCACCGCCTTCAGCACCGACATTTTCTTCCGCTGCGGTGCCGGCATCACCGCCCATTGGCATGCCCGCACCGCTCCCACCTGGCGTTACCAATTCTCCCACGGCTATCAGCCGCTGGGCGGCGTGCATCTATGGGACATGATGTATGTCTTTGGCTGGACCCAGGCGCCCGCCGATCAGCCGCGCGACGCCAAGCTGGTGGATCAGGAGCAACGCTATCTGGTGAATTTCGTCACCAAGGGCGATCCCAACGGCTCAGGCCTGCCCGCCTGGTCGAAAAGCGGGCCGGCGGATGCCTATATGGACTTCACCTCGGATGGCGCGGCCCCCAAGGCCGGCCTTCGCACCGCTGCCTGCAATATTTACGCGCAGAAAGTGGAGCGAGGCATGGCGGCTCTGACGGCAAAGCGCACGGCGCCCTGACCGTCAGGCAGCCGCGCTCAGCCGGGCGCGCGCAAGACGAAATTCATCACGTCAAGCTTGGCGCCGGTCTTCGGCGCAGGCTTGGCCCAGCTCAGCGTTCCTTTCAGCCCACCCGGTTCGACCGGCGCCGACAAAGTGACTTCAAAAACGCGCTCTTCCGTGGGCGCGATCTTGGCCAGCTTCCATTCCGCGACATCGGCCTTGGCGGCCGGATCGGAACGAACGCCTTTATAACCTTCGCCCGATGCGCGAACGACGCGCACGCCGGCGGGCAGGACAATGTTGACCGTCACATCGTCGGCGGATGGCCCCTTCTGCTTGAAGCCGGAATTTTCCACCTTCAATGTATAGGTCGCGGCGCTTCCTGAAGTCAGGCGCGCTTCCATGAAAGGACGGAAGCCCAGATCGTTCTTGGTCCAGTCGTAGATTTCCCTGAGCTGCTGTTCGGAGATGCGCAAGGGATCGTAATTGCCCATATGCAGCCGCTGACCCGGCGTGTTGCCTTCCGCGATTCCCAGCTTGGGCATCGCAACCGTGTGGTCATAGACCAGATCCTTGAACTGGGCGAAACCCAGGGCCGTGCCGCCGAAAATCCCCCGCGCCACATCGAAGGTCGCGCCATGGCATTGCGCGCAGCCCAAGGAAATCGCCACCCGCTGCCCCGGCCGCCCGCCTTCCGGAACGGGAAAGCGCCACGGTCCCGGCTCGGCCACTTTCGGCAGGCTGGCGAAATAAGCGGCGAAATTGGCCAGATCGGCGTCGCTCACCTGATCCTGGGTGAAGGCCGGCATGATGCCCCATGGCTTTCTGACCGCCTGGCGGAATTCCGCGGCCGAGAGGCTGCGTCCCGACAGCGGAGGGCCGAACGCGCCTTCGCCCAACCGGCCGTGGCAGCTGCGGCACTGGGTTTGGGAGCCTTCCCAGAGCGATTTGCCCGCAGCCGCATCTGGGCTCGCGCCTTGCGCCAAGGCGCCGGACGACAGGCATCCGGCAACAAGAATCCCGATCGCGAATTTCTTCATGGCGCCCCCCGACTCCGTAATGGCTCGACGTTAGCGTCAATAAAGCGGGTTTGCCAGACGAGCCGCGTCAGATCGCCAATGCTTCGGTGAGGTCGCCCGGCGCAAAGCGTTCCTGGCGCATCATCTCCCGTTCACGCATTTCAAGACCGGGCAGTTTTTCCAACCCGAACCGGCGGGTGATGAAACGCAGGATCGAGCCGGTATCATAAACCGTATGCTCGACATGCCCCGCCTTCACATGCGGCGAAATCAGGATGGCGGGAATGCGCGTGCCCGGTCCCCAGCGGTCGGCGCGGGGCGGCGCGACGTGATCCCACCAGCCGCCATTCTCGTCGAAGGTGACTACGACCAACATGTGCTCCCATTGCGGGCTCTTTTGCAGCGCTTCGACCACCGCCGCGATGTGCCGGTCGCCATCTTCCACATCCGAATAACCCGCATGCATGTTGAGGTCGCCTTCGGGCTTGTAGAAGCTGACCGCGGGCAATCGCCCCTCCAGCGCATCGGCCATGAAGCGATTGGTGCCGGGCTCGCTGCCCAGCCCGCCGTCGCGCAAATGCCGGCGCCGTTCGGCGCCCGGCGCGAAGCTGGCGAAATAATTGAGTGGCTGATGGTGGATCTGGAAATTGGGCTTGGGCGGAAAACTGCCGACCTGCCCCGCCTGCCCATCCAGCGCCGCCTGCCATGCGCCCGCATACCAGGCCCAGTCCACTTTCTTGTCCGACAGCACGTCACCGATGGTCTTGTGGCTCTGCGGCGGAAGAAGCAGCGGACTGGAATTGTCGCGCGCGGTGGGCGGATAAGGCGGAAACATGGTGTTCACCGCCCAGAAATCCGGCGTGAGATTGCTGGGTCCGAATTTCGGCGGACCGGCGAGCGCGCTGTCCGGCGTGCCGGCGCGGCGCTTCAGCCGGGTGCCTTTGGGATCGCTGCCTTCCAGTTCTGCGATATATTGCGCGGCTGCCGTCTTGTCGGCACCCGGATAGAAAGGCGGCTGCGCCGCGATCAGATATTGGTGGTTGAGGAAAGAGCCGCCGAACGCGCCCATGAAGAAATTATCGCAAAGCGTATAGCGCCGCGCGAGCTCGGCGATCCTGAGGCCCGAGGCGGTGTCGGCATAATGGCCCATCACCAGCGCGCCGCTGTCGCCCCAGGCGACGAAACTGTCATTGCGCCCGCCATTGATCTGCATCTGGTTGTGATAAAACAGATGCGCCAGATCGCGCGTCACCAGCCCATGCGGCAGAGGATCGCCGCCCGGCATCAGAAGCGGAAAATGGCTGTTGGGCAGCGCGGTGATCGCATCTTCGCCGATTTGATAATGCGCCGCGCCCAAGGTCTGCTCGTTCGGCACCAGCCCGCCCCAGATTGGCGGCAGGCCCGCCAAGACCGAGCCGTCGCGGTCGCGTTGCTGAAACCGTTCCGGCGGCACGGCCGACAAAGGATGCTGAAGACCGGGAAAGTTGGAGAACAGATTGTTGAAGCTGCGATTCTCCGCATAGATCACCACCACATTGCGGATCTGATCGCGCAGCTTGGCGTCGAAACCGCCATTGCCGTGCGGCCGCGCGGCGACGTCGAGGCCGCTGGCCGCCGTGATGCCGAGGCCGGCCAGCCCGCCCAGCATCTGCCGGCGATCCGGCCTGCGGGCGGACAATGCAGGGCGCTTCCGCCTCGGGGCGCGTTTGGACATCGCCGGCCTCATATTCTGATTTGCGACAGTTTGATGACCGCCCGATCTTATGGCGCGGCCCGGTCAGGTCAATATTGGGATGGCGATCAGCGTTGAAGCTTGGACGACAGAAGAATGGAGGACACAGTCTTCTCGACCCCCTCGAGCGAGCCGATAGCGTCGATCAAACTGTCCAGCTTGCCCACATCCTCGGCCTCCGCCATCGCGATCAGGTCATGCTCGCCGCTCACCGTGTAGAGCGCGGTGAGCGCGGGCATCGCGGCCAGCTGCCGCTCCGTGGCGCGGGACAATTTGGGCAGGACCTTGATCATCACATGGGCGCGAATCCGGCGGCGGTCGTGATCGGGGCTGAGCTTGACGGTGAAGCTTTGGATCGGCCCCTGCTTTTGCAGACGGTTCAGCCGTGTGTAAACGGCGGCGCGTGACAGTTTCAGGGCCTTGGCCAGTCCGGTGACCGGCATGCGCGCGTCTTCCCGCAACAGCGCCAGAAGCCGCTCATCGGTCGCATCCAATGTCGAATTGTCACTTTTTCTAGCCATTTTGTCTCATTTGACCATCAAATATGACGGTTTTCAACTTCAAACTGGATAGTCTCAGGGCGCAAAATAGCCCTCGAAGTCTAGGGAAAACGGCCATGCGCGACATTCTTCTCATCGGGGCGGGCAAGATCGGCGAAACCATTGCCGAGCTTCTGTGCGGTTCGGGCGATTACCGGGTGACCGTGGCCGACCGTTCGGACCTGCAGCTGCAGCGCCTCCCCAAGCGCGCCCATATGAAGACCCTGGTTCTGGATGTGTCGGATGAAGCCGCCCTGGCCGCCGCCATGAAAGGCCGCTTCGCCGTCCTCAGCGCCGCGCCCTATTCCGTCACCGGCAAGATCGCCATCGCGGCGCATAAAGCCGGGGTGCATTATCTGGATCTCACCGAAGACGTGGCCAACACGCGGCTGGTCAAAAAACTCGCCGAAACGGCGAAGTCGACTTTCATTCCCCAGTGCGGATTGGCACCGGGCTTTATCTCCATCGTGGCAAACGATCTGGCCCGCCGCTTCGAAACGCTGGACAGCGTGCGTCTGCGCGTGGGCGCGCTGCCGCTCTATCCTTCCAATGCGCTGGGCTACAATCTCACCTGGTCCACCGACGGCGTGATCAACGAATATGACGAGCCTTGCGAGGCCATCGTCGACGGCACCTTGCGCGAAGCTTCGCCCCTGGAAGAGCTGGAGGAATTCTCTCTCGATGGGGTGCGCTATGAAGCCTTCAACACGTCAGGTGGCCTGGGCACCTTGTGCGAGACCTTGGCGGGCAAGGTCCGCCAGTTGAACTACAAGACCGTGCGCTATCCCGGCCATCGCGACATCATGAAGGCGCTGATCCAGGATCTGCGCTTGGGCGAGCGCCGCGAGGTACTGAAAGACATTCTGGAGCAGGCACTACCCGCCACCCACCAGGACGTGGTGCTGATCTTCGTCACCGTCTCCGGCCACCGCGACGGGCAGTATCTGCAGGAGACCTATACCAACAAGGTATACGGCACCGAAGTGAACGGCGTGACCCATAGCGGCATCCAGATCACCACCGCGGCGGGCATCTGCGCCATGCTGGACCTCTTGGCCACGGGCGCGCTGCCGCAAAAGGGTTTTGTGCGGCAGGAAGAAGTGAGCCTTGCCACCTTCCTTTCCAACCGCTTCGGCTGCGCCTATGGTGGACCCAAGCCCAGGCCCGCCAGCCGGGCCGCTTGAGATTCCATTTTCACCGCCGGTATCGTGTCACTCATCATGCCTGAACAAAATCATCTCGGCCTTTTGCTGACCGGGGCCGCGTTGGCCTTGCGCGACCGCGTGGCGCTTCCCGGTTCGGTTCTGCACGAAAATGGCGGCGAGGTTTCCAGAGCCACCCTGGCCGCCGCGCTCAATCTGCATTTGCTGGCCGGACTTCTGGAACGGGTGCCTAGCGGCCGCGCCTATATGGACGATCTGGAAGAAGCCGGACGCAAGTTGGTGTTCGACCATGGCGCCATGCGCACCGTGGCGATGGAGAATATGGGCACCCTGCCCGCTGGCCTCGCCGCCATTTCCCGCGTGCTGGAGCCCTTGGGCTATCACGCCACCAACCTCTATCCCATGGCGCGGCTGAAAATGACGGGCCGCTCCTTCACCCATCGCGACCTGCCGGAAGACTTGCCGCAATTCTTCGTCAGCGAGCTTCATCCCGAACAATTCTCGCCGGACTTCCAGGCCGCGGCGCTGCGGGTGACTGAAGAGTCCAGCGATCCGCTGACCGCCGTCGATCTGGTGCGGCTGGCGCGGCTGGCGGGGGAAGGCAGCCTGCCCTTTGCCGAGGCGCGGGCGCTGTTGCCCAAGCTTGCGCTTTGCTTCACCCGCCGTCACGAGGCGCCCAGCCTGGCCGATTATGAAATCCTGAAAGCCGAATCCGCCGAGATGGCCTGGATCGCCACCGAAGGCAACGCGTTCAACCATGCCACCGACCGCGTGCCCGACCTGCATCTGGTGGTGGAGGAACAGGCCGCGCGGGGCCGCCGGGTGAAGGACCGGATCGAAGTCTCGGCGTCGGGCCGGGTGCGCCAGACCGCGCTCCATGCCGATCCGGTGCTGCGCGAATTCCGCGACGCGGATGGCGCCTTGATCCTGCACGAGGTGCCGGGCTCCTTCTTCGAATTCATCACCCGCGCGGCGATGCCGGATGAAGACCGGCTCGATCTCGCTTTCGATACCAACAACGCCCAGGGCATCTTCAAGATGACGGCAGCATGATCCAGGCAGCGAAAGATGCGCGCGCGATTTTGGACGGCTTCGGGCTTGCCGCAAAAAATGAAGGCCGGGCTTCACCGGTCGATGGCTCCATCCTGCCCGGCCTGGCGGACTGCGATGCGGCGGGGGTGGAAAAAGCCATCGCGGCTTCTACCCACGCCTTTCAAACCTGGCGCGGCACGCCCGCGCCGGTGCGCGGCGAATTGGTGCGACGGTTGGGGGAAATCCTGCGCGCCAACAAGGAGCCGCTCGGCCGCCTAGTGACGCTCGAATCCGGCAAGCCCTTGTCCGAAGGCCTGGGCGAAGTGCAGGAGATGATCGACATCTGCGATTTCGCGGTCGGCCTTTCCCGCCAGCTTTACGGCCTCACCATCGCTTCCGAGCGGCCCGATCATCACATGCGGGAGATGTGGCATCCGCTGGGCCCCGTGGGCATCATCTCGGCCTTCAATTTTCCCGTGGCGGTGTGGGCCTGGAACGCGGCCCTGGCGTTGGTCTGCGGCGATCCGGTGCTGTGGAAGCCATCGGAAAAGACGCCGCTTTCGGCGTTCGCCGCCGAAGCCCTGCTTCAGAAGGTCATCAGCGATTTCGAGCCCGCGCCGGAAGGGCTTTCCGCGCTTTTGATCGGAGGCGCCGATATCGGCGAAGCGCTGGTGAAGGATGCGCGGGTACCGCTGATCTCGGCCACCGGCAGCACCCGCATGGGCCGCGCGGTGGGCACGGTGGTTGCAGCCCGCTTTGGCCGTTCGCTGCTGGAATTGGGCGGCAACGCCGCCACCATCGTGACCCCGTCGGCCGATCTGGATCTGGCGCTCCGCGCCATCGCCTTCGGCGCCGCGGGCACATCCGGTCAGCGCTGCACCACCTTGCGGCGCTTGATCGTGCATACGGATGTCTATGACCGGCTGGTGGGTCGGTTGAAAAGCGCCTTCGCCAGCATTTCCATCGGCGATCCCCGCGAGGCGAGCAATCTGATCGGCCCGCTGATCGACAAACAGGCGCTGGATTGCATGACCCGTGCGCTTGCCGCCGCCCGCGCCGCGGGCGGCGCGGTCACGGGCGGCGAGGTCGTGCGCGATCTTTACGTCCGGCCCGCCATCGCGGAAATGAAGGCCCAGACCGATATCGTGCGGGAAGAAACCTTCGCACCCATCCTTTATGTGATGCGCTATTCGGCCTTCGACGAAGCGGTGGCGATGCTGCGCGATGTGCCGCAAGGATTGTCGTCGTCCATCATCACCCGCGACCTCTCCGAAGCGGAGAAATTCCTTTCCGCCAAAGGATCGGATTGCGGCATCGCCAATGTGAATATGGGCCCGTCAGGCGCGGAGATCGGCGGCGCCTTTGGCGGCGAGAAGGAAACCGGTGGCGGCCGCGAGAGCGGATCGGATGCCTGGAAGGCCTATATGCGCCGCCAGACCCAGAGCATCAATTACGGCAGCAGCCTGCCGCTGGCCCAGGGCGTGAAATTCGATCTTTAGAAAAAGCGACGGCCCGGTCCCTGACGGGACCGGGCCGCTGTTAGATCCGTGCCGGAGCGCGGATTTATTTCTTCACATACTTGTTGAGCGCCTTCGGACCCACTTCGGCGCCATAGATATTGCCGGCCGCATCGACCGCAACGCCTTCACCGGCACTGGTATCGGAGGCTTTCTCGACCGGATCGGGAATGAAGCCGACGATCTTGCCGTCCTTCAGGCTGCCCCAGCGGATACCGCGCTTCCAGCCATTGTGATTGCGCGAAACCGATTCCGATTCGGAATCGGTCACATACAGAACGTCATCCTTGGTCAGCCAGATGCCGCTCGGCCGGCTGAACTGGTGCAACTGCTGGATGAACTTGCCGTCCAGGTCGAAAATCTGAACCCGGTTGTTGTTGCGATCGCCGACCAGAAGGCGGTTCTTGGAATCGATGGCCAATGCATGCGGCTGGTCGAATTCGCCCGGCCCGGTGCCCAACTTGCCCCATTCCTTGATGAACTTGCCGGTCTTGTCGAATTTCAGGATGCGGTTGTTGCCCGCGCCATGGCCTTCGGCGACGAAGATGTCGCCATTGGCGGACGTGACCACATCATTGGGCTGATAGAAATAATCCGGCGCGGCGGCGCCGCCCTTCTTGCCCAAAGTGAGCAGCACCTTGCCGTCCGGGCTGAACTTGATGACTTGGTTGCCCAAAGTCGCGCCATCCGGCCCGATCGGGCCGGTGGCGCCACGCTCGCGGCGCTTGCCATTGTCCTGGCCGTCCGTCACCCAGACATTGCCGTCGCGATCGACATAAATGCCGTGCGGGAAGATCATCAGGCCCGCGCCAAACGACTTCACCAGCTTGCCGGTCGAGTCGAATTTCAACACGCTGGGCAGATCCGACATCTTGCCGGTCTTGCGGTCGAGGCACCCATTCTGGCCGCAGCGTTCGGCGACCCAGATCGACTTGCCGTCGCGATCGATTTCGACCGCGCTGGTCGAACCCCAGGTCCGCCCGGCGGGCAGCTTGAAATAGTCTTTCACGGTTTGATACGGGTTGGGCGCGTCATTGGTCGGCGCCGTCATATCGGGGGTCATGGCGTTCTGAGCCATCGCGGGCGTGATCGCCAAAGCAGCCGTCAAGGCATAGACAAAATATCGCATTGTTTCCTCTTAGCTTGATCGGGGGCCCCCGCACCTCGCAAGACCCCGCCACCATGAACGGATGATAAAAGGTTCTTCACAAACCCGAAAGTCCGATCCGCAGGCGGCGGCATCGACAAACCGTCATATGCGGCTCAAACCGCTTCCATGGCCAAGGAGGCGCCCTGACCGACGCCGACACAGAGTGTGGCCAGTGCAAAGCGGCCTTTCTTTTCTTCCAGCGCCCGCAGGGCCGTCAGCGCCAGCCTGGCACCCGATGCACCCAGAGGGTGGCCAAGGGCGATGGCCCCGCCATTGGGATTGACCTGTTCGGCGTCGTCGGGAAGGCCCATCCGGCGCAGCACCGCGAGCGCCTGGGCGGCAAACGCTTCGTTCAATTCGATGATATCGAAATCCCGGATCGACAATCCCGTCTTCGCCATCAGCTTCTGCGTCGCGGGCACCGGCCCGATCCCCATCACTCTTGGCGGCACGCCGGCTGTGGCATAGCCCAGGATTCTGGCGCGCGGGATCAGGCCGTGACGCCGGGCGGCATCCTCCGACGCAATGATCAACGCGGCTGCCCCGTCATTCACGCCGGAGGCATTGCCCGCCGTCACCGTGCCGTCTTCGCGAACGATGGGCTTTAATTTCGCCAACCCTTCCAGCGTGGTTTCCGGGCGCGGATGTTCGTCACGATCGATAAGCACGAGACCCGCCTTTCCAGGCACCGGCACCGGCGCAAGTTCGCCTTGGAAAAAGCCCCGCGCCTGGGCTGCTCCGGCGCGCTGCTGGCTGCGCCAGGCAAACGCATCCTGATCGGCGCGGCCGATGCCGAACTCCGCCGCGACATTCTCGGCGGTTTCGGGCATGGATTCGACGCCATGGGCTTTCGCCATCGCCGGATTGACGAAACGCCAGCCGATGGTGGTGTCTTCGATTTTCGCCGTGCGCGAGAAAGCGGTATCGGCCTTGCCCATCACGAAGGGCGCCCGCGTCATGCTTTCCACGCCACCCGCCACGATCAACTCGGCATCGCCGGACATGACGGCGCGGGCTGCTTGCCCCACCGCGTCCAGGCCGGACGCGCAAAGCCGGTTGACGGTCACGCCCGGAACGCTGTCCGGCAGGCCCGCCAGCAGCGCGGCCATGCGGGCGACATTGCGGCTGTCCTCGCCGGCCTGGTTGGCGCAGCCCAGGATCACGTCATCGATGGCCTTGGGGTCCAGTCCCTTATGCCGTTCCAGCAAGGCCTTGATCGTCAGCGCCGCCAGATCGTCGGAACGAATCTTGGCCAAAGCACCATTGTAGCGCCCGATGGGCGTTCTCAGGCCATCGCATATAAAGGCGGCGGGCATGGCATTCATCCATCTATGCCGCGGCTGAACGCCCCGGCGCGCCATGCCTAGCGCATTTATTTAAGCGTTAAAAGAACTCCGGCCGTCCTCGATGATGCAGGCGGCGCCTTTTTCCGCGATCATGATGGTGGGAGTGTTGGTGTTGCCCGACGTGATGCTGGGCATCACCGAGGCGTCCACCACCCGAAGCCCTTCCGCGCCATGGACCCTGAGCCGCTCATCCACCACGGCCATGGGATCGGTGGAAAGACCCATCTTCGCCGTGCCCACGGGATGAAAGATCGTTGTGCCGATATCGCCCGCGGCCTTAGCCAGGTCGGCCGTATCGTTCGAGATTTTTGGCCCGGGCACATATTCTTCCGGCGCATATTTCGAAAGCGCTTTTTGTCCCATCAGGCGCCGCGTCACCCGGATAGCGTCGGCGGCGACCTGCCGGTCCTCTTCGGTGGACAGGTAATTGGGCTTGATCACCGGCCTGTCGTGGAAATCGGCGGAGCGGACATGGATTATACCGCGCGAGGTGGGCCGAAGATTGCAGGCGCTGACGGTGATGGCGCGGAATTTGTGCAGCGGATCGCCGAATTTATCCAGCGACAGCGGTTGGACATGAAATTGGATATTGGCGCGGTCGTGCAGGCTGTTCGACCGGGTGAATATGCCCAGCTGGGATGGCGCCATGGTCAAGGGCCCGGTCTGGAACATGGCATATTCGGCGCCCATCAAGGCTCTGCCGACCAGCGAGTGATAGGTCTCGTTGAGGGTTTTGACGCCTGAGACTTTGTAGATCATCCGCTGCTGGAGATGGTCTTGCAGATTCTTTCCCACCCCTTCGCGCGCCAGTTGGACCGGAATGCCCAACGATTGCAGGAAGGCGGGATCGCCCACGCCTGACCGCTGCAGGATTTCGATCGAACCGATCGAGCCCGCGCACAATATGACTTCGCGTTTGGCCCGCGCTTCATAGGTTTTTCCGCCGCGGACAAAGCGGATGCCCCTGGCCCGGCGGCCCTCGAAGACCAGCTTGTCGATATTGGCGTGGGTTTCCAGACGCAGATTGGGGCGGCGCAATGCGGGCTTGAGGAATCCGCGCGCCGCCGACCAGCGCAGCCCGCGCTTCTGGTTTACATGGAAATAGCCCACACCCTCATTGTTTCCGGTATTGAAGTCCGGCGTCTGGGGAACGCCCATCTCGACCGCCGCATCGCGAACCGCGTCCAGGATATCCCAGCGCAGCCGCGGCTCTTCGACCCGCCATTCGCCTTTGGCGCTGTGATGCTCGGTTTCGCCGAGGAAGTGATTGTCCAGACGCTTGAACGCGGCAAAGACTTCATCCGCGCTCCATCCGGTCAGCCCCAGCTGCCGCCAATTGTCATAGTCCTGGCGCTGCCCCCGCATGGAGATCATGGCATTGATCGCCGACGATCCGCCGATCACCTTGCCGCGGGGATATTTCAAGGAACGGCCGTTCAAACCGGGTTCCGGTTCGGTCTGGAACATCCAGTCGCTTCGGGGATTGCCGATGGCGAAAAGATATCCCACCGGAATGTGAAACCAGATCCAATTGTCCTTTCCGCCCGCCTCCAGCAGCAGAACGCGGTTTTTGGGATCGGCCGACAGGCGATTGGCCACCACGCAGCCGGCCGAACCGGCACCGGCGACGATGTAATCATATTCGCCGTCGAGCAATTGAACCTGGTCCACCAACAAGCCTCGACTATCGGTTCCGGAAAACGGGCGCCCGTTTGGCGACAAAGGCGTTCATGCCTTCCTTCTGCCCTTCGGTGGCGAAAGCGGCCTGGAACAGCAGGCGTTCGTGACGCAGTCCTTCCGCCAGCGAGCTTTCGAAAGCCTGATTGACGGCCTGTTTGGCCATCTTCACGGCCGGCGCATTATAGGCCGCGATGGTATGAGCCGCCTCCAGAGCGGTCTGCAGCAGATCCGCCGGGGCGACCACGCGCGCCACCATGCCGGCGGCCTTGGCTTCAGCGGCGTTGATGGACCGGCCGGTGAGGATCATGTCCATCGCCAGCGATTTGCCGACCGCGCGGGTCAGTCGCTGCGATCCGCCGATGCCCGGCAATACACCCAGCTTGATTTCCGGCTGGCCGAACTGGGCGTCCTCGGAGGCGATGATGAAGTCGCACAGCAAGGCCAGCTCGCAGCCTCCGCCCAAGGCAAAGCCGCTGACCGCCGCGATGATGGGCTTTGCAATCAGCCGGACCTGGTCCCAGGAACCCAGGAAGTCGTCCATGTAAAATTGGGTAAAGGATTTTTCCGCCATTTCGGCGATGTCGGCGCCCGCCGCGAAGGCACGCGGACTTCCCGCGATCACAATCGCGCCCACCCGGTCATCGGCATCGAATTCCCGCAATGCCTTGAGCGTTTCCTGCGCCAGTTGCCGGTTCAAGGCGTTGAGAGATTTGGGGCGATTCAAAGTGATCAGGCCGACCCGCTCGCGCCGCTCCACCAGAATGGTTTCCCATTTGGCGCCTTTGCCGCCGGCGTCCGGTTTGCTGTCATCGCTCATGAATTTCTCCTGACACTGCGGATGATCGTTATTTGGAATGGACTGTTATTCCTCGCCGCCATGGGACGGAACATAGGCGTCCCGCGGGGCCATGAATTCGTGCAGAATCTGCTCGCGGTTCTGGTTCAGCTTCGGCGCCATGATGGGGTCCACGATATTGTTGCCCTTATAGCCGCTGATGCGGATCGGATTTCCGGCGGTGCGGACGGCGCGGCCGGTTTCGCCGCTTTTCACTTTGATGAACATGTCGCGCGCCAAAAGCTGGGGATGATCGAACAGCTTGTCGATGGTGTTGATCGGCGAACAGGGCACGCCTGCCTCGTTCAGCCTGTCCACCCAATGCTGGACATTCTGGGTTCTGGTCACCGCCTCAATCGCCTTCACCATCTGCGGCCGGTTCTGGCAGCGCAGATCGTTGGTGGCGAAGGGCGCCTGCAACGCCAGTTCCGGCGCGCCCAAAGCATCGGCCATCAACACGAACAGCGTGTCATTGCCCGCGGCAATCACGATCCGCCCGTCCTTGGCCGCGAAGCTCTCGAACGGCGCCAGCGAGGGATGGCTGTCCCCGGTCCGGTTGGGGACTTTGCCTTCCGCGTCATAGCGGGCCAGGGCCGTCTCCATCAGCGCCGCCTGGCAATCCAACATGCCGATATCCACGCGCGCGCCCTGCGCATTCTGGTTTCGCTTATAAAGCGACGCCAAAATGCCCACGGTGGCGAACAACGCCGCGCCCAGATCGCCGAAGCTGGTGCCCACCCGCGACGGCGGCCCATCCGGCCAGCCCGTCAGGCTCATGATGCCGCCCATTGCCTGCACCACCATGTCGTAGCCCGGAAGATCGCTGAAAGGGCCGCTATGGCCGAAGCCGGAGACGGAGGCATAGATGATATGCGGATGGGTTTTCGCCAGACGCTCAGCGCCGTAGCCCAACCGGTCCATCACGCCGGGACGGAAATTCTCCACCACCACATCGGCTTCGTCCAACAGCCGCTCCAGCAGTTCGCGGTCGCGCGGCGATTTGATGTCCAGGACGATGCTTTCCTTGCCCCGGTTGAAGCACATGAAATAGGCGGACTCGCCATCCACGAACGGCCCGAAGGCGCGCGTGTCGTCGCCGGTTCCGAACTTCTCGATCTTGATCACCCGGGCGCCCAAATCGGCCAGGATCATGGTGCAATAAGGTCCTGCCAGCACCCGCGAGAAGTCCAGAACCGTAATACCTTCCAGAGGCCCCTTTCGGAGCTCTTCCGTCTGCATCGCTCCCTCCCAGGAACTCTTGTTTTTAACGCGAAACCGGCATCTGGAATTCGGCACCCTTTGCGATGCTGTCCGGCCAGCGCTGCATGATCGATTTCTGGCGGGTGTAAAAGCGCACGCCTTCTTCGCCATAGATATGCATGTCGCCGAACAGGCTGCGCTTCCAGCCGCCAAAGCCGTGCCAGGCCATCGGCACGGGAATGGGGACATTGATGCCGACCATGCCGCAATGGATGTTGCGACCGAACTCGCGCGCCGCATGGCCATCGCTGGTAAAGCAGCTCACGCCGTTGGCGAATTCGTGGGCGTTGATCAGGTTGATCGCTTCTTCCATGGTCGCGACGCGCATGCAGCAAAGCACCGGCCCGAATATCTCTTCCCGGTGGATCGTCATTCCCGGCTTGACGTGATCGAACAGCGTGGGGCCCAGGAAGAACCCTTCCTCGTGACCAGGCACCACATATTCGCGGCCATCCATCAGCAAGGATGCGCCTTCCGCCACGCCCTTGTCGATGTAGCCCACGATCCGCTGCCGGGCCACATTGGTGACGATCGGACCCATTTCGGTGGCGTCATTCATGCCATTGCCGATGTTCAATTCCTTGGCCCGCTTCATCAGCAGGGGAATGACCGCATCCGCCGCCGATCCCACCAGCACCGCCACCGAGATCGCCATGCAACGCTCGCCGGCGGAACCGTAAGCCGCGCCCATCAAGGCATCGACCACTTTTTCGGGATCGGCATCGGGCATCGCCACCAGATGGTTCTTGGCGCCGCCCAGCGCCTGCACGCGCTTTCCGGCCCGCGCGCCGGTCTCGTAAATATAATTGGCAATGGGAGTCGATCCCACGAACGAGACCGCCTGCACATCCTCATGCGCCAGCAAGGCGTCGACAGCTTCCTTGTCGCCCTGAACCACATTGAACACGCCTTTGGGGAAGCCCGCCTCGCGCATCAGTTCGGCCACCATGAGGGACGGCGTGGGATCGATGGGGCTGGGCTTGAGGACAAAGGTGTTTCCCGCCGCGATCGCGATCGGATACATCCAGGCAGGCACCATCACCGGAAAATTGAACGGGGTGATGCCGGCGACCACGCCCAGCGGCTGGCGCAACGTCCAATTGTCGATATTGGTGGAAACCTGGTCCGTGAAATCGCCTTTCAGAAGCTGGGGCATGCCGCAGGCGAATTCGATGATGTCGATGCCGCGTTCCACTTCGCCCTTGGCATCGGAAAAGACTTTGCCATGCTCGGCGGTGATGGCCCGCGCCAGATCGTCCTTATGGGCATTCACCAGCGCCAGATATTTGTTCATCAGCCGGACGC
Source organism: uncultured Alphaproteobacteria bacterium (assembly GCA_937865685.1). GTDB lineage: Bacteria > Pseudomonadota > Alphaproteobacteria > Micropepsales > Micropepsaceae > Rhizomicrobium. Next base: position 61,703 of record CALMGU010000120.1, on the reverse strand, counting down.
GGCGCAGGGGCGGCAGGTTTGCCCAAGCGGGGAATGCGGCCTTGGCCGCTTGAACCGCCGCATCGACATCCGCAGCCGATGACAAACAGACGCTCCGCGCCTTTCGTCCGGTCGCCGGATTGAAAATATCCTGCGTCCGGCCGGTGCTGCCGGGCACGATGTGGCCATCAATGAAATTGTTGACCGTGGAGGTCCCGATTTCGACGGTGTTCATAGCGCCTCTTTCGATTGCGGATTTTCAGTCATTCGGCTGCGAATTGTTGCGGCGGTTTGCGCGCCGCTAGCGTCGGCGAGGCATATTTTCACAAGCCGCTGGGCAGGCAATCGACAAAGTTGCGCTTCTGATGTGCAAAAATTCACATCACTTAGGGCAATATTGCCAGTCCGGTGTGCAAAAGCTAACATTAGAGGATGGAGTGGGACCGGGCGCGTATTTTCCTAGCCGTGGCACGAAGCGGGCAGATGCTGGCCGCCGCGCGGATCCTGGGCCTTAACCACGCCACCGTGGGGCGCCAGCTGACGGCCCTGGAAGAAGAACTGCAGACCAAGCTCCTGGAACGCCATGTCAATGGATGCACCCTGACATCGGCGGGCGAAGCGTTGATGGCGTCGGCCGAGAAAGTCGAATCCGAATTCCTTCAACTGGAATCCGCGCTTTCCGGAACCATCGGCGCGATCCGCGGCACGGTCCGGGTGGGCGCGCCGGACGGGTTGGGCAATTATTTTCTGGCCGCGAAGCTGGCGGAATTGTCCGCCCGGCATTCGGACCTCTTGATCCAACTGGTTCCCCTGCCCCGCACCTTCTCGCTGTCGCGGCGTGAAGCCGACATCGTGATCACTTTGGACCGGCCCGTTCAAGGCAATTTGATCATCCAGAAACTGACAGACTACACGCTCAGCCTTTATGCCTCGGAAGAATATCTGCGCGGCAAGCCGCCGATCCGCAGCGAGGAAGACCTCAAGCAGCATCTGTTCGTGACCTATGTCGATGACCTGATTCACACGCCGTCACTGGATTATGGGCGCGAGCTTGCCGCCAGCATGCCGCGCCGCTTCGAATGCGGCAGCGTGGTGGGTCAGATGGAAGCGGTCCGCGCGGGGAACGGCATCGCCATCCTGCACGATTATGCGGCCAAACATGTTTCCAACTTCCGGCGGATCCTGCCGCATCTTCAATTCGTCCGCAGCTACTGGCTGATCTCCCATCCGGACACGCACCGTTCGCACCGGGTCACGGAAGTGCGGCGCCATATCGCCGAAGCGGTCAACGCGTCCAAGGAGCAGTTCTGCCCCTGGAACGAGGATGCGCGCCAAGCGCCGGAGCTAGTCGATCAGGCCTGACCGGGCCATGATGGCGATATTGTCCTCATGCGAGGTCAACATGACCGTCAGATCGCCGGCCAGTTGTGTATCGGCGATCCTGGGAATCGCATCCCGCAATTTCCGCACCACCCATTCCTGGCCGCGATTGACCAGCGCCAGGCGTGGTCCAAGCTCCGGAACCGCCATCACCTTTTCATAAAATTGCCCGGTCTTGTCGCTGGGCGCGCCATCCAGGGCCCGGATTGCCCTTGTCAACATGGCGCACCATTTCGCTTCATCCAGATGGACGGCTTTCGCCAGCTCCGAAGCGTCCTTGCGGTCCGTATCCTTCGAAACGTGAAGAAGCGCTTTTGCGCCCGCCCGCTCGGCCTCGAGCATGAGATTCAGGAAATCTAGCAACTCTTCGCGCGTGAAGGATTCCATCCATCTGCCTCCCGGAAACCCTGGAATTTTGCTGGCCGCCGCACGGCAATTCAACCTTGCCGGATATGAAGCCGGCAAGCTGCCGGCCAATAAAAAAGCGCCTCCCGTTCGGGAGGCGCAGGACGACTGACGGGGAAGCTTCAGCCGGAAATCATTTCGCGGATGCAGAAGGCGGCGTGTTCACAATGCAGCGGTAAAGGATCGGTCCTTTATCCCGAAGGATATGGACGTTCGGCTGCGCCGCCCCCGCAATGGGAAAAGTTGCACCTTTGATGTGCATATTAGCACAATCAATCATTCCGGCCCGCCCTTGTGATCGAATTGTCTCCCGTCAATATGGGCGAGGCCGCAGGCATCGGATGCGGCACGAATGATATTGAAAAAGCGCTCTGCAATTGTTTCGCGCGGATACGCCATTCGAAAAACAGAATAAAATTGGAGGGACACAAGTGAAAAAAATACTCTTCTGTAGCTGTGCGGCCGCGGTCCTTCTGTCAGGGCTTGCCGCGCTGGACCGGGCGGCGCTTGCGCAGCCGGCGGCGAAACCTCGCTCCACCATCGCGCAATCGCTCACGCCTCCCGCCATTTCCGCGTCCCGCATTCAGGACAGCCTGATCGAATTCCCGCTGCCCAAGGGCGAGGAAGCCTATGGTTCGATCGATGGCCGCAAGATGCATCGCTATGTCGAAGAACTGGCGCAGATTTCCCGCCGCTATCGCGACAACGGTCATCCCAAATTCTGGGGCCGGATCATCGGCACCTCCAGCGACCATGAAACCAATGAATGGCTGGCGGGCAAGTTCAGGACCTTGGGATTGACGGATGTGCGCATCCAGCCCCTGGACCTGGCGCCGCAATGGATGCCGAAGGACTGGACCGTGATGATGACCGGCGGCGGCAAGACCATCAACCTGAATTCGGCCCAGCCCGCCTATCTGGCCAACGGTCTGCCCGCCGGTGGCGTCGAACTGGATGCGATCTATGCGGGCCTGGGCACCGAAGCGGATTTCAAGGGCAAGGATGTCCGCGGCAAGGCGGTGTTCGTCTACAGCATGCAGGGCCTGAAGAACGAGCGCGCCGTCAAGCGCGCCGACGATCTGGGCGCGGCCGTCGTTTTCGACGTGTCGATGCTTCCGGGCAACATGCACTACATCGCCTATCCGTCGGATACCAAGGCGCCCAGCCTGGTGCTGGGCAATGACGACGGCGTCGCCGCCCGCGAAATGATCGAGGCGGCCAAGAACGGTCCCGCACCCAAGGTCAAAGTGACCTTGGAGGTGGAGAAAGTGCCGAACCTCAAAACCGCGCTGGTGTGGGGCACCTTGCCCGGCGCCACCGACGAGACCATCTATGTCACCGCGCACAAGGACGGCTGGTTCGAAGGCGCGGGTGACAATGGCGGCGGCGTGGCATCGATGCTGGGACTTGCGGAATATTTCGCGAAAATCCCCAAGGAGAAACGCCGCCGCACCATTGTTTTCATCGGCCTGGACGGGCATCACAACGGTCCCGACGGTGCCGCCGGGAAAACCTGGTTGACCGCGAACAAAGACAAGCTGTTCGCCAAGACCGCCATTCTGATCAACGACGAACATCCCTCCACGATCACAACCCAGTCGCGTCCGCGCTATTATCCGGGCGACGAGCTTGCCTGGGGCAACACCTACATGCCCCTGCAATGGTATGCCGGCGGCAAGAGCCGTCCGGAACTGCGCAAGATCGTGTGGGATTCTTTCAGAAAATTCGGCGTGCCGCTGGAGCTTGATCCCAGCCCCACGCCGCCCGCCAGCGACGCATCCTATTTCTACCGCTTCACGCCGGCGATCGACGCCAGCGAATATCACAATTACTTCCATACCGATTGGGAAACGCCGGAAACCGTTCCATGGACCGGCCTTGAGGCGGCGACGCGAGCCTATGCCAAGGTGATCGACGAAGTGAATAAGCTTCCGCTCAGCACCTTCAAGCGGCCGGAAGACACCGGCAACCATCCCGACTTCGACGAATGACGCGCCTATACCGGGATCGGGCCGCTTCGGTCCGGTCCCGGCCGCAATGAAATGGAGAGCGCCCCATGAACAGAACCATGACCCATGTCTTTGCCGCCGCAGTGCTGTTGACAGCGACCGGCCAGCCCGCCCTGGCGCAACCCGCGCCCCGTTCCACCATCGCCCAATCGCTCACCGCGCCCGCGCTGCCGCTTTCCCGTGTTCAGGATGGCGTGATTCCTTTTCCGCTCCCCAAAGACTCACAAGCGTATGCGTCCATCGACGGCAAGAAGATGCACAAATATGTGGTCGAGCTGGCGGAGATCTCGCGCCGCTACCGCGATGCCGGCCACCCCAAATTCTGGGGCCGGATCATGGGTACCCAAAGCGACATCGAAACCAATGAATGGCTGGCGGCGAAATTCAAATCGATTGGTCTGAGCGATGTTCGCACCCAGCCGATCGATCTTCCGCCGCAATGGATGCCGAAAAGTTGGGACGTGACGATGACGCTCGGTGGACAGACCATCCATGTCGAGTCCGCGCAGCCGGATTATGGCGATGACGGCCTGCCCGCAGGCGGCATTGAGACAGACGCGGTCTATGCAGGTCTCGGCACCGAGGCGGATTTCTCAGGCAAAGATGTCCGGGGCAAGGCCGTATTCGTCTACAGCATGTTGGGGCTGCAGGATCAGGGCGGCGTCCGGCGCGCGAGCGAAAAAGGCGCCGCCGTGGTTTTCGAAGTTTCGATGCTGCCCGGAAACATGCGCTATCAGGCCTATCCGTCGGGCGCCAAAGTTCCTTCATTCACCGTCGGCAATGATGACGGAACAGCGGTTCGCCGGATGATCGAAGCGGCAAAGAATGGCGCCGCGCCCAAGATCAAGGTGTCTCTGGAGATCGAGAAGGTTCCGAACAAGCAGACGGCATTGATCTGGGGCACCCTCCCCGGTGCGACCGACGAAACCATCTATATCGTGGCGCACAAGGATGGCTGGTTCGACGGCGCGAGCGACAATGGCGGCGGCGTCGCCTCCATGCTGGGGCTGGCGGAATATTACGCCAAGATTCCCAAGGCCAAGCGCAAACGCACCCTCATTTTTGTCGGGCTGGATGGGCATCACAATGGCGCGGATGGCGGCGTCGGGCGCCGCTGGATGGTGGCCAACAAGGCCACGCTGTTCCCGAAAACCGCTTTGCTGATCAATGTCGAACACCCTTCGACGATCGTCACGCAATCGCGTCCCCGCTATTATCCCGGCGACGAGATCGCATGGGCCAACACCTATATGCCGCTGGAATGGTATGCCGGCGGCAAGAGCCGTCCCGAATTGCGGAAGATCACCTGGGATGCCTTCCGGAAATTCGGTGTTCCGGCCGAGTTCGATCCCAGTCCCACGCCGCCGGCCGGCGACGCCGGCGTGTTCTTCCGCTTCCTGCCCGCGGTCAGCGCCAGCGAATATCACAGCTATTTCCACACCGACTGGGAAACGCCGGAAATGGTGCCCTGGACGGGGCTGGAAGCAGCCACGCGCGCTTTCGCCAAGATCATCGACGAGGTGAACAAGCTGCCGCTGAGCACATTCCAGCGGCCGGAAGAACCGGCCCCGCAGCGCGCGGCGGCGGACTGATCGCGATGTGCTTTAGGGTGTCCGGACGGAGAATGTATCGCAGGCCTTGATATCACCGCCCTGCAGTCCCCGCTGAAACCAGCGCGTGCGTTGCGCGCTGGTGCCATGGGTGAAGGAATCCGGCACGACATAACCCTGGCTTTGCTTTTCCAGCGTATCGTCGCCCACCGAAGACGCCGCCTGCAGCCCCTGTTCGACATCGCCGGTTTCCAGGATACGGAACTGCTGGTTGGCGTGATAGGCCCACACGCCCGCGAAACAGTCGGCCTGCAATTCGGTCCGCACGGAGTCGCTGTCGGCGCCGCGGCTGCCGGTCTGGTGGCGTGCCATCACGCCCAGCAGATTCTGGATGTGATGGCCATACTCATGGGCCACGACATAGGCGCGGGCGAATTCGCCCGGCGCCCCAAAGCGGCTTCCCAGTTCGTCGTAGAAAGCCAGATCCAGATAGATGCGGTCATCGGCCGGGCAATAGAAAGGCCCGGCGGAGGATTGGCCGGTTCCGCAGCCGGTGGGCGTGGAGACGTCATAGGTGGTGAGCATGGCGGGACTGAACGTCACGCCTTCCGCACGCAGGATCGGCGACCACACATCTTCGGCTGAGCCCACGATCCGCCGGGAAAATTGATAGGCCGCATCGTCGGCGCGCGGCTCGCCGGGATTGGCTTGCTGTTGGTAGGTGGCGCCGCCGCCATTCATGGTGTCCAGCAGCGGGGTCGGGTCCACGCCGAAGACCAGCGACAGAACCACCACCGCCACCAGACCGAGGCCACCGCCGCCAATGGCGAGCCTGCCACCTCCGAACCCTGACCCACGCCGGTCATCGACATTTTCGGTCGGGCGAAGATCGTCAAGGCGCATGGCCGAACTCCCGCTTGCACAAGCCTGGATATTACAAAAAGTCCCCGCTCTTGTCTCTGTGTGGAGTCAAACGGCCGGCGCTTCATCATTGCGGATGCAGGCGCGAAGCACCTCGGCAAAAGCAAGCCCGGCCGGGGTATGCGACCGGTCCCTGGCGCGGACCAGTTCGATGTCGCGCGAGACCAGGGGATCGAAAAGCGGCACGCTTGCCAGGCGCTGCCGCGCGGCTTCCGGCCGGACATAGCTCGGCATGATGGTGATGCCTTGCCCGGCACCGGCCAACGCCAACGCCGTCGATATCTGGGAAACCTGATGCGATATCCGCAATGGAATTTTCGCCCCTTCGTAACCCAGCTCGACCAGAAGACGGATGCCGCTGTCGCGGGTCAGGGCAATCAGCGGTTCTCCCGCCAGCGCGTTCCAGCGGATCTTTTTACGCCGCGCAAGCCGGTGATCCAGGGGACAGAAGAGCATCAGACGGTCGCGGGAAAGCCTGATCCGGTCCAGATCCTCTTCCGAAGCGGGAAAGGTGCCGAAACCGTAGTCGGCCTTGCCGGACCTGACCGCATCCAGGATCGCCGCCGTGTTGGTGTCGAGAATGATTACTTGAAGGCCGGGATAGTCGGATTGCAGCCGGACGATGGCGCGGGGCAAAATGGTCGCAGCCAGGAATGGCGGCGCTGCGACGATGATGCGGCCTTGCCTGCGCGCCGCCAGATTGCGCGCGCCGGCGACGGCCAGATCCAGATCCTGCATCAGCTTCAACGCGGCGCGCTGAAACTCGCGGCCGCCTTCCGTCAATTCCACCCGCCGGGTGGTACGGTCGAAGAGCCGGATATTGAGATCCCGTTCCAGCTCCCGGACGAGCTGGGAAAGCGCCGGCTGCGCGAGCTTGAGTCGCGACGCAGCCTTGGTGAAGGCGCCGGCCTCAGCCACTGCCAGAAATCCCTGTATCTGCCGCAGGGTCACGCCCATGGTGCGTTTTTCATAAGATAAGTGTCTGAATTCATATCAATATAGGTCATTGTCTTATGAAATGCCATCCGGCGAAATATGCCCGTATCGCACGGAGATGAACCATGCCGTCCTATCCCGACCTTGCAGGCTATATTGGCGGCGAATGGCGGCGGGGCCGCGAAAGCCTGCCGGTCCATAATCCGGCCGACGAAAGCCCGATCGGCGCCGTGCCGGTCGCCAGCCGGGAGGATCTGGACACGGCACTGACGGCGGCGGAAGACGGCTTCCGGGTCTGGAGAAGCTGGTCGCCCCGCGCGCGGGGCGATTTAATTCTCAAAGCGGCGGCGCTGATGCGCGAACGCATCGACGAGATCGCCCATTCCATCACCCTGGAGCATGGCAAACCTTTCGCCCAGGCGCGGCTGGAAGTGATCCGCGGCTGCGAATTCTATGAATGGGACGCGGCGGAAGGACAGCGCGCCTATGGCCGCGTGATCCCCAGCGAGCCGGGCATCCGCTATACGGTTCATCATCAGCCCATCGGCGTGGTGGCGGCCTTCTCGCCCTGGAATTTTCCCATGAGCCAGCCCGCCCGCAAGATCGCGGGCGCGCTCGCCGCCGGCTGTTCGATCATCCTCAAAGCGGCGGAGGAAACCCCAGCCGGCGCCCTTCACATGGCGCGCGCGTTTCACGATGCGGGATTGCCGCGCGGCGTGCTCAATCTGGTGTTCGGGGTGCCTGCGGATATTTCCAGTTACCTGATCCCGCAGCCGCCGACACGCCTTGTCGCCTTTACGGGATCGACCGCCGTGGGCAAGCACCTCACCGGCCTGGCGGCCCAGCATATGAAGCCGGTGCTGATGGAGCTTGGCGGCCATGCGCCCGTCATCGTCTGCGCGGATGCCGATCCGGCGGAGGCGGGCACGGTCTGCGCCACGCGCAAGGCCCGCAATGGCGGGCAGGTCTGCACCTCGCCGACCCGTTTCTATGTCCATCAGGACATCTATGCTTCCTTCACCGAAGCTTTCGTTCGGCGGGCGAATGCCGTGACCATTGGAAACGGAATGGATGCGGGCACGGAAATGGGCCCCTTGGCCAATCTCCGGCGGATCGAGGCGATGGAACGGCTGGTCGCCGACGCAAAAGCCAAAGGTGCCAGGCTTCTGGCGGGCGGCGCACGCCTCGCGCGGCCCGGCTATTTCTTTCCCGTCACGGTGCTGGCGGATGTTCCGGGTCACGCGGATGTGATGCGGGAGGAGCCTTTCGGTCCGCTGGCCGTGATCAATCCGGTCGCGAATTTGGATGAGGCGATCGAGAAAGCGAATGCCCTGCCTTTCGGGCTGGCGGCTTATGGCTTCACCCATGACGCCCGCAACGCCGACCGCATGGCCGAAGGCCTGGAAGCCGGCAATGTCTCCATCAACACCCTGGAGGCTTCGGTGGCCGAAACGCCTTTCGGCGGAGTCAAGGAAAGCGGCTATGGCCGCGAAGGCGGCGTGGAAGGCCTGGCGCCCTATCTCACCGTCAAGACGGTGTCGCACAAGTTGACGGTGTGAGTTGCCTTATTGCGCGCGCACCAAGCGGGGCCGCAGAAAGATCGCATAAGCCGCGCTCAGGATGGCGACGAAGGGCAAGCCATAGACCAGCGCCGACCGGAACACGGGGACAAACCAGGTGGTGGCCATGACACAAGCCACCACCATCGCGCCGAAGGCCGGCACGACGGGATAGCCCCACATGCGGAAGGGCAAGGTTAAATTCCCGCTCTTGGCGCGGAAGAACAGGTGGGTGACGAAAATCATCAGCCAGGCGAACAGGCCGCCGAATGTGGAAACCGCATTCATGAAAGCGAAGGCGATGTCGTTGAAGAATATGTTGAGGATGACGGCGATGCCGATCCCCGCCGACGACAGGCCCAATGCCGCCCCCGGAACCCCGCGGGCATTGATCACGCCGAACATCCGGGGTGCCTGACCGCCGCGCGCCAGGCTGAACATCATCCGCGTGGCGGTATAAAGCTGGCTGTTCATGGCCGACAGCGCCGCCACCAGCACCACGAAATTGAGCAGCGAAGCCGCGCCGGGCACCCGCGTCGCTTCCATCACCAGAACGAACGGGCTCTCTTTCACGCTGGCCTGGTACCAGGGAATGATCGCCATCATCAGCCCCAGGGTGAGAAGATAAAAGACCAGCAGCCGGACCAAAGTGAGCCGGAACGCGCGGACCACAGCAGTTTGCGGGTTTTTCGCCTCGCCCGACGCCACCGCGATCATCTCCACGCCCAGATAGCTGAAGCAGGCCGGAATGACCGCCGCCCAGGCGCCGAACAGACCTTTGGGGAAGAAACCACCCCGCGCGAAATAATTGGAGAAACCAATGCCCGATCCATCCGGCGCCGTGGCGACCAGCCGCGCGCCCAAGATGATAAAGATGATGATGGCGCTGAGCTTGATGAAGGAGAAGCTATATTCGATCCGCCCGAACACTTTCACATTGATGAAATTGACGCCCACCAAAGCGGCGGAGAAAGCCGATATCCAATACCAGCCCGGCACGCCCGCGAACCAATAGCCCATATAAATTGCCACCGCGGTGATCTCAGTTCCGATCGCCAGCACCAAAGACGCCCAATAGACATAGCGGACCAGGAATCCGGCCAACGGCCCGATATAATGTTCGGCGAAGGACCCGAATGAGCCGGCCGTGGGATGAGCGGCCGTCATCTCGGCCAGGCAGCCCATCAGCAGAAGCGCGATCAACGCACCGAACGCATAGCTGAGAAGGACCGCGGGTCCGGCAAAGCCGATGGCAAAGCCGCTGCCCAGGAAAAGTCCGGTGCCGATGGCGGCGCCGATGGCGATCATCGACAATTGCCCGGTCGAGAGGTCTCGGCGCAGGCCCAGTTCCCGGTCCATGATGGTTTCGAATTGCCGGTCGCTCATGGCCGGACGCATCCTTCCATTGGATGGGACAGGTTTGCCATGATTCAGGACACCACTTTGCGGATCTTGAATTCCGGCGTGTCCCAGGCCCCTTCCCGCACGATGGCCTTCAAGGCCGCCACCGTGTTCCAGATATCGATGTATCTTGTATAGAGCGGTGCCAACCCGAACCGCAGCATGTCGGGCGTGCGGAACCCGTTCACGATTTTCCGCGCGATCATCGCCTGGGTGATGGCATGCGCCTGGTCATGGACAAGGGAGATGTGGCTTCCCCGTTCGTCCGGATTTCTGGGCGAGCCGACCGTGAAGCCCAATCCGTCCAATTCCTGATCGACCAGCGCGATGAAAAGCTCACTCAGGCCCAGGCTCTTGGCACGGATCGCGTCCAGGTTGGTGCCATCGTAAACCTTGAGCGCCTCTTCCAGGGCCAGAACGCCCAATTGCGGCGCCGTGCCCACCAGCATCTGCTCGATGCCGGGATGCGGACGGTAGGTTTCCGAAAAATCGAACGGCTTGGCATGGCCATGCCAACCGGTCAGGGGCTGATCCAGCGCACTCAGATGACGCCGGGCGACAAAGACATGGGCCGGCGCGCCGGGGCCGCCATTGAGATATTTGTAGCCGCAGCCGATGGCGAAATCGACGCCATGCCGATTGAGATCCAGCGGCATCACGCCCACCGAGTGACACAGATCCCATATCGTCAGCGCCCCCACCTCCCGCGCCCGGCGGGTGATGGCGCCCAGATCGTGACGGCGGCTGGTGCGGTAATTCACATGCACCAGGGATACCACGGCCACATCCGCATCGATGGCCTCCGCCGCATTCTCGGCATCGACCCAGCGGATCTCGGCCCCCATCAGGCGGCAGGCGCTTTCGGCGATATAGGCATTGGTGGGGAAATTGCTTTTCTCCGCCACCACCACGGTCCGGTCGCGCTTCATGCGCAACGCCGCCATCAGCACCTTGAAAAGGTTGACGGAGGTGGAATCCGCGACGATCACCTCGTCCCCATCCACACCCAGAAGGCGGGCGATCTGGGCGCCCGCGCGCTGCGGGGCGAAATACCAGCCGGCATCGTTCCAGGACCGGATGATCCCATGCGCCCATTCCTCTTCCAGCGCGACTTTCATCCGGCCGGGCACGCCGGCGGGCATGGCTCCCAGCGATCCGCCGTCCAGATAAATAGTATCGGGCGGCAGATCGAACAGGGAGCGGCGACCGGTCTGGTCCGCCGCGTCCATTGCCTGGCACTGCGCTTGGGTGATCATGACCATTCTTTTCCCGGCCTGCGGCCGCTTCCATGAAAGAGGCGGATGGCCGCAAATGCGGCCATCCGCCAAGTATTGCCATCCCATCTTGCGCCCACCCTCGCGCGACCATTGCCGGAGGGAGGATTCCGGCACGCTCGCGGTCGGCGAGGTCGTCAGGACGCCTGAAATCCGAGACGGCGGCTTCGGTGCGTCGTGACGATCAGGTGACCACAACCTTGTCGAAGGCTTCGAAGAAGCCCTTCATGTCGTCCTTCGATCCGATGGTGATGCGCGAGACATTGGGCCAGACCGGCCAGCGGGGCCCGGCGATCTCCACGCCCTGGGCGCGGAAGGCGGCCAGCATTTCCCGCGCCGTCTTGGTCTTCCAATCGACCATCAGCATATTGGCATGGCTGGGCCCGATCACCCGGACATTGCGCTTGGAGAGGAAATCGACCGTCATGGCCCGCGTCTCCACCAGCTCCTTGCGGCGCTGGGCGATCAGGTCACTGGCAGTCAGGCTGGCGATGCCACAGGCGACAGATGGTATCGGCAGCATCTGGGAAAGATTGCCGCCGTCATAGCTTTTGATCTTTTCGATGATGTCGGGCCGGCCCATGAAATAACCCAGCCGCATTCCCGCCATGCCGAAGATTTTGGAGAATGTGCGCGCGACAATGACATCCTTGCCCGCGATCGCCAGATGATTGGCGGTGCCATTGGGATAATCCGGCGCGAAATGGATATAGGCCTCGTCGACCACCACCACCGAACCAGCCGGCTTGTTGGCCACCAGCCATTCGATGTCGGCCATCGGCGTCATGGTGCCGGTGGGATTGTTGGGGTTCACCACATAATAGACGCCGGCATTGGGATCGGCCGCCAGCATGGCTTTGACGTCGTGGCTGTAATCGGCCTTCAGCGGCACCGATTTCAGCGGCACGCCCAGGAATTTCGCCGCGCCGCCGACAGTGCCATAGGTCGGATCGGCCTGGACGGCACCCCGCGTGGGCGAGCAATAAGCCAGGACCGCACGCGCCAGCACGATGTTCGAGCCGGGCCATGGCGAGATGTGACCTTCGGGGACATTCTCGACTTGGGAAATGGTCTTCACCAGCTGGGTGATGATCATCCGGCCATTGTCGTCGGCCGGCCAGTAGCGATTGCACCGGGACGCGACCGCGGCGGTCGCCGCCACGCCGGGCGCCATGGGACCGGTCCAGAATTCATTCAGTCCGATCTGGACCTTGGCGGGGCGCGGCCTGTCGTCTTGCGCCCAGGCCAGTTCCGGGTCCAGGGCGGCAGCCGCCGCGGCGCCGCCGATCATCATCGCGGCGCGCATCATCTGCCGGCGCGAATAACCGCGGCGAAGCAGATCGTCTTTTGCCAGGTCACACAGCTCGTTCATCCCAAACCCCTTCTTGAATGCGGCCGATGGGGCTCCTTCGCCCAAGACGGGCGAAGGAGCCGTGCCGATCACTTGATCGGATGCAAAGTCAGTTTCTGGACCCGCCAATTCACCAGCTCGGCCGCGAACAGCGTGTTCTCGTTCGGGCAATCCAAACCGTGGATCCAGCCGAATTCCTTCAGCCCTTTGCCTTCGCCGCCCAGCCAGCCGATCACATGGCCGTCCAGGGTCATCTTGAAAATGCGGAACGCATCCGCGGCGAAGAGATATTGCGGCGACCCGGCTTTGGGCGGGGTGATGCAGACCGACCAGGGCGCGCCGGGGAAGAACAGCGACAGGGGAGAACCGGCCCCCCGCAGGTCCTTGCCGTACATGATCAGATGCTTTTCCTGCACCGGAATGTCGATGGTGATGATGCGCTTGACATGCCCTTCGCCGTCGAACACCTGGATCCGCCGGTTGCTGCGGTCCGCCACGTACAGATTGCCGTCCTTGTCGGCGGCGATGGCGTGAACCGTTCTGAGCTGGCCCGGACCATTGCCGCGCTCGCCGAACGAGCCCAGCCAGTTGCCTTCCTTGTCGAATTTGGCGACCCGTGAATTGACGTATCCGTCGCTGATATAAATGTTGCCTTGTGGATCCCAGGCCATATCGGTGACCTGTCGGAACATGCCGTCGATCGGCGGCAATGGCGGATTCACGCGCTCCCAAGGATGGGCGTTTTCGTCGGACGCTTCGGTCTTGCGTCCCAAGACCAAGGTGACGCGGCCTTCCGGATTGAAGCGGACCACCATGTCCGATCCCTTGTCCGCGACCCAGATATTGTCCTTGGAATCGATGCGCACCGCATGGGCATAGCCCCAGGCATAGAGATTATGCCCGATTTCGCGGATGAACTTGCCGCTGGCATCGAATTCCAGGAGCTGCGAGGCCGCCGCGCCATAGGCCGGGCCGATGGAATTGCCGCGGCTGAAGATAAAGACATGGCCCTTGGAATTCACCGCCACGCTGGCGGCTTCCCCCATATGCATATCGGCCGGCAGCTTGCCGAACTCCACCGAGTCGAAAGCGATTTCCGGCGCGCTGGTTTGCGGCGGGTTGGTCAGATTCGGCGGATTGATCGGCGGCGGGCCGACCTGCGCGAAAAGCGGCGCGGTGCCGAGCAATAACAGGGCCAGCGTGCTGGCAATCTTTGCAGTCCTCATGCGAACTCCCCTCAAATGTTATGTGAATACAATCGGCCGGTCCGCGACTTGACGCGGAGGTCACACCAATCTTCCACCCGCGGCTTCCTGCACGGCAACTGAAATCCGACCTGATCGGGCAAGGCCCCGAGGCCTCTTGCTCCGAGACGCCCGCCGGACCGACGCTTCCTGCTTCAAGGCCCGCATGATGCTCATGGCCGCGATCAGAGACGTTTTCGGATTGTCGGGAGACGGGTTGGCGGCGATTTCCATCGAAAATTGGCCGAAAGCACCCTTCACCTCCAACTGGTGGATATTCTGCCGGATGGCGGGATCGGCGATCAGCACTACCCGCGTCCGCCCAAATCCGATCCCGGCAAGCGCGGCGGTGGCGGCGATATTGGCGTTTTTCGGGTAGAGCCTGGCGGCTTCCCGCGCCGAGCCGTCAAACAATGTGAGGGGCGCGCCAAGACCGTCCAGGCGGAATTGCTTTTCCGCCAAGGTGCCGCGCCAGGCTTGCGGGGGCTTGGACGAATATAAAGTGACGCTTTCCAGGTCCGCCAAGGAGGCGGTCTGCAGCGTGTCCCAGCCGGGCAGCGCGCCCGCAACCAGGATCAGGCGACCACCGCCCGCCGCTTCCGCCCGCTTGAGTTCAGCCAGCAGGTCTTCGTCGCAGAGCGCCCCCACCGAGACCAGCATCAGATCGATACCCATGCGCAGGATGCGTGCGCCGTATTTGTGAACAGCCTGATGGCCCGCGCATTCCACAATCAGCGAAGGGCGCAATTCGATCAATTCCAGCAATTTCCCAGTCAGCGGATAATCGTCGCTGGCGCTGACCTGGCCGGGCTTGACCAACGCGCCCACGATCTTGAATTCCGTGGGATCGGATGCACAGTAACGCGCCAGCTGACGCGCTATGGCACCATTTCCAATCAACCCAAGCGTCAGTGCCGCCATTGCCGCGCGATCATGAACCCGCATGGATTGAGGTATCACGCACCCATGAACGGGTCGATTGAATTTCCAGAAGGCGCAGTATCACGATCCGTTATAGTGAAGGCGATTATTCCCGACGATTATAGAAGCGCAGGATTTATTCATTCGGTGCGATGAATCGCGCTTGTTAGCGTCCCGGCCTCTCGAAAGCTCGCATCGAAGCGAGCCAACATCAGGAAGGGGCACTATGTCGAAGCGAACGAAATTTCTCGGAGCGGGCGCATCAACTACGGTGATGGCTCTGCTTGCGGGCGGCGCGCTGGCGCAGCAGGCAACAAATGGCGGCAATGAAACCGTGATCGTGACCGGCACGCGCGTGCAAGGCATGACGGCGGCGGACAGCGCCGCGCCAATCACGGTTCTGGGCACCGATGCGCTGACCAAAGGCACGGGCACCGCCGACTTGCGCCAGGCCTTGGGCCAGGTGGTGCCGTCCTTCACCGCGCAGCAATTCGGCGGCGATACCGCCAACCTCACTCTGTCGGCGGCGCTGCGCGGGCTTTCCCCCAATGCCACCTTGGTGCTGGTGAACGGTCATCGCCGGCATTACACGGGAAATCTGCACGTCAATGGCGGCGATTTCGCTTCGGGCAGCGCCGCGCCGGACATCTCGCTGATTCCGAAAGACGCCATCGATCACGTCGAAGTGCTACTGGATGGCGCCGCCGCCCAATATGGCACCGATGCCATCGCCGGCGTCATCAACATCATCCTGAAGAAGAAGTCGTCGGGCGGCCAATTGTCGGCCAGCGCGGGCCGGAACTACGACCGGGAAGGCGAAACGTATGACGTGACTTACAATATGGGCCTGCCTTTGTTCGACAAGGGCTTCGCCAACGTCACGATCGAAAAGGGCTATCACAATTTCACCCAAAATGGCGGCAACGATAACCGCTATGCCAATGAAGCGGGCCTGATTCCGTCCGCCACCGCCACCGGCTTCGATCCCGTCACGGGAATCGCAATTCTGTCCGCGGGCGTTCCGGTTCCCGCCGCCAATCTTGCCCAAGTGAAGAATTATCCCCGCGCCAATCCGGCTTATGGCGATGCCGAGTCGCAATTGACCATGGCCGCCATCAACGCCGGCTATGATTTCGACGATCATGTCCAGCTCTATGCCTTCGGCACGCTGTCCCATCGCTATGGCCGGGGACATGAGAATGACCGCCTGCCGAACCAGATCATCGCCATGCCGGGCTCCAATCAGCCCTGCTCCGCGGCCAATCTCACCGGCTACAACACCGCCGCCAACGCGTCGGGCCGGCCGGTTTGCGCGCTTGGCATCAATGGCGGCATTCAGCCGATCACCGGCGCGGTCGGATTTACCGGCCTGGACAGCAACGGCTTGGTCAAATCATCAGGTCAGGCGGGCAATCTTTATACGCCCGGCGTCCTTGTGATGTATCCGGGCGGCTTTCAGCCCCTGGAAGCCCTGAAAGAGGATGACTACCAGTATAATGTCGGCCTGAAATTCCAGGCTATGGGCTGGGACGTCGACGCCAATCTTGGCTATGGCAAGGATATCGATAAGATCTACACGTTGAATTCCGGCAACCGCGCGCTGTTCATCGACACGCACACGTCTCCGACCAATTTCTATGACGGAAGCTTCACCGCCAGCC
This sequence comes from uncultured Alphaproteobacteria bacterium, assembly GCA_937865685.1. Classification (GTDB taxonomy): domain Bacteria; phylum Pseudomonadota; class Alphaproteobacteria; order Micropepsales; family Micropepsaceae; genus Rhizomicrobium. The sequence continues at coordinate 45,112 of CALMGU010000120.1, read as the reverse complement.
AGTTCACCGGAACCATCGATGCCACCCGCCAATTCGATATCGGCATGGCCTCGCCCTTGACGGTCGCGCTGGGCGTGGAAGCGCGGGAGGATTTTTACGGCATCGGCGCGGGCGAACCGGCGTCCTATTACAAGGAAGGCGGGCAATCCTTCCCGGGCTTCCTGCCCACCAATGCGGGCAATCACAGCCGCAAGAATTATGCCGGCTATATCGACTTGGCATTGGCGCCAATCGAAACTCTTCAACTCGATATCGCCGGACGTGCGGAGCATTATTCCGACTTCGGCGATACCCAGATCGGCAAAATCACGGCCCGCTATGACTTCACGCCGGAGCTGGCCGTCCGCGGCACCATATCGACGGGCTTCCGCGCGCCCACCCTGGCGGAGGAATTCTACACCGCCACCAACGTCTCGCCGACCTTTGCCAATGTGCAGCTGCCGGCCAATTCGGCGGCCGCCAAGGTTCTGGGCCTTCCCAATCTGAAGCCGGAAACCTCCACCAGCTTCAGCGCCGGCATCGTCGCCCATCCGCTGAGCGATCTCAGCGTCACGGTCGACGCCTATAGCATCACCCTGGGCAACCGCATCGTGGCGCCGGGATCGCTTTACGGCGCGGGCGGCACGCCCTTCGTGCCGCTGGCCAACGTCGCGATCGCGGTCAATGGCAGCATTCTGGATCCGACCGTGGCTCGAAGCGGCGTGACCGCCTTCCTCAATGGCGTGAACACGTTGACCCAGGGTGTCGATTTCACCCTCAACTATCCCACCGATTTCGGCGATGCGGGCCTGATCGATTGGACTCTGGCGGGTAACTACAACCAGACCGGCATCAGCGCCGTGGCGCCGACGCCTGCGGTCATTCTGGCGCAGAATCCGTCCGCCACCTTCTTCACCCCGGCGCGGCTGTTCGGCTATGTGCACAGCGCGCCGCAGGAAAAGATCGGGCTGACCGCCAACTGGTCGCTGGACGCCTGGGGCGCGACCTTCCGCGAAACCTATTACGGCCCCCAGCATGGCTATACCAGTCCGGGCGGCTGCCTAACCTTGGCCGCCTGCTATGCGGCCAACCAGGCCGGCGTGGGCATCACCGACCTGGAAGTCCGCTACAATGTGACCGGGCAGCTGCAATTCGCGCTGGGCGGAAACAATCTGTTCGGCATCCGGCCCGATCCCTTGGGCTTTGCTTCACCCGTCGCCACCGGCACCAGCAACGGCAACCCGGCGGACGGCGCCAACCTCAACAACCGCCCGATCGGCTCCGCCTTCACGCCCAATGGCGGCTATTATTATGGACGCATAACCTTCAATTTCTGAGCCGTCCGCGACAGGCCGCCCGTTCCGCTATGGAATTGGCGGCCTTTTCCCGCCGCGGGCCGATATTCCCCCCCATTATAGGCGCCGCGGATTTATTTCATTCGGTGCGGGTAAGCCGGCTTGCTAGGCTCGCATCTTCTGGAGCGCATGTATGAAGTATCGCAAATCCGACGCCAAAGATTACGCGCGGTCACATTTAAAAGGCATCTGGGCCGCAGCCCTCACACCCTTCCAGCCCGGCGGTGCCCTGGACGAAACCGGCCTCAGACGCAATCTCCGCCACTGGATCGACGATCTGGGATTGGGTGGCCTGTTCATCGCCGGCAAGCAGGGCGAGTTCTTTTCCATGTCGCTGGCCGAGCGCAAGCGGACATTCGAGCTCGCCGTGGAGGAAACCGGGCGCAGGGCCGGCACTATCCTGTCCTGTTCCGACCAGAATCTGGACACGGTGGTGGAGCTGGCCCGCCATGCCGAAGCCATCGAAGCGGATTATGTGGTGGTCCATGCGCCGGTGCTGAATTTCGTCCGCCCGCCGGACGACACCGTCTATGAATATTACCGCTATCTGAGCGAGAAGCTGAATATCGGCATCGCGATGTGGAGCCATCCGGACAGCGGCTATCTGATGAGCCCGGAATTGTGCGCCCGGATCGCAGAACTGCCGAACATCGTGGCGATAAAATACAGCGTTCCCCGCGACATGTATGTCCGCTTGACCAAACTCGCCGGCGACAAGCTGATCGTGAGCACCTCTTCGGAAGAAGAATGGCTGGACAATATCCTGGAGCTGAACTGGCAGGTTTATCTCTGTTCGACCCCGCCTTATCTGCTGCAAACAAAATTCGATCAGCGCATGCGCGAATATACCGATCTGGCCATGCGCGGAGAGGCAGCCAAGGCCCGGATGGTGCGCGACAGCCTCAACCCGGTCCGCCAGGCCCTGCGCGGCAGCTGCCCCGGCGGCAAGGTGCATGCGCATCAGAAATATTGGCAGGAGCTGTTGGGCCAGGTTGGCGGCGCAGTGCGGCGTCCTTTGTTGTCCCTGACGCAAGCCGAAAAGGACGCAACCCGCCAGGCCCTGGCGAATTGCGGCCTGCGGCTGGACGCTTCGAACAAAATACCCGCCTGAGGTTTTCCATGCCGCTTATTCCGCCGTTCAATTTCAACGCCTGGATCGACGCCAACGCGCGGTTCCTCAAGCCGCCGGTGAGCAACAAGCTGGTCTATGAAGATACCGGCATGGTCATCCAGGTGGTGGGCGGCCCCAACCAGCGGGTCGATTTCCATGACGACCCGGTGGAGGAGTTCTTCTATCAGCTGCGCGGCGACATGATGCTGAAGATCGTGGAAGACGGAAAAATCCGCGACATTCCCATTCGCCAGGGCGAAGTGTTCCTGCTTCCCGCCCATGTGCGCCACTCGCCCCAGCGTCCGATGCCGGGTTCCGTGGGCCTGGTGGTGGAAGGCACGCGCCGCCCCGGCGAGCTGGATGGTTTCGAATGGTTCTGCTTCGGCTGCGGCACGCGCGTGCATCGCGTGGAGGTCGAAGTCCGCAACATCGTGACGGACCTTCCGCCCCTGTTCGACGCCTTTTATGCCGACCGTGCGAAACGCACCTGCCCGCGATGCGGCGCCGTCCATCCCGGCAAAGAACCGCCGCCCGGCTGGGTCAGCCTCTAGGCCTCCGCATAACAATATCTTATAGTAGACCCCGGTTGTCATAACCGGGAGGGGTGAATGCCGTCCTTGCGCCTGGAGCGCTGGATCGCGCGCAAGCTGCGCTTGCGGCATCTGGAAATCGTGGCTGAGGTCTACGATTCCCGCAGCATCCTCAAAGCCTCCAAAAGATTGAATGTCACCCAGCCCGCCGTGACCAAGGCGGTCAAGGACATCGAGAATACGCTTGCGCTTCAGTTATTTGAACGCACCACACGGGGCCTCATCCCCACCGTCTATGGCGAGATCTTCGCCCGGCACGCTAAGACTGTGCTGGCGCAATTGCGCTATGCGGCCGAGGAGTTGGAGAATCTGCGGGTCGGCTATAGCGGGCACGTCACCGTGGGCACGGTGCTGGCGGCGTCGGCCAGCCTCTTGCCGGAAGCCATCGCCATGCTCAAGAAAGAGCGGCCCGCCGTCGCCGTCACCATCATGGACGGAACATACGACGTGCTTCTGCCCGCTTTGCTGGTTGGCGACATCGACATGGTGCTGGGCCGCTTGCCCGAAGCGGGCCGCCAGCAAGGCCTCATCTATGAAGACATCCATGTGGAGCCAATCTGCCTGGCGGTGCGCAAGGATCATCCGCTGGCGGGGCGCAAATCGCTCACCCTGGCCGATCTGGTCGATCAGCCCTGGGTCTTTCCCGTGCAGGAATCCTCGCTGCGCCGCCAGATCGAAAAAATGTTCATCGACGAATCCCTGCCCCTGCCCCGCAACGTGATCGCGTCCATGTCCACACTGGTCAATCGCGTGTTGCTGCGCAAATCCGATTGCATCGCCATTCTTCCCTACCATGTGGCGCGCGACGATGTGGACCAGGGCCTGCTCAAGCTCTTGCCGGTGAAGCTGGGAAATCTGCAGACCCCGGTGGGTGCCATCATCCGCGCGCCGGGCGATCTTCCCCCGGCCGCGCGGGCATTGATGGAGTGCGTCAAGATCGTGGGACGGGAATTGAACGAAGCCGCCACGCTTGAAGCGCAGAAGCCGCCGCAGGCACCCAAAGCCAGACGCAAGAGCTAGTGCGGGTCCGCTCCCGTGCGCGCCCGCTTCAACGGCCAGAAATCGAAATAGCCGGTGACGACCACGATTAAGGGAAAAGTCACGGCCAGGAGCGCGGTGGCCACCCACAGTTCCAGTTCATAGCGGGGGCCGCCCGGCGGCAGGGGCACACCCGTAACGACCGGTGCGGCACTCCGGTAAAGCTCTTCCAGAACAAAACCCAGCGGATAGGCCAGGATGACAAGTCGCGTGCCTCTCCCCGGCTGCGCCAATCCCGCGAACAGCCGGGACTGAGTCAAATTGGTGGCGAAAAAAATCCCGAACAAAAGCGCGATGGGTCCGCGCAGCATGAAATCGACCACATTCATGCCGAAAATAATGCAGGGGACGCCCATCCATAGCCCGCTTGCCGCCAGCACCACCGCGCTGGCAATCAGGCCACGCCACAGCGGGTGCCGATGCGCCATGGGTCCATGGAGCGGCCACAGGCCCAGCAATTTCTCCCAGGCGACGATGACCGCCGATGTGGTGACGGCGAAGACCAGAATGTCCCAGAACGGAAACAGGCCGCCCGGATCGAGCACCGGGCGATAGAAAGGCGCGTGACGCGCTTCCGCGAAATTGAACAGGAAATGAAAAGCAAGGCCGGCAACAACATAGGCAACGACCCAGGCGGTGATGCCCAGCAAGACGGGACTGGCGATCCACCGGCTCAGCGGCCAACATTCCCACAGGCCCACCACCCAGAATGTGGAAACGATGCTGAGAATGGCGGCATTGATGAGGAATGGCGTGATCCCCGCTCCGCCACCTGGCCCGAAATACAGAAACGCGGCGCCAAGCGCCATCCCCGCCATGGTCAGCGCCAGAAAGGCCAGGCCCCGCCAGGGTTGGCCAAGTTCCGCCAAAACCGCCGGATGCCGGTATCGCCACAGGCTGCCCGAGACCAGAAGCGAAGGCACCGACACGATGCCGATAAAGGCCACCCAGCTGCCATAGATTTCCGGATCGAATGGCGCGCTGAGGCCATAGCTTGCCGCGAACACGATCAGGGCGGCGCCAAGCCCCGTCGCCAGAATCTGCGGCATGGAATTGCGGTCGGACATGGCGGCACGCTATCGCGGCACACCTAAGCCCAGTTATCGCAAATCCGAATTGCGCCTTTCGAAAAAGTGATAGGGCTCGCGCGCCGTCCTGCGCCATTATTTCGGGGAGTCCGCCGATCCCCGGAGCCATGATGAGACGCCGTGACATGCTGGCCGGTGCCGCCGCGCTTTGCGCGACGACCGCATTAAGGGCGCAGGACCAGAAAGCCGATCTCATTCTTCGGGGCGGACAGGTCTGGAGCCCCGGACGGCAAGGCGCCGCCGTCGCCATCGGCGGCAATCGCATCCTGGGCATGGGGCCGGACACGGCGATGCGGCGTTGGGCGGATGCCAAGACGCGCATCATCGACCTGAAGGGCCGCTTCGTGATGCCGGGCTTCAACGACAGCCATCTGCACATGACGTCTCTCGCCCAGCAATATAACGACGTGTCCCTGCTGGGGGCCCGGACCATGGCCGATGTGGTGGAGCGCGTCCGCCAGCGCGTCGCCGTAACCCCGCCGGGTGAATGGGTGAAGGTGCGGGCGCAATGGCATGAAGCCTTGCTGGCGGAAGGGCGCATGCCCACCCGCAAGGATCTCGATCCGGTTTCGCCAAACAATCCGGTCTATATCCCCCGCGGCGGCCATGTGGTGGCGGTGAACAGCAAGGCGCTGCAACTGGCCGGCATCACCCGCGACACGCCCAATCCGCCGGGCGGCATCATCGTGCGCGACGCGGATGGCGAACCCACCGGAATGCTGCTGGAACAGGCGCGACGGGGAATGGATCGCATGATTGCTCCCCTCAATCCTGCGGAATACGCCAAGGCGCTCAAGCAGCAGATCGCCGAGTTGAGCGCAGCGGGCCTCACCTCCATCACCAATCCGAGCACATCGATGGGCCAGGCGCAGCAGTTGCGCGAATTCCACCAGGCCGGCCAGCTGGACATGCGGGTCAATTGGACGGTCTTCGCCGGATCAGCCGACGATATCCGCAAATTGCGGGCGACCACGCCGCCGTTCAGCGGCGACCGCATCTTGCGCTTTTCCGGCATCGGCGAAGTCGGCGTTGATGGCGGGGTGGAAGGGGCTTATCTGCGCGCGCCGTATAATGTGGTGCCGGGCGAGCAGTACGATCCGGCCTATCGCGGTGTCGCCACGCCGCTGGCTCTAGACGAAGCCGGATTCGAGAATCTGTATCTGGCCGCGATCGATGCCGGATATAATTTCATGACCCACATCACCGGCGATGCCGCGCTGGACATGAATTTGAACACGCTGGCGCGCGTGGCGGCGAAGAAAGATTTCCGGCATCTGCGCTGGGTCCTGCATGGCTGCTTCCTCACCGATGACGCTCAGCTGGCCGCGGTCAAGAAATTGGGCCTCACCATCACGGCGCAGACCCAGCCCTATCTTTTGGGCGCGCAGATCGCCAAATGGTGGGGCCGCGAGCGCGCCAACCGCACCATGCCGTTCAAGGCGTTTCTGGATGCCGGCATTCCGGTGGGCGGCGGCACCGACGCGCCGGCGGGCATCGCACCGCCCATGGAGTCGCTGGGCTGGATGGTGAACCGGCTTTGCCTGGGCGATGTCCAGTACGACAAGAGATGGTCACTCACGCCGGAACAGGCACTCACCATCTACACGATCGGCAGCGCCAGAACCCAGTTCATGGACGACGTGGTCGGCACGCTTGCACCCGGCATGCTGGCCGACCTCACCATCCTGGCAGCCAATCCGTTGAAGGTCCCCAGCGCTGAGCTTTCCAAGATCGAAAACGACGCCACCATCATGGACGGCAGGATCGTGTTCGACCGCCACAAGCTATTCGCCTGAGATTCCGTTCTCCGATTACGGTATCGCGCCATAGACAGTTTTGCCGCCCAGTGCGGTCATGATGACCTTGGCGCTGCGGATCCGGTCCACCGGGACGGTGAGAATGTCGCGGTCGAGAACCGCGAAATCCGCCAGCTTGCCGGCTTCGATGGAGCCGATCTTGTCTTCCCATTCCATCACCTTTGCGCTGTTGATGGTGTACATCTTGATCGCCTCTTCGCGGGTGATCTTCTTGGCCGGCGTCATCATGCTCTTGCCGGTCCGCCCATCGACGCGCGCCAAGGATTCCCAGATCGTCCACATGGTGTCGTAATGGGCGCCATCGGTGCTCTGCGCCACCGTCACGCCTTCATCCCAGTACCAGCGCAGCGGAACCACCGTCTTCCAGACATCCTGGCCGGGGAAACGCTTCACATAGGTTTCCGCGCCCTTGCTGAAATCGACGCTGGAATAGGTCTGCACCATGACGCCCATATCGTGCAGCTTTTTGATCTGCTCCCGCGTGGGATGCTGGAAATGCGACATCACCCAGCGCTTGTTTTTGATCGGCGTTTCCCGGTTGACCGTTTCCATGGCATTGACGGCCATTTCGCAGGCCTTGGAACCGGCCGCCAATATGTTGAGCCGCAGATTGTGCTTGATCGCCAGCCTGGCAATCGCGGTCAACTTTTCTTCCGAAACTTCCTGGATGCCGTTGCCCATCCGGCCATAGGGATCCAGATACGGCTTATCGTTCAACGCCGCCCCGAATTCCGTGGCGCCGTCGACCGTCACATTGACGCCCACGATTTTCAGCATGTCGCTTCCGCTGCCTTTGCCTTGCGCATCGGTGAGGCCCGCCATCCATTTATCGATGTCGTCGAGCGATCCTTTGGCGGGCATCTGGTAGGCAACGGCAAAGCGGCTCCTCAACTGACCGCCCGCTTCCAGCGCCTTGAGCGAACGAACCGTTTCTGCCGTGCTGCCATGCATTTCATTAAGCGCCGTAAGACCGGATTTGCTGTCGTCCGCGACTGCCGCCTGAATGATCTGCGGCCGAAGCTCCTTGGGAGAAGACGGGGTCATGGCGACCACTTTCTGATAAAGTGGGCTGTCCGCGTTATAGATATTGATGCCCTGGATCAGCCCGTTGGGTTCGCCGGCCGCGTCATGTTCGATGATGACCTTCGGTTCGTCCGGCGTGGCGCGGGTGATGCCCAACAGAGCCAACGCCTTGCCATTGAAGATGGCGGGGTTGGGCCATTTGCGGATGGGGATATAGACGGGATTGTCCGGGCTGACCCGATCCAGGTCAGCGCGCGTGGGCCAGCGCTTTTCCGCAAGCCCTTCCGGAAGACCGAAATAATCCGGCGGCTCACCGATTCCGGTGGTCACGATCCATTGCCCCGGTGGCGCCCTCTTGGCCGCCTCGCCGATCCGGCTCACGATCTCGGCGACCGAGCGGGCACCGCGCAGGCTGGTGCGATACATCTCCTCCTGCTCCGAATGGCCGATCACAGTGTGAGGATGCGCATCGATCAGGCCCGGAAGAACCTCTCGCCCGCCCAGATCGATTGTCCTTGTGTTGGGCCCGGCCAGCTTGCGGATCTCGTCATTGCGGCCCACTGCCAGAAATTTCCCGTCCCCCACGGCAAAAGCCTGAGCGATGGAAAAACGGCTATCGACCGTCACCACCTTGCCGTTCAGATAAATCGCATCCGGCGCGGCGATGCTTTCGCCCCCCGTCAGACACACGGCAAGCCCGGCCATCAGGCCATATTTGGCGGCTCGGATATTCGTCAGAGGCATATTCTCGACTCCCGGAAATTCACGGTTGGCGGCAACATCAGCTCTTTCCCGGCCAGGGTTTCGGCGGCGGCCCCAGGATCGGCGCGCCCAGAAGCGGAGACGACAGCGCGTAAGCGCCATCCTCTGCGAACGCCCAGATGATGTTGCGGTCATATTCGACGAAGATGCCCAGAATGCCCCGGCCCAAAGTGTAGCGCGGCAGATCGGCCTCGCTCGCCATGTGGGGGACGAAATATCCGGCGATGGACGGCTTGGCCGGATTGGTCACGTCATAAATCTGCACCCCGGCATTGTAGAAGGAATAAGGAATGATGTTCTGGCGCCAATCCTGCGGCTGCCCGATGGCGTTCGCCCGCTTGGGACCGAAATGCCCGCCCCGCTGGCAGAAATCCGTGAAGGACGCGCCCGGTGGCGGCAGGGGCCTGGGGAACGTCGCCGCCACCTTGGGATGGCGCGGATCATGCGCATCGATCACATAGATGTCCTTGAACGGCTCATAGCAATCCTTGTTCAAGGGATAGCCGTTGGTGAATACATAACCGGTTCTCAGGAACTGGCTGGCATCCGCATTGTCGAACTCGGTCCCGGCGGATTGCGGCGGCGTGTTGACCTGCCCGATGGTTTTGGGATGCGCCGGGTCGGCGACATCGAAGACATAAAAGCCCAGCCCGCCCATGGCGCCGAACGCGAGGCGGCCGCCTTTTTCGATCGGCTTGGGCACGAAAGGCGGCATCCGCGATCCCATGAACGACGCGCGATTACCGGCGCGCGGATTCATCAGATAGGCCTCTTCGCTGGCCGGATCGCCCACCACCTGCCCCGGCACGGTGATCTGAGACAGGAATTTCGGGTCGGCAGGATCGGACATGTCCCAGACCTGATAGCCGGGCGAATAGAGGTAGTTCACTTCGTTCAGCACATAGGAATCATCGGGCGCAGCGGACAGAAACATGTATTTGCCGCCCAGATACCAGGGCGTGTCCAGCGAACCGGAGCCCCGCTGCTCGCCGATGGGCGCATCGGGCTTAGTGAAATCCGTGGTCTTGCTGGCCAGAAGCTCCCATTGCGACGGCAAGGGGCCGTTCATGGCATAGACCTTGAACCCCTTCAGCGAATTGTAATGCCGTATGGCGGCGACATTCTCCGGCTCCTTGGTTTTCTCATTCATGAGACCGGTGCGGCCGATTTCGTAGGACGCGATCATGATCGGCTTGCCCAGCTTGGCGCTCCAGCCGATGGTGGTGCCGCCGAAATAGTTCTTCACCGCTTTGGAATCGAAGGCCTCGCTCGGCCCCTTGGCGGACCAGATGGGGCCGCTGGAATAGGCGGTGGTGGCGTGGCGGGGATCGGTCACGTCCAGGATGCGCAGATAATCCCGGTCATGGACATAGAGGTAACGGTGCCCGCCGAAATCGGCGATGTTCACCCAGGCCTGGAAGGGCGAGTTGACGGCCTTATAGAAGCCGAGCACGTCCACATTCTTGGTGTAGCTCTTCGGGTCCCAATAGGGCAGCTGGCCGGGAAAGCGATGCTCGCCCCGAACTTCCGGCGTCGCCAAGGGCCAGATGAATTTCCCCGCCGCCGTGTCCATCCCGTAATCCACCCCGGCGGTCAGCGGCTTGGCCGTACGGTCCGCGGTCAGGCGCGCCCAGGCCGCCAGATACGGATCGGGAATATCAGCGCCCGGCGGACTGAGCTTGGCCGGCCCGTTCTCGGTCTGGGCCAGGGACGCAGGCATGAGCGCCGCCCCGCCGGCCAGCAGCAAAAGAGCCGAGACCATCAAACCCAGTTTTTTCATCACAGCGCCCACGAAAACCAGGTCCGGTCCCAACACCGCCCGCTTCCGCTGATGGTTTGCGCCAATACCGCGCCGTTCAAATGAAATCCCGATGGCGGGGCATAACCATCCGGAATAGCGGCGGCACCTTCATCGAATGCCGGACTATTCCCGCGCCTTATGGTTCGGGGCGGTTAATTCATATCCCCCGCGGAAACGGCGCCGCTAATCTCGTCCCACCATCGATGCGCAATTTCCGGAGACGCAAATGCGAACCCGCTTGTGGCTGCTCATGTCCCTCCCCGCGCTTGTCGCGGCAAGCACCGCCGCGGCGGCCAAGGATGCCGTGGTGATGCACATCGTCCACACCGCGCCACTGGATCACCAGATCACTTTGGCGCTGCACGCTTTTGCGCTGGATGTGGAAGAGCGCACCAAAGGCGATGTGGTGGTGGACGTCATCACCAAGCCCCGCAATTCCGATCCGCCCATTTCGCCGCCGCATTTCATTGAAGCGGTGGCCAAAGGCACCGTCGAAGCGGCCTGCATGCCCAATTTCCTTTGGACCAGGGATATTCCGCAGCTCGACTTCAGCATGGTGCCCTTTCTGTTCACCGGGCTGGATCAGATGCGGGCTTTTCCGGCTTCCCAGGCGGCCCAGAGCATCGAAAAGGACATCACCCGGCATGGTGTGAAGACCTTGGCCTGGCTGGACGTCACGCGGCTGACTTTGATGACGTCATCGAACAACGCCATCGTCGCGCCGGCCGATTTTCGCGGCCGGCATATCCGGGTTCTGGACGAATTTTCCAAGCGCCCCTTCGAGCTGCTGGGCGCCGCGCCCGAAATGCTGGAAGCCAGCGAAGTTCATCACGCGATCGAGGCGGGCAAACTGGATTCGGTGATGACGGATATTTCCTCCGCCATCGGTCTGAAGCTCTACGAAGTCCAGAAATACGCCACCGTCACGCCCTATTTCTCGGCCTTCTATCATCTTTACGTCAATCCTGCCTGGCTGGCGCGGCTTTCTCCCGCCGACCGAACGGCGGTGGAAGCGGCCGGAAAGCAGCTGGAGAAAACCGCCGTCACCATCACCGAAGCCAAGGCTGCCGCATCTCTCGATATCCTGCGGGCTCAAGGCGTCGCGCTGCATATCCAGACGCCGGACGAGCGCAAGCAATGGCAGGACGCCATGCAGGGGCCCGCGCTGGCCGCCTTGTCCCCGTCCGCCTCCGGCATTGTGTCCCAATTGCCGGTGGCCAAGCCATGAACGCTCTCCTCAGACTATCGGGAATTTGCGGCTTGGCCGTCCTGCTGGGCGCGGCGACGCCCGCCCAGACCGTGACCATCCGGCTGGGTCACCCGAACGGTCTGCAACATCACATGGGCCGCAGCTTGGCGCAGATGGCGGACGAGATCAGCCGCAACACCCAGGGACGGATCACCATCGAGCAGCAACGCGCCGGACCCGAAACCGCTTTCTCCGACGTAAAAGGCGGCAAGCTCGACGCGGCGGGCATCGCCACCTTCTACTGGACGGCGGATGGCGCGGTGGGCGGCCTCGCGCATGCGATCCCCGAAATGGATCTGCTGATGATCCCGTACGCCCTCACCGACATCGAAAAGCTGAAGCGCTTTCCCACATCTGACCTCGCCCATGAACTTGAAGCCCGCGTTGCGGCGGCCGGCGTTCATCCCCTGATGTGGGTCTTCATCACCAACACTGCCATCATCACCACCGTCGACAAACCAGTGATCAAACCGGGCGACATGACGGGCCTGCGCATGCGCAGCCTGCGCGGCCTGGGCGAGACGTTCTTCCAGGCAGCAGGCGCCACACCCACACCGATGCCGCCCGCCGCCGTGCCGAAATGGATCGCGGATGGCAAGGGAGACGGCGGCACCACGGATGTCTATGCGGCCGCGGCCGGCGAGTGGGCGAAGACGCAGAAATTCGGCACCATCGCCCCGCTCTATTCGGTGTTCTATCTGATCTTCGTCAATCAATCGGTGTGGGACGGCCTCTCTCCCGCGGACCGAAGCATCATCGAAGCCGCGGCCCGCAAAGCGGAGCAGAGCGATTTCACCTTGGCCGAACAAGCCGACCGGAAAGCCATCGCGGATCTGCAATCCGGCGGCATGACCTTGCATATCCAAACGCCGGAAGAACGCCGGCAATGGCAGGCGGAGCTGGCTGAGCGCCTGACAAAGGCTTATCTCGAAAAAGTGCCGGACGGCGAGCGCTGGCTGGGATTGGCAGGCGGGCTTTAAATATCAAGCCGCTGCCGCACGCATGCCAAAATTCCGATCTTCCTGGCCCTATGCGCTTCGCCCGCGGTCAAGCGGACTCGTGTCTAATCGTCACCCAGGGACCAGATGCGATGCGCGTCGATCATCAGTTGCAGGATCGCGCCATGGGCGGTGCTGCGCGCCTGCAATTCGGTCTGCCGTGTCTCGAAATCCTGGCGCTCCGCCAGAAGCAGCTCGGTCAATCCCAGATCGCCCAGCGCATAGGCCCGCCGCATCCGGACCATCAGCTGCGCGCTGGCATTGGCCGCGGCCCGGCTTTGCTGCCACGCCGTGAGACCCTGCTGCGCCTGGATCACATCGCGATCGGCGGCGACCTCGACATCGCGCAGCACCTTGCGCGCGGCAACGGCGGCGGCGGATGCTTCCGCCGATGCCTGATCGGCGACCGCGCTGCGCAACGAACCGCCGATCGGCATGGTGAAACCGATGCCGAAGCCGGTCTCGTGACCGGCCCTGTCCTGGAAGGTCCGCAAATCCACCGTGGGATCCGCAAAGCGATCCAAGGACGCGCGCCGTGCAAGCCACTCGCGCCGGTCGGCCTCGCTTTGCGCCATTTTTACTTCATGATTGTCGTTCAGCACCGCCGCGCGCCACTCTTCCCAGAGTCCGGGCGGCGGCGCGGGATCCGGTATGACCGGTGGATGGGCGGGCAATGCCAGCGCCGGAAAATTCCGCGCCAGGGTCATGCGGGCATCGAGCCGGACTTGCGCGGCCTTTGCCGCCTGGGCTCGCGCCGTGGCAAGCGATGCCTGCACCTGCTCCACTTGCAGCACCGCGGCCTGACCCAATTGACGGCTCCGCTCCATGGCCTGGAGCTCTTTTTCGTAATCGGTCACTTGCGCGGCCGCCAATTCGGCGTCGGCCTCCGCCGTCACCCATGCCAGCCACAGATTTTTGAGCATCGTCGCCGCCTGATGGCGGGAATCACCCAGGCTGTTTTCCGCCACCGCCACGCCAAAGGCACCGATCTTGCCGTCCGCTTCGGCCTTGCCGGGCAAGCGGATTCCGCGGCTGATGCCGGCCATCCATTCATCCATGCGCCCTTCGAGATTGCTGGCGCGGGAGACATATTCGCCATGCAGGATGAATTCATGCGGCCCCGCTTCGCGCGCGCGCGCCTCCGCTTCCGCCGATTTCGTCAAGGCGCGGGCGCGCTGGACACCGGGATCTTCATCCATCAGCCGGTCCACCATGTCATGCGGCGGCATGAAGGACAGGCTGGGCGACTGAATATTTTCCGCATGCGGCGCCTGCCCGCCGGACTGACCGGCCATCGCCAACCCCGGAAGAAATGCCGCCAGCAACGGCAAAATCAGGATTTTCCGCATCACGCCAAATCTCCGAATTCCAAGACGGGCTCGGTCCAGTAGCGGACATGCGGCGCCCGGAATCTTGCCCGCAGGGACGCCAAAAGAGGCGCCAGGCCGGACTCCTCCATGATCGCGATCAGCAGGAAGACATGGACGGATCCCCGAACCTGTTCGCGCAAGGACGCCGTGGCGAAATCCGCGCCATGGCCATTGCCGCTCCAGGCCGTGAAGCCGCCCTTCAGCTGTTCGCAATCCAGCAGGAATTCCGACATCTGTTCCGCCAAGGCTTGAGGGCAAACCAAAGTCAGCTTGATTTGGGTCATGCCGCGCCCTTCTTTCGAGAAGACGTTTCGGACGCCGGAACCCCAAAGCGGACAAAAAGAATCGGCAGGAGGAACAAGGTCAGCGCGGTGGAACTGATCAGCCCTCCGATCACCACGATGGCCAAGGGCTTCTGAATCTCCGAACCCGGCCCGGTGGCGAACAGAAGCGGCACCAGGCCCAGCGCCGCGATGCTGGCCGTCATCAGGACCGGGCGCAGCCGCCGCCGAGCGCCGTCATAGGCCACTTGATGGATGGGCATGCCCTGGCCGCGCAGCTGGTTGAAATGAACGATCAGAACCAGGCCGTTGAGAACGGCGATGCCCAAAAGCGCGATGAAGCCCACCGAAGCCGGAACCGAAAGATATTCGCCGGACACCCAAAGCAGCAGCATTCCGCCCACCAGCGCCAGCGGGATATTGGCCAGAATGAGAAGCGACTGGCGCACCGAACCAAGCGTGGCGAAAAGCACCAGGAAGATCAGCCCCAGCGCCAGGGGCACCACCACCATCAGCCGCTGGGCGGCGCGGCGCTGGTTCTGGAATTCTCCGCTCCATTCCAGCCTGTAGCCGGAGGGGAGCTTGACCTGCTGAGCAACCGCAGTCTGCGCGGCTTCGACAAAGCCCACCAGATCCCGTCCCGAAACATTGGCCTGGATGGTGCCGAAGCGCGAGGCGTTCTCCCGCTGGATGCGGACCGGGCCTTCCGGCTGGGTGATGCGCGCCACATCCGCGATATGCACGATCCCGCCACTTTCGGTGGCCACGCCGACATCGCCGAACAATTCGGGCCGCGTATGTAGATCGTCGCCACCCCGGATCAGGATGGGAATGCGCCGCTGATTGTCGGTGACGATGCCCGCATCCAGCCCCTCCAGCCGGGCGCGCATTTCCTCCTGCAAAGTCTGAGTCGAAAGGCCGGCCACGCCCACGGCCATGCGGTCGATATCGGTCTGAAGGTAGCGCACCTTGTCGTCGGCGACGGTGAAGACCTCGGTCGCGCCGGGAACCTTTGCCACCGTGGCGCGGATTTCCTCGGACAGCCGCCCCAGCACCGACAGGTCCGGCCCGAATATCTTGATGGCCAGATCGCCGCGGCTTCCGGTGAGCATTTCGGAAGTGCGCATTTCGATGGGCTGGGTGAAGGTGTATTCGATCCCCGGAAAATCCTTCATCACCGCGCGGATCTGTTCCACCATGGCGTCCTTGCTGGGCGCCTTCCAATTCTCCCGCGGCGCCAGCATCAGGAACAGGTCGGTTTCGTTCAGCCCCATGGGGTCCAGGCCGATCTCGTCGCTGCCGGTGCGGGCGATGGCTTCCACCACGTCCGGCACCCGCGCCATGATCGCTTGCTGCACGGCCTTATCGACCTCGGCGGTGCGCTCCAGATTGATGGACGGGAGCTTCGCCAGTTGAACCACGATGGCGCCCTCATCCATCGCCGGCATGAAGGTCTTGCCCACCAGGAGATAGGCCAGAGCGGCCAGCGCAAACACCACGCCCACGCCCATGAAAATCCGGCGCGGCTTCGCCAGAGCCTTTTCCAGCAGGCGCCCATAAAGGGGCATCAGCTTGCGCATCAGCCAGGCGTCTCCATGCACCCCGGTCTTCAGCAGCAAGGACGCGATGACGGGAATCAATGTCAGCGACAGCAGCAGCGAGCCGGACAGCGCGAAAACGATGGTCAGCGCCACCGGTGCGAAAAGCTTTCCTTCCAACCCTTGCAGGGACAGAAGCGGCAGGAACACCAGGCAGATGATCACAATGCCCGACGCCACCGGCACCGCCACTTCGGAAGCGGCCCGGTAGACCAGATGCAGCCGGGGAAGCCGGCTTGCCGGCCCTTGATGCGCCAGGCTTTCCACCGTGTTTTCCACCACCACCACGGCGGCATCGACCAGCATGCCGATGGCGATGGCGAGCCCGCCCAAGCTCATCAGATTGGCGGTAAGGCCGAAGATCGACATCAGAAGGAATGTGGTGATCGCGGCGAAGGGCAATGTCAGCGCCACCACGATGGCGGCGCGAAGATTGCCCAGGAACAGCAGCAGCAGGATCACGATCAGAACGGTGGCCTCGATCAGGGCATGCTGCACGGTTGAAACCGCTTTGCTGATCAGATCCGCGCGATCGTAAAAGACGTGGAGCTGGACGCCCTTGGGCAGATCGGCTTCCAGTTCCGCCAGCTTGGCGCGCACGCCGGCCACCACCGCGCCCGTATCCGCGCCCCGCAATCCCAGAACCAGGCCTTCCACGGTTTCACCCTTGCCGTCCTTGGTGACCGCGCCATAGCGGGTCAGCGCACCCACCCGAACCTGGGCGACGTCGCCCAGGCGCACGGCTTTGCCATTCCCGCCCCCGACCATCACCCGGCGAAGATCTTCCACCGTCTTGATCGCGCCCACCGCCCGCACGATCAGCGCTTCTTCGCCTTCACCGACCCGTCCGGCGCCGTCATTGCGGTTGGCCTCCGCGATCGCGGATTTGATGTCGGAAACACGCAAGCCCGCTGAAAACAGCGCGGCATCGTCCGGCACCACTTCGAAACTTTCGACATAGCCGCCCAGTGCGTTGACGTCCGCGACGCCCGGTATGGTGCGAAGGGCGGGCCGTATCGTCCAATCCAGCAAAGTGCGCCGCTCGGCCAGGCTCAGAGACCCGCCTTCGATCGTGAACATGAAGATTTCGGACAAGGGCGTGGCGATGGGCGCCAGTCCGCCGCTGACCGTGTCGGGCAATTCGGCCATGGCGCCGGCCAATCGCTCGCCGACCTGCTGGCGCGCCCAGTAAACGTCGGTGCTGTCCTTGAAATCGATGGTGATGTCGGCGATGGCGTATTTGGCGGTCGAGCGCAGAATGACCTGATCGGGAATGCCCAGAAGCTCAAGCTCCAGGGGCGCGATCACGCGCTGCTCCACCTCTTCCGGCGTCATGCCGGGCGCCTTGAGGATCACCTTGACCTGGGTGGTGGAGATATCCGGATAGGCATCGATGGGCAGGCGGGAAAAGGCATAGAATCCCGCGCCCGCCAGAAGGGATGCCAGCACCAGCACCAGCAGGCGTTGACTGAGAGCGAATTCGACCATCCGGCGCAGCATCGATCATTCCTGCTGGCTGGCCGCCTTGAGTTCGGCGACACCGCTGATGGCGACGGCATCCTGAGGCTTAAGTCCGCCCCTCACCGTCGCTTCGTTTGGACCACGCGTCACAAGCGTCACGGCCACAGGCTCGAACCCCTTGGGCCGCGCCACGAACACCGCGGGGCCGCTTTTCAACGTCACCACGGCGGCACGGGGCACATTGAAGCTCCCCGCCTCCGCGTTTTTCTGGATGGTCAGGCGCACGGTCTGGCCGCTCACCAGCCCCGGCGCCGAATTCAAGCGGATACGCACCGTGGCGCTGCGGTTGCGCGGATCGATGCTGGTGCCCGCCGCCATCACCGTGCCGGTCGCGCCGGACAGCTCTTCCACCATCGCGCTGTCGCCGGCCGCAACCCGCCCGATGGCATTGGCCGGCAACTGCCCTTCGACCCACATCTCGTCCTTGGTGTCGATACTCAGGGCCGGCTGCATGGCCGCGACCTGCTCGCCGGCGGAGATGGAGATCGCCGAAATGCGGCCATCCACCGGCGCCAGCAAATTATAGCTTCCATGTCCCGTAGCGGCGGCCTGCGCCATGGCGCGGCGCGATGCGGCCAGATCGGCCGCCACCGAAGCGGCTTGCGCGTCGGCTTCTTCCGCCCGGCTTGCGGCCGCGATGCCTTCATCGACCAGCGACCGCGCCCGCGCTGCCGCGGCCTTGGCCGCCTGGTAATGGGCTTGCAGCCCTTTGAGCTTGGCCTCTGCGAATTGCATGTCGGCGCTGACGATCACCGCCAGCGCGTCACCCTTCTTCACCCGCGCGCCTTCCAGCTTCAACAGCCGCTCCACCGCTCCGGCAAAAGGCGCCGAAACCGGAATGCGCGAATCCGGCGCGGGCATCACCCGCCCCAGAACCGAAACCGTGGATTGGGTTTCGGCGGGACGCACCGGCGCGGTGCGAATGCCCAGGCGCACGATCTGTGCCTGCGTCACATCCAGCACGCGCGCGGATGCGGCCGACCAGACCGGAAGACAGGCAAGAAGGCAGATAGCGGTCTTACGCATGGCGTTGGCTTTTCGGTTGCATGAAAAGATCAACTGTGGCGGCGAAGCCGCCACCGGGGCGATTGGCCAGATTCAATCCGCCGCCAAGGGCGGTGGCGATATCGCGGGTGATGGCCAGGCCCAGGCCCGTTCCAGGCACGGTCTGGTCCAGGCGGACGCCGCGACCCGCCAGACTTGCCAGCGCGTCGTCCGGCACGCCCTTCCCGTCATCGCTGATCCGAATGGAGACCTTGGCGCCCAGCGGCACCGCTGCGATCCGAACCGCGCTGTTCGCCCATTTGCAGGCATTGTCAAGCAGATTGCCCAGAAGCTCGATCAGGTCTTCCTTATCCGCCGCCACGCAAAGACCATCGGGCACATCGATGTTCCAGGTCAGCCGCTCGCCCGCCGGTGTCCGCTGCAACGATGCCACCAGCCGTTCGACCACCGGCAGAAGCCGCGTCGGTTGCGCCGCATCCACGCCGCGAACGCGTGCCCGCGTCAGTTCGCGCTGAACATGGCGGCGCATCTGATGCGCCAGGCTCGCCATTTCGTCCGCGATCTCGCCTTCTCCCCGCGCCTTGAGCCGCTCGGCATCCGATTGCAGCACACTCAAAGGTGTCTTGAGGCCGTGGGCGAGGTCCGTCGCGCGCGCGCGGGCCTTCGCCAGGGATTCATCCTGCGCCTCCAGCAGGGCGTTGGCTTCGTCCACCAGCGGCTTCACTTCGGCGGGAAATGCGCCGTCCAGCCGCCGGGCCGCGCCGGTGCGCACGTCGTTCAGGCTTTTGCGGATGGCATCCAGGGGCCGCAGGCCAATGCCGATATAGAACCAGGTCGCCAGCAGGAGCAGGCCGCCGATCACCGCGATCGACGGCCACAAATCCGCGGCAAAGGCCCGGCGCGCCGCCTCGATCTCGGACACGTTCATGGCGACCGCCATGCGCAGCGCGCGGCTGCCATCCGGCTGGTCGAACACCACCATGCGCTCCTGAACCCGCACCGGCGCGCCCTTGGGCCCCGCCAGCACATGGCTGTCCACCGCGCCTTGGGCAAGCGCGTCCTTGGGCAGCGGAATATGGGCATCCCAGAGCGAACGCGATCCCAGCACGAAGCCGGTTTTGTCCTCTTCGATCTGCCAGTAAAGGCCGCTCAGGGGCTCGCCGAAGCGGGCATCCTCCAATTGCCGGTTGAGGGAGATCCGGCCGTCATCGCCGATCTCCACCGCCGCGATCAGCTGGCGGAGATAGGATTGCAGCTCCGTATCGTAATGCCGGGTGACATGGCGCTCGAACAAGTGCACGAGCGCGAATCCGGCAACCAGCAGCGCCACGGCGACGGACAGCGTGGCGGCGGCGAAAAGCCGGAGGCGAAGCGAGCGCGTCATCCGGCGCCCCCTCCGGCCAAGGCATAGCCATAGCCCCGGCGCGTTTCGATGCGGCCCGCGCCCAGCTTGCGCCGCACCCGGCCGACCAGCACTTCGATGGAGTTGGTGGTGTAGGCGGAATCGTCGCCATAAAGATGATCCAGCAATTCGGATTGCGAAACCGGCCGGCCCGCCTTGTGCGCGAGATAGCAGACCAGGCGATATTCATGCGGGGTAAAGTCGATGAGATTTCCCGCGACCTTGATCTGCTGGCGGCCCGCATCGATCTCGATATCGCCCACCGCCCAGACCGGCGCGGCCTGGCCCGCGGTGCGGCGCAGAATGGCGCGCAGCCGCGCCAGCACTTCCTCCATCTGGAAAGGCTTGGGAAGATAATCGTCGGCGCCCGCTTCAATCCCCGTGACACGGTCGGTCCAGTCGCCGCGCGCGGTGAGCACCAGAACAGGTACCTTCACCCCGGCTTCGCGCCAGCGCCTGAGGATGGTCAGCCCGTCAAGGCCCGGCAGGCCAAGATCGAGGATGATCGCGTCGTAATCCTCCACCTCGCCTCTGAACCAGGCCGCCTTTCCCTCGCGCTCATGCTCCGCCACAAAGCCCGCCGCCTGCAGCGCTTCCATCAGGTTGCGCGCCAGCCGCTCGTCATCCTCCACGATCAGGATGCGCATGACGCCGCCGTCAGCTCGACATAACGCCCGGTCTTGGCGTCAAAGTGCAGATATTTGATATGGCCGTCGGGCGCCAGAACGCGGAATTCGTAAAGCCAGACGCCGCGATGCTGCTCCAGCAGCTGGCCCATGATCTCGCCCCTGATCCGGGGACGCGCCTCTCTCAAAATTTTCTCGAACGGCGCCGCATCGCCGCGCTTCACCGCCGCGCGGGCACCTTCCTGGCCGATCGCACCCTGAAAATCGCCTTTGAGATGGCATTGTACGGCGCCCTGAGCCGCACCGGCCGTTACCGGCGAGGTCCATACGCAAGCGATCAGGAATGCAGCGCGCCATTTCATCGGACAGGACTTCGCAAAATCGACCTGACAGGAGCCTGACAGAGGCCGCCTGCCGTCTCCAATGACAGCAAAAATGGCCGGATGCCTGGATCCAGATCAAATGCCGGCGAAATCCAGTCTATTTGAATGTGATTCTCAGCTCTCTTAACCGGACCCGGTCTCGATTTCTCCCGCCAGGTAGAGCGCGCAAGCGCCTTCCAGGATCACATGATTCCCGTCCAGCGTGCAGCCAAGATCGCCGCCGCGCGAGGAGGCCTGACGGGCCAGCAATTTGCTCTTGCCAAGGCGTCCCGCCCAGAAAGGCGTCAGGGCGGTGTGGGCGGAGCCGGTAACCGGATCTTCCGGCACGCCGAAATGAGGCGCGAAAAAGCGGGAGACCATGTCATAGGGATTGCCGCCGCCCGGCGCCGTGGCGATCAGCGAGCCCGCCTTGACCGTCAGCAGCAGCGCCTCCAATCCCGATCCGGGCGTGAGCGCTTTGACGGCATCCGGTGTGGGCCACACGCCGATCAACGCACCGGTCCCCGCGCCACCTTTCTCCGCATATTGCAGTTCATCGGGCGCGCTTCCCACCACTTCGGCAAGCGCCGCGACAAAACCCGGCGGCGCCTGGAAAGATGCGGCGGATGCCGCCGGCATGGTCATGCTGTTGCGGTCATTCACGCCCCGGCGCACCACCAATTCGCCGGAACGGGTCTGAAAGCGGGCTTCCTTCAGAGACGGATCGAGAAAGCGGAAAATCACATAGGCGCTGGCAAGCGTGGCGTGGCCGCACAGATCGACTTCGGAGGTGGGCGTAAACCAGCGCAAATCGAAAGAACCCGACGCGTTGGACGCGAAGAAAGCCGTTTCCGCCTGATTATTCTCCGCCGCGATCGCCTGCATCACCTTGGCGTCCAGCCAGCGATCCAAGGGAACAACGCCGGCGGGATTACCCCCAAAAACCGTGTCGGTGAAGGCGTCGATCTGCCAGAGCTTCAGTTTCATGTCCGGCTCCTCGAAAGCAACGGGCGGCCGAGATTGATTTCAGCGGTCCGTCCGTTTGTCTCTCCCGCATAACTGCGTCACATTGAACTGCATATCAATACATTTATTGTAATAGTACATTCGGAATTCGCCCTGCCTGCATCAGGGCCATTTGAGATGATCCAGGCATGCGCAGAGGACGTCATCGGTTTGCTGTCATTCTCGCCGGCTGTGCGCTGTCCGGCCGGTCGGCATGTGCGCGCGACGGTGCGCATGATTTCGGTTTTCCATTGGGTAACTGGACGGCCCATGCCCGTCAGCTGCCGGACCGGCTGAATGGGTCGCATGACTGGATCGCATTTGAGGGCGCCGAGCATCACAGCCGGATACTGCGGAGCAGCACCGATCTGGAAGAGTTCGAAGTCTATGACGCGGAAAGACGCATCCCCGGCGGACGCCCCGTCAAGGATCGTCAGGCCCGCGGCGCTTGATGTCGGTGTAAGGCGTGCCGTCCTTGTGCCGATAGAGCGACGGTCCCGCGGCATCGAATGCCAGATCGATGTCGGAATATTCGCCTGTATCGGTTCCCGTGCGGGTGCCGATCTCCAGCACCAGGGCATCGGCGGTGCTTCGGTTTTGCAGATGATGGCCGTCGCGCTCGCCCGCCTTGAAACCGGCGCATTCTCCCGCTTTCAGGATTTCCTCGCCCGCATCGGTGACGAGCACGACTTCGCCGGACAGGACATAGATGAACTCGTCTTCCTTTTCATGCCAATGGCGCTGGCTGGACCAGGTGCCGGGCGGCAGCCGCAACTGGTTGACCCCGAATTGGGTGAGGCCCGCGACATCGCCGAGCTTGGTGCGCCCCCGTGCCCGGCAAGGCTTGTCGAACGGCGGGGGATAGAGCGTGCCCACATTTTCCGGTTGGGCCTTTGGAGCAATTCGCTTCGCCATGGACGCCTCACGCTTCTTCCGCGACAGAACGGGAAAATTTTGAGGACTGCGGTTCAACAAGTCAAATTCAATATTGTACTGCTGCAATCCTTCGGGCCTAAGAGAAAGCCCCGGCCCAACGGCGTACGCGCCGCTTGTTGGAAAGGAAGGTGAAAAGATTGCCGCAAAGAAGCGCGACTTCAGGTGTGAAATAATAGCTGCCGATATGAGTGAAGGGCGAGAACAACAAACCCACCAGCGCGCCATAAACGATCTGCCGCCAGCGGCCCAGCGGCGCGGTGCGCGGCTCGGTCAGCATCACCAGGGCGAAGAATCCGAACATGGAATGGATGCCCATCCGGGAAAGGGATTGTGCCATATCCGCAAGGCTGGAAAGGCTGCCATGCGCCATGGAAAGGCCTAGCGTCACCACAGCAAAACTTCCCAGCATTGCGAAATAACGCAGCCTGGCGATGATCGGCACTCCGCCCAGGACCAGAAGCGGCAACAGAACCCAATAATCGCCCACCCACCAACTCACGGGGCGATGAAATGCCAGGCTCATCAGCGCGGCGCCGAAAGCGGCGGGATTGAAAAGATGGCGCCTGTCGACGGCCACGATATATTTCGACGCCATCGCCCAGGCCGAAACCAGAGCCAGAAAGCCCAGCGCGGCGAAATCGCCGGGCGCGGACGGCGTTACTATCAGAACGATGATGAACGCGCTGATGCACACCGATTCCCAGTTGCTAGCCGCCCCGCAAACCCGTGCGAAAGCCCAATTGACGCTCCAGCATGCCGCGAGCGCAATGGCGGCGGAAAAGGCCAAATTCACCCATGGCGGGCGCACGACACCCAGCAAGGACAAAATCATCGCCGCCAGCAGGATCGCCGCCAGGTAATAAAAAGTCAGCCGATAAGTGAGAACACGCCGGAACAGCATCATCCGCGGGTCGCTTTTACGATCGCGTCCGCGACGGCATCCTGGAACACAATGCTGGTGTCGGTGGCGGAGGAGACCGTATCGACCTGAGCGGTCTGTCTCTTGATCACTTCGCTTTCCAGCTTGGGGAGCGCCAGTCCGCTCAAATACAATGACTGGGACCGGTGATCGGGAAATTGCAGGGCCTGCACGCCGGTGATGACCCCACCACGGACGAAGATCTTGATCCGAAGATCGCCCCACATGAACTGGTGCCGGCTACTGATATAATCGCCGTCTTCCAAATGCATCCCGGCGGGGACTGGAGATTTGGCGGCGGGATCAGGCGTTCCAGTGACCAGGAAAAGCGAGGATGTATCATCCGCCGGTGAAACGATCTGCGCTGGCGCGACAGGCGCGGCAGGGACCGGCGAAGCTACCGTGTCTCCGCTTTGCGACGACGGCGCGGCAGATGCAGATGCGGCGGGCTGCGGCGCCGCCTTGGCGACGGCCGGAGACTTTTGCGGCTCGGTAGCGGCCCGGCTTGGATTTTCTTTCGTGCCGGAGGCGACGATACCCTCCGGTGTACGGGTTGGAGTTTGCACAGTGGGATCAGGTGGCGCGACCGCTGGGCTTGGCGGGATGAAGGCCGGGCTCTTCGGCACCAGTGCAGGCGGTGCCGGCGCCATGGCCACTTTCAGCTTCTCCATGTCGGCTTGTTGCCACCAGCCATAAGCCAGCGACACAGCCACCAGCGCGGAGGACAGCAGCAGCTTGCCGGCAAGACTTTCCCGTTTTCCCGCAAATTTCAGCATCGCAGGTAATTCTTCAATCCGCCGGTCATGCGCGCCGTGCCGGTGAGGTCGATCTCATAGCCTTCCAGACCCGGCATGGATTCGATGAAATGGATGCCCAGGCGTCCCATGGCGAATGCCGCCGTTGCATACCGGTCGGCTTCCAGCACATCCGGACCGATGACGGTAAGGCTGACGATATCGTCCGATCCGTACCGGCCCGTATGCGGGTTATAAATATGGTCGCCGCGGAAATAATTGCCCGATGTGGCGACGCCCTGTCCCCTGGGCTGGAACACTTTGACAATCTCGTCGCGGGAGAAGGGGTTGCGGATGCCAACGGTCCACTCTTCTCCCTTGTCATTAAAACCACGGCATTGAATATCGCCGCCCGCCTCCACGCAGTAATTGCGGAAACCCATAGTATCGAGCTGCCGGGCCGCGTTCCGGATCGCCCATCCCTTGACCATGCCGCAAGGATCGACCGTTCCGTCGGGACGGTTGATGTCGAAATAGCCGGCAGTCTCCCGCCGGGCCTTCTCGCACAGCGCAATGATCTCCCGCATTCGCGGCGTGAAATCCCCTTCGGTGATCTCGCGGCGATTGAAGCGGGAAACTTCGCTATCGTCCTTGAAGGGGCTGAATTGCGCGTCGATGGCGACGAATTCCGCGAACACCGCTTCCAGATGCCACGCGCGAACGCCCTCGTCCGACACAGCCAGACTTATCGGCATGCCCATGATGGTGCGCGTCTCACGCATCGACCGAATGCTTCCCAAGGCCGCCCCGGCCCGATGCTTGCCACGGCCCAAGCCGCCGCTTCCCCGCAGTTTTCATGGGCGGGCGGCCGCGGTCAATGGTTGGTCATCGCGCCGCCTGCTTTTCCGCGATGCCCATCACTTCGAAATGCGCCCCGCCCAGCAAGCTGCCGGCGCCGATGAAAGCGCGGGCAGGCAGCGCGCCTTTGAAATAGGTGCGGTACGCGGTGTTGAAGGCGGCATAGTCCTTCAGATCGGACGCGAATATCTGCACCCACACCAGATCGTCCATCGTATAGCCGGCCGCTTCCAGCGTCCTTTTGACGTTGTTCAGCACGACTTTTGCCCCCGTCGCCGCATCCACTGGCGGCTTTCCGGTGTCCGGATCGGTGCCATCCGTGGTGCCCGACACATAAAGTCTATTGCCCGACTGTACGGCGGCGGAAAAGGCCGGCGAAGTGCCCCCCGGCGTATTGCCCCCTGCCGGGAAATGCTTGGCCGGCGCGGCGAACCCAAGCGACGGCAAAGCGCAAAGACCGAGGGCGGCGAGGAAAATAGATTTGGCGAAGACAGCTTTCATGTCGTTCTCCGGAGAAAGCGGCGGCAAAGCCGCCCACAGAAAAATGCCCAGAATCATTACTCGACAGGCAAAGAACTGCCAAGCGGCCGGGACCGCGCCCTTCGCCGCCCGGACAGTCGCACTCTCAATCGAGGGTTACGGTGAGTTCACCCAGCCCCTCAAGCGATGACGTCACCACGTCCCCGGCCCGCAGCCAGCGCCGCTGGTCGGGCGGCGTCTTCTGGCCCCAGATCACCCCTTGCGGCGTGCCGGTATACATCACATCGCCCGGCTTCAGCGTCATGCAGCGCGACGCGTAGCTGATCAGGTGCCGGCAATTGTAGATCATGTCCTCGGTGGTCCAGTCCTGGCGGACCTCGCCATTCACCAATGTCTTTATCTTCAGCTTGTTCGGATCGGGGACCCGCCTTGGCGACGCCAGCCATGGCCCAATCGGGGCGAAACCGTCAGCGGTCTTGCCGGCGGTGAATTGCGACGTGATATTCTGCAAGCCCCGCGCGCTAAAATCGTTTCCGGTGGCATAGCCCGCAACATAATCCAGCGCATCGGCCTCGCTGACATTCTTGCAGACTTTCGCGAAAACGATCACCAGTTCGGTTTCATAGTCGAACCAGCTGTCCGCTTCTGTGGGCAATTTGATCCGCCCATTATGGTGATTCAAAGCGTTGTTGTATTTCGCAAACAACGGCGGAGCCTTCGGGACCGGCGTATTGGTTTCTTCGGCATGTTTGCGGTAATTGAAACCGACACAAACAATCTTCTCCGGCCGCGTCACCAGAGGCGCAAATTGAAGATCTCCGGCGATAAGCTTCGCGGCTTTGGGCCTGTCTTTGACGGCTTTGACGAGCGCCAGCAATTCCCGGCCGCGGCCATTCTGAAGAAGATCGTCCATGTCGGCCGGACAGGGCAGACCGAGATTCTTCGCCGTGGCGCCCGCATGGATCACACCGATATCGGTTTCGATGCCCAACGCGGGTTTGCCGCCGACCGTCAGATTCGCGATACGCTCATCGAGCAAAGCGACAGCGCCGAAATCCTTGACGGCATTTGCGGCGGCATTCGCCGGTGAAGCATTCATGGTCAATGCGGTCGCGCTTCCCGCCAGCAGCAAGCCCGTGGCCGAAAGAGCACCCCGGCGCGATACACCGGGCTGCGCGGCTTCGCCTTGATCCAAACTGTCTTTGCCGATGTCGGTCATCACGATTGCCTTGGCCTTGTCTCGGATGACGGATTTATCACCTACCGTACCGCCGCGCACCGGGGCAAAGGGTCGCTCGACAAGCGAGCAAAGGGCGCCATAGGCGGTTGACCGGACGACAGCGCTACATCTGTTAAAACTGAAACAGATTTTTGATAATGGTCTCAAGCTGCGCAAGAATCGACGATCCGCCGCCGGTCGACGAATGGTCCAGATACAGTCCCAGGACCAGACCGATCAGAATCCCGACAATCAGTTTCGCCATGGGATGCTCCCACAAAGTCCCAAGGAACCAACGCCATCGCCCGTCCCAAGTTACCCGGCTCGCTCCGGGCGAACTGCTCCGCCGTTAGGTCAACTTTTGCATGGCCGGCATAAGCACGAGCATTACGCCGCCGGCGGCGATGGCGACGCCATATGGTACACCCCTTTCCAGGAAACCGCGCCCGCGCATTTGCATCATGACGAAGATTCTTGCCGGATCGGCCAGCAGCATGCAAAGGACGATCAATCCGCCGGTCAGGCTCATATAGAGAATGAATTCCGGCAGATGGGGAAAACCGGCAAACAAGGCCACCGCCGTTGCCAGTTTCGAATCTCCCGCTCCGACGATGCCGAAGGAATACAAGGCAAAGCTGCACACAAACACAAGGAGCGCCGCGCCCAGAGAAGACAATAGGGGCACGGATGACCCCACGAAAAACCAGGCACAAAAAAGCAAAGCCGTTGCCAACACGGTCCAATTCGGAATCCGGCGGGAGCGGATGTCGTTCGCGCCCGCGGTGCCCAGGACCAGGCAAACCGACACTATCGTTGCCCAGTAGGCGATCTCAATGAGTGGCGGCATTGGGCACCGCACCGGATGTGCCGAACTCCAGGCCATGAACGGTCTCAAGATTTGCCGCGGCCACCGAATAATATTCGCCCTTGGCCTGTATCGCCTGACCCAGGAGATTCTTGGCCGTCGAATAATCGCCCCGGGCCATGGCGGCGAAGCCCGCATTGTTGAGAATGGACGGGCGGTCCGCCGCGCTGGCACCTTCGGTGGCGCGCGTATAGTCGCCCTTCATGGCGATGGTCAGGCGCAGATTGTTGCGAGCCGACGCGAAATCCGGCCTTTTTTGAAGCGCGGCAACGAAATCCGCCGCGGCGTCTTCCAGCCTGCCTTGGGAGAGGCGCGAGAAACCGCGGTTGTTCAGCACCAGCGGTGATGCATTGGATGCCGTCATGGCATGATCGTAAGCGGCATCGGCCTTGGACCAGTCGTGGCGGCGGTCATAGATCACGCCCAACGTATTCCATGCGCGCCAGCCATTCGGATTGAGCGATACGGCCGTTTCCAGGACCGGCAATGCATCATCGGTGCGGCCGAGCAGCGACATGCCGATCCCCTCCCCCTCCAGCGCTCGGGCGCGCAGGGCCGGCTGCGTATCGACCTGCTTGAAACTGGCCAGCGCGGCATCATATCGACCTCTTGAAAGATTGAGCTCGCCACCCAGAAGCGCCAGCCTGGGATCGGCGCTGCCCGAAATGAGCGCCCGGTCCAGCAATGAACCGGCATCGACAAAGCGCTGATCGTCAAGAGCTTGCTGAATCCGGCTCACGATTCCATCATCGACGCTCGGTGCAGGCGCCGCCGTTCCGCCGAACAGACCCGCCTGCGCCGGCCCGGCCGGCAGGAACGCGCCATTCGCCGCCACAGCGAGAATAATTGCAGCCGCTTTCCACCGCATTCGACCTACTCCTGTGTCTTGGGCTTTGAAATCATCGATGCAAGCTGACGCTGACGCGCTTGCAGCGATTTTGCCGTGAGAGCGTCCGCCGAAACGTCGCCACCCAGGATGAGTTGCAGACCTTCGACATCGTCGCTGGCGGAAAGATGCATCGGAAGCGAAAGCGTGCGCGCCAGCGCTTTGGCGGCCGTGATCATGCTTTCTTTATAAACGATGGTGGTTTGCGGCCGGGCCGGCAATTTGGCGGCGTCGTCCTTGGCGACGGACCAGCCCAGACCGGACAAATAGGTTCTCACGGATTTGTCCGTGTCGCCGCGGCCCGACGCGTCGACGATCTTCAGCGGATGGCCGGTCAGGAAAACCGTTTTCGCCATGGGCGGGGCCAAAGCAATTGCATCCTTGCGAGGAGCCTGGTGCTGAACCACGCGAACTGCCTGGCGATCGTGCCCGGTCATGGCGATCGATGAATTCGGCGCGGCCTCCACTGCGGCGGCTTGTGTCTGATTCTGTGAGCCATGATCCGGCTCGGCATTCGCCGCAACCGCCGCTGGACCGGATCCGGAGATGCCCTGCAGCTTCCGGGAATAATCCATGTCCGCCGCGATGATCCGGGATTTCGGGTCCAGTGCGGCAGCCTGGCTATAATAACGGGCGCTCAAGTCGAATCGTCCCAGCTTGTCGTAAATGACGCCGAATGCGGTCAGCACCCGGACATCGTCCGGCTTCTGGTTCCGGGCGGCCTGAAGATATTCGAGGGCGAGCGCATAGCGACGCTCGCTGATCGCGGTCGCGGCGCGCTCGTAATAGCCGATGGAAGGCCGCAAATCCGCCTGAACGACCCGCGTGCCGGCTGGAGGCCGGGATTGCCAGAAATCGCCATCCAGAAAGGGCACGCAGGCGGCAACGCTCACACCCGCCAGGGGAAAGACGCAGATGCCGACAAAGCGCAACATGTTTTTCATGCCTTGCCTCCCTATTGCCCTCTCAGTGCGGGGCCGAGATAGCGGATCACGTCGATAACGGCCGGCAGCATCAGCGCCCCGATAATGACGGGAAGAATGCAGGCCACCAAAGGTATGGTCATCAGGACAGGAATCCGCATGGCGCGCTCTTCGGCCTTGAGAAAGCGCGTGTTCCGCATTTCGGCGGAATAGGTGCGCAATGTCTGCGCGATGCTGGCGCCAAGCGCGTCAGTCTGAATCGCCAGCGCGACAAAGGAGCGGATGCCCGCCACGTTGCAGCGATCCGCCATGGCGCGCAAGGCTTCGGTTCGGCTCCGGCCCGCGCGCAACTCCTCCGCCAGCCGGCCGAACTCCCGCGCGATGCGCGGATGTGATTCCTGTATCTCTTCACCGACGCGGATAAAGGCAGCATCCATGCCGAGCCCGGCTTCGACACAGACCACCATCAGGTCCAGTGCGTCGGGAAACTCGATCTCCAGATCCTGCCGCCGCGTGCGCGCGCGCTGCCTCACAAAAAAGGACGGCGCCAGAAAGCCGATCCCGCAAAAGGCCGCTATTCCGAAAATGAAGCCGGCGCCACCGAGCGTTTTCGCCATGACGATGCGCGACAGCAGAAAAAGCAGGGGCAGCCCGATGGCCAGGAGGAAGCGGGCGATCACGAACCAGACCGGCGCCGCCGGACTCTCGAATCCGGCCAGCAGCAGTTCGCCGCGTAGTCTTTCCTGCTCCACCGGCTCGCTGATGGAAGTCGAAGCCCTGATCCATTGGAAGAATTGATTGTCGGTTCCCCGGCCCTGCAACAACGGCGCGGAACTGGAGGCGATTCCCTGCTGGGCGCCCAACCGCCTGCGCTGCGCGGCGGCGCGCTCTATCTCTCGCCCGAAAACCCAGGTGACTCCCACAATCGTGAAGAAGACGACGCCTTCGATGATCAGATCCAGATGCGCCGGCATGGCCATCTCCTAATATCTGAAATTGATGATCCGGTGGATCATCCACCACCCGATCAAATACAGGACTCCGAGCACGCCGACCGTGGGCCAGAAAATCGGATCGGAAAATTTGGCCGTGTAAAACTCGGCATGAATCAACATCAGGCCGGAGATCATCAGGATCGGCAGCACGCTCAGCAGCAGCGCGGAAGCGCGCCCTTCGCTGGAAAGAGCCTTGACGCGCTTGGCGAGGGTGGCCCGCCCCCGGATCACCGAGGCCAAACCTTCCAATATCTCCGCGAGATTGCCGCCCGTATCGGCCTGAATGCCGACGCTCACGGCAAAAAAATGCGCATCCTGGGATCCCGTGCGCCGGGCGAAATTCGTCAAGGCCTCCCGGAATTCGGATCCGTATGTGGTTTCGTCCACGATCAGGCCGAACTCCGAGCCGATCGGATCGCCCATTTCATTGCCCGCGAGCTGGACGGCGGAAATGACCGGATGCCCTGCCCTGAGCGCGCGGTTCACGACATCCAGCGCCAGAGGCATCTGCTCCTCGAGCAGCCGCATCCGGCTTGCCTGCCGGCGGCTGATCCAGAGCCAGGCCATTGTCAGGGAAATGGTCAGGCTTGCGACCAGGGTCGCGACGCCATTCGCGATGCCACCGGAGAAGGACGCGGCGCGCGACACGGACAAAGAGAGCAGCCAGAGCAAGCCCGCCAGCCCCAAGACACCAAGAATGATGCTCCGCGGCGCGATTTCGATCCCGGCCTGCTGGCATGCGAGGCTGAAGCGGTTGTAAGTGCGCGGCAACAGCCCGCCGCCCTGCGACAATGCTCCTCGCCGCACCAGCCTGCTGTAAACGTCCTGATGATCCATGCCGGATGCCAGCATCGACAGCCTGCGATTGATCCTGCCCTTGCGGTCGCCGGAGGAAAAGACGAGCTGGGCGACCGCATAAACGGCCAAAATCACCGCCAGGAAAGCGATCAGATAGATCGAGACTGCCAGCAAAATCTGCATCTCAAACCGACTTTCTGCCGGGAGCAAAATTGATCGTGGGGATTTCAATGCCGCGCGCGGCGATCAGGTCCATGACCTTGGGCCGAATGCCCGTGGTCTCGAAATCACCATGGATCAACCCGTCGCCGCCGACCTGACGGCGGCGGAACCGGAAGATTTCCTGAATCGAAATAACTTCCTGCTCCATGCCCACGATCTCGGAGATCGAGACCACGCGCCGGCCGCCATCTTCCATGCGCTCAACCTGCACCACGACATTGATGGCGGATGCGATCTGCTGGCGTATCGAGCGAGGAGAAAGGTCCAACCCCGCCATGCCGATCATCTGCTCCACGCGCGCGAGTGCATCGCGGGGATTGTTGGCATGAACCGTGGTCATGGAGCCGTCATGGCCGGTATTCATGGATTGCAGCATGTCGAACGCCTCTCCGGCGCGGACTTCGCCAACGATGATCCGGTCTGGCCGCATCCGCAGGGCATTGCGCACCAGATCGCGCTGGGTGATCTCGCCACGGCCTTCTATGTTGGAAGGACGAGTTTCCAGCCGGCACACATGAGGCTGTTGCAGCTGCAGTTCCGCCGAATCCTCGATGGTCACCACCCGCTCGCGGTGGTCAATGAATGCGGAAAGCGCATTGAGAAATGTGGTCTTGCCGGAACCGGTTCCACCGGAAATCAGGACATTGCGCCGGCACTTGACGATGGCCTGCATCAAGCTCGCCATCTCGTCGCTGATGCTGCGATACTCGACCAGCTTCGCCATGTGAATGGGCGTAGTGGCGAATTTGCGGATCGACACAAGTGGGCCGTCCACGGCCAGGGGCGGAATGATTGCGTTAACGCGGCTTCCGTCCGCCAGGCGAGCATCGACCATTGGCTGCGATTCATCGACGCGGCGTCCCACCGCCGATACGATCTTGTTGATGATGCGGAGCAGATGCTTGGTATCCTGGAAATGGATATTCGTCAGCTCCAGCCTGCCCCGGCGTTCGACGAAAACCATTTTGTGGGTATTGATCAGGATATCGTTGACGGTCTCGTCCTTGAGCAGCGGCTCAAGCGGCCCCAGGCCCAGCAACTCATCCAGAACGTCATCGACCAGCTGGTCGATCTGGCCGACCGTGAGCAGGCGCTTTTCCTGCAGGAGCAATTGCGCCACAACGCCGCGTATTTCCACGCGCAAAGTCTCGCGGGGCGTTTTGTCGAGAAGGCTGAGATTGAGAAGATCGAGCAACCTTTCGTGGATCCTGAGGCGCAGCGCGGTGCCGTCCTCGATGGTCGCCAGCCCTCGCGCACCGGCCTCGGCGTGGTGCCCATCACGGGGAATGTCTTCCTTGAACAGCATGCGTCACCGCAAATTGGAAACGGATTGCGCCGCCAGCGCTTCCGCGGTCATCATCTCGGCAACCAGAGCCGTCGCCTTCTCCAGTTTCGTGCCCCGTTTTACCGCCGCGATGTCCAACCCCTGATTGCAGGCAGCCTCCATCACGCGGGCGTCTTCGGGAATCACGATATCGAAAGGCCGGCCGATCGCTCGTTCCGCCGCGCGGATCGACAGCATGTTCTGCCGGTCGCCATTGACGGCGTTGCAGACCAGGGTGAGTGGAATCGTGTCCAGCTTTTGCAAGGAGAGCAAACTCAGCTGGCGCCGCACCAGATGCACATGCGGAACCGACAGCCGCGTCACCAGGACAATACGGATTGCGCTTTGCAATGCACGATAAGTCCAGGCCGTCCAAACCGGCGGCAGGTCGGCGATCGTCAACGCAAAGTCCCGCCGCAAGGCCGTCAGAAGACTGTCGGTCGACTGCGGTGTGAGGGCATCGAGCGCCGTCACTTCACGGGGCGCGGCCAGCAACCGCATTCCGCTTGCATGCGCCGCCAGAGCGGTGGCGAACTGCGTGTCGCCCAGAAATTCCCCAACCGCGAGGCAATCCGAAACGGTCAGCGCTTCGGCCATGTCGAGATAGAGAGCGGCGCTGCCGAATTGCAGGTCCAGATCCGCCAAACAGACCTTCCCGGCCCCCATCCGCCCCGCCGCCATGATGCCGGCCTGCACCGCCAGCGAGGTCGCGCCGACGCCGCCGCCCGCTTTCAGCACGGCGACCAATTGCCCGGCAGGGCGCGAGGTTTCGCGCGCGGGCTTGCCCCGCGCGACAAGCCGCTCCAGGCAAAGTGCCAGCGCCGTTTCGCCGACAGGCGCAGGCAGAACATCGACGGCACCGCTCTGCAGCAGCGCACGCGTGTTGGAAAGATCGGCGTTGTTCAGGACAAAGACCGTCTGCGGCGCGGCCGGATTCAATTTGCATTGGCGCACAGCCCGCTCGATCTGGTCCGGCGCGGCACCGTCGACAGCCATGAACAGAATATCCAATCCCACGGGAACGTCATCGGCCCGCCCTTCCAGGAACTGGAAATTGATCGCCGGAAACAGGTCCGCCATGCGGGCCGCTTGGCTTTCCATCAAGGCGCCGGGCGCGATCCCCAAGGTCAGGACATGATCCCGGGCGCTTTCCCCGGCACCAAAACCCTTCAATCCACCTCTGAGGTCCATCAACACCGTTGCTCCTGAAGCGTCCGTCGCTCGGCATTCCTATTGCGGCGACGCACCTGCGCCCACGCCGGCTCCCGCTCCGCTATTGTCGGAGCCGCCGATAGTGCGGCTGGACGCGGTTGTGGCGGTCGGCCGAATGACTTCGTTCTTCTGATAACGGGTCTGCGCCAGGTCGATCCGTGCGCCGTCCGATGCGCCGGGCGCCAAAGTGCCGGCGTAATGTGGATCCGGGTCGGCAATTTGCGCCGCCAGATTCTCCCGTACGGCAACACCGAAATCGGGAGACAGGTTCATCTCGCTCTGCATGGGATTCTGGGCGCAAGCGCCAAGCCCCAGCATGGCGGCAATGACAAGAAAGGCTCTGGGATGCATGATTTTCATATCCGGTGCCTCCTCAATAAAGGACATGGCCGAACGGGCCATCCATGCCGCCCTTGCCGGGGTCCGCCGACATCAGGGCGCGATCCTCCGGTTTCAGGTTCGCCGCCTTGCCGCGCTGCGCCCCGAACAGAAAGAGTTCGAAATCCGACGGCGGCACGAAGTGATCAGCGGGCGTCGCTGCCGCGATACGGCGGGGAACGACCAAATGCGGCGTCACCACAATGACAAGCTCGGTCTGGTCATGCTGGAAGCCGGTGGACCGGAACAGGCTGCCGATGATGGGCAAATCGCCCACGAACGGATATTGCCGGATGCTGTTCTGGTAATTGTCCGACAAAAGACCCGCAACGGTGAAGCTTTCGCCGTCCCGCAGTTCGACCGTGGTGTGCGCCCGGCGGACCTTGATGCCCGGCACCTGGATAGTGCCCAGCCTCACGGAGGTGGAGGGATCGATGCTGGAGACCTCCGGATTGACCACCATGTTGATCAGCCCGTCCTGCAAGAGGGTCGGCGTGAAAGCCAGCGAGATGCCGAACTGCTTGAATTCCACCGTGATGGTGGGAACACCCGTCTGACCGTTGCCGCTCTGGGCAACCGGAATGGGAAATTCGCCGCCCGCCAGGAAGTTGGCGGTATCGCCCGACATGGTGACCAGCGTGGGTTCGGCCAGGGTCTTGACCAGCCCCTTGTTTTCCAAGGCGTCGAACAGGAAGGACAGATCGCCCCCGCCCACGCTCCAGCTCAGCGCGGCCGCACCGAAGGAATCCAGGGTCGCTTGCGCGCTGTTTACCAGCGTATCGCCGGTGATCACATTGACCGTGGTGCCCGTCGAGACGCCCTGCGCCTGGGTATTGATCCTCAGATTCTTGGCGGCGGTGCGCTGCATTTCCACAAAGCGGACCGACAGCATGATCTGCTGGGTGCCCTGCACCGACATCATGTTCACGACCTTGCCGGGTGCATAGGTTTCGGCAAGCGATGTCACTTGGTGCAGCGCCGCGGGGCTGGAGACCGTGCCCGATACGATCACGGACTGGTTGGCGGCGCTGACCGCCACCCCATTCTCGTTGGGCAGGATGGCATGCAGCCGGCTCTTCAAGCCGTCAAGGTCGGCCGACACGACGACATCGGCGGTATAGATGACTTTCTTGCCGGCGCCATACACCGTCAGCGCCGTCGCCCCCATGCCGCGGCCCACCACATACACCGAATGATTGTTGATCGGCACGATGTCGGCGATCTTGGGATCGCCGATCATCACATCGGAATAAGCCGATGGCAGCTCGATCAACCGGGATTTCCCCGCCGCCAGGGTGAAGGAGTCGGACGACGCGCCGCTCACACTGGCGGGAGCATCGGCGGCAAGACTGGCGCCGCCACCCAACGCCACGATCGCGGCGGAGACAAAGACGGCTCTTAAAAGTCCGGAACGGATTTTGGTCGTACTCATGGCGCTTTCACCGCTGTTGGCATCTCGGCCGCCGCTTTTTGCAATGCGCCGCCCACACCGAGAGAGAAACGAGAGGATTCGATTCCGCGAATGACGCGCACGGTGGGCGCCGGGGCAGCCGCCTGCTTTTTGGGTGCAGGCCCCAGATCGGCCACGCTCATCACCTTGGAAACCAGAGGCGCATCATCCGCCACCCGGCGCAACGTGAGTGAAACGCTGCCCACCTGCTGGCCCAGTGAAATGCTTGTGGCCTGTTCCGGCGTCACTTCGACCGTGACCGCCTTTGCCACCACCGGCTTGTCGGCCTCGTCATTGTCGGACTGGTCCACGCCCAAGACGCGGACATTCTCGGCAAGTATCTGCGTGAGAGTGTCGGACTTTTCGCCGCCGCCGGTGGAGCGGGTGAGAAGAATGTCGACCCGGTCGCCGGGAAGCACAAAGCCGCCCACGCCGGCCACGTCGTTGGAACGCAAGCTCACGGCCCGCATGCCGGGTGACACGGAACCGGAAAGATTGAGCTTGCCGCCCGGCCCGGAGACATTGGCGGGCAGGACCGGCTCATTGGCGACCATGTTGCGCAACGCCAGGCGCTGCTGCCCCGCGGCACCGGTCAACTCCGCAATCGAATGAAAGGCGCCCGCCGGCGCGGCATCCGCCGGATAGGCCGCGACTTTCAGCATCGGCGTCTGAAGCACGGCGCCTCGCGTGACGTTGGCGGCGGCGACCACCACAGGAATCGCCGGGCCATTGCTGGTCACAATCGCCGGATTGGACCGCACGGCATTGCTGAGATAAGAACGCGTGAGCACGACCGCGATCAGGCCGAGAAAAACGGCAGCCGCTAAGGTCGATATCGTGCGCAGGGAAATCGAAGACATAGTCACCCGCCCTGCCAACCAGCCATGCCGAGGCATTCGGCGCTTGGCCGTTGACTATTGGAATTTTTTGGAACCATGAGCGGCACCCCAAGGGTGCCGCTCATTCAAGCTCACGTGCTGTAGCTGTAAGCGGCGATCACGCCGCCCGCCTTGGTCAGCGCGCCGCCGATATCACTGCCCAAAGTGAGCACGGCCGCCGCAAGCGTCGTGCCGATGATGGTCAGGATCAGCGCATATTCGGCCGCGGCTGCGCCCGACTCATCGGAGAGATAGGACTTGATGATGCTACGCATGGAACACCCCATTGTTGCAATTTGGGTCATGTGAGAGCCCCTTCGAAAAGCACTCGCGTGACCGGACGTTGTATGAACATCCGGTAAAAACAGTCTCAAAACGCTTAGAAGTTGTAAAGCTGAATAGGCGGTTAACGCCTTGAAACAAGGCGTTTTCTTGCTCCACTGGTTAATGCGGCGAATGGAGAAAAAGCGCGAGCGGCGCGCGCCGCGATCTACCAAAAATATGGTTAATGCTTGTCACATAACTGCGCGGCAAGGATCGCTGTTGCGACTATTCGCATTCTCATCTTCGCAAATGATGCCGGCGCTCGGAAAAATCGTGCAACGGATAGCGAGAATGATTTCTCCATTAGCCAAATGCATCATCTTCACTCGCATACCGCATAGAGACACATATTCTCTGTCTTTGTTTTCCGTTCTTGCGTGGCGTGAAGAGAGTCCGCGATGTCAAATCCCTTACGTGCGATTCTGCTTTCCGTTCTGGGAACGATCGTTACGGTGGAAATTGTCTGGAAAACCCTGGGGCATTTCGACGTCGATATGCCGTCATACGGACTGCTTGCGGGCTGCGGCCTCGCCTTTCTCCTGAGCTCGGCATTCTATGAGCACATCCGGAAGGATCCGAGCATCGGGAGCATGCTGTTTGGGCTTGGATTCCTTCTCATCTTCGCAGCAAGCGTCAATGTCATCAGCTATTTCGGCCTCACAATTGCCGGACCGAGAATCGACGGCCCCTTAGCCGCTGTCGATCGGGCCATGGGCGTGAATTGGATGGGGCTTATGCTTTTCACCACCAGCCACCCTGCTTTGAATTTTGCTTTCAAGTTCGCCTATCGGCTTTCGATCTATGAAACCCTTTTCCTGATGATTTGGTGGGGGTTGAGCGACCATAGCCGGTTGACGGAACGCCTTTGCCTGGCGCTTGTGATCGGCGGCGCAGCGACCGTCACGGTGTGGTTGCTGACCCCCTCATTCGGAGCATTCACGGTCTACACCATTCCGCCAACGCCAGCCTTGAAGATTGCGCTGGCATTGAACGCCGATTATGCCAATACGCTCTTGCATCTATGGGCACATGGTCCAGGGCACATATCGCCTTTGACCGTCAAAGGGCTTGTCGGCTTCCCGTCTTTCCATGCCGCGCAGGCCATTATCGCGACCTGGTACGCCCGGAAAGCCAAATATCTGTTCGTTCCTTTTGTTGCTTTCAACACCGTCGTCATTCTGTCGACGCCGATACAGGGCGGTCATCACGTTGTGGACGTGATCGGCGGGTTTGGCGTCGCGGCGCTCGCCATCTGGCTTGCGACTCTCATCTCCAACCGCGTGATGGCGGTTTCGGCTGGAAAAGAAGCGATTCCCGCTCTGGCCGCTGCCGGCTAGCCCAGAATCGCTTTCGCGCTGAAAAGGGTCGGACCACTTTCTCGCAAGCCGAAGCGATTGACCGCGAACCATGCAATAAGAAACGAGGCCGCGGCCATCGGAATGAGGAGGCCCAGCTGCGCAATCCACGATATCGCGCCAGGCGGATGGAGCAGCAGCAGGAAAGGCGTGAACACAGGCACATAGAGCAGCCATGAGAGCGCCGGTGGCGTTCCGCCCATGGCCGATGAAAGCGCGACAAAGAAAGCGATCACCAGCAGGGCGAACATGGGGCGGGCGAGATTTTGCGCGGAAGCGCTATCCCGCGCCATTGCCCCCAGCGCCACCGTGATCGATCCATAAAAGGCATATGCCAGGCAATAAACCAAGGCGGCACGAAGCAGCAGTTGGGGCCGGGAAATCTCAGCGATGATGGCAGGGGCAAGCGCCTCCCGCGGCACGGCCAGAGCAAGGGCCGCCGAAGACCCCAACCACGAAAAGAGCACCAGCAGGGAAACCCCGCCAACCCCCAAAAGTTTTCCCGCCATGATCTGCCAAGGCGCGGCAGCCGCGAGAAGACTTTCCAAGGCCCGCGTCGCCCTTTCGCGCACCACTGTCTGCAGCAGCATGCCGAGCGATCCGGTCAAGGTCAGCCACAGCGCCAGCATCGACAGGAAACGCGCGGCAGCGGCGGCATCGGGCCGGCGGGGCGCAGGCAATGGTTTTTGATGAACCGTCAGGGGCGCAGCGCCCGATACCCTGCGCGCCAAATCCCTCTCCAAGGTGCGCGCCACCAGCGTTTGGCCAGCATCGGAAAGCGGGAATTTTTCCGCGAAGGCAAGCTCGACCGATTGGGACGAGACGTTATTTGCCGTCAGGCGAAGACCGGCGCCGCCGAACGTAAAGCGACGTCCTTCCAGCGCGGCCGCTTCCCGCAGCGCGGCTTTCGCATCGCGGACCAGATCCGGGTCCTGGCTCACGATTTGAATCGCCACCGGTTGGACCGGATGCTGGGCATTTTGGGCCAGCATCAATCCACCGGCGGCCGCCAACGGTCCTATGGCGAGCGCCACCCAAAAGCTCAAGGTGGCGACATAGGTCCGAAATTCGCGCTCGGCGATCAGCCAAACAGGAGAGGTCAAATGCGCTTCTCCCACACCGGCATTCAGAAAATCCCCGGCACTAGACGGTGCCGGACTTGGCTCCGGTAATCCGCATATTTCGGATCTAGCGTCAGGATTCTTTCCTCGGCCATGATGCGCGCAACCTGAAACGCAATTGCGGAGGCATATATGGCGATGTTCCAGACCAGCGGGTTGTTCAGGAAGAACCCCACATAGACCAGGATGTATCCGGCATACATGGGGTGGCGGATGCCGCGATAGGGTCCCCCGCTGACAGGTCCCCTGTTGGCCGCCGCCATGCCAAAACTGTGGCGCAGGCTGGCCTTCGCCCAGATCGCCAGCATCAGGCCGGCGGACATGATGGCGGTGCCGATGGCCGTCGGCATCACGGATTCCCCGCCCGCCCTTACGAACATGGGAAGCGAAGTGCCTATCAAGGCCGCGACCCAATCCAGCGGGCGCATTGTCACCGCCGAAGCGGCCCGTCGCACAACGATCAGATAGACGGAAAAGCCTTCGGAAATGATGGCCAGGATGTTGTAAGGCCGCAGATGGATTGTTTGAAAAAGCCGCTCTGCGAAAATCGCGAACAGAAAAATGACAATAAGCCGCTCGCCGATATCGATCGCGCGCTGCAGCCTGCGCTCCGTCTTCGGGTCCAGAGCCTTTGTCATGCGGCGCGGCTCTCGGGCGGCCGGCGTTGGGCCAAGTGCCAGAAGGCGCCTTCCAGGCCCGGCTTGATCGGCTCGAAAGCGAAAACCGGGACGCTGCGCTCGGACAAGGCGCGGATCAGCGCCGGATGCGTGATATGGCGCGGCAGCACGACACGCCAGCGCGCCGCCTCGCCCATGCTCCCTGCGACCGGGACGATGTGGCCGCCCAACATGGCGGCGGCGGCGCCAAGCCCTGCGGCATCGGCCGTCACCACGATCGCGCCATGCGGCGCCAGGGCCGAGGCATCGGGCACGGCACCTTCAAAGATGGTTCGTCCCGCCGACAGCATGACCACGCGGTCGCAGATGGTTTCGGCCGCGGCCAGGGAATGGGTGGAAAACAGGATTCCGCCGCCTCGCGCCCGAAATGCCGCGAGCAATGAAAGCAATTCAGATTGCGCAATCATGTCGAGGCCGGACAAGGGTTCGTCCAGCAGCAGCAGATCCGGGTCGTGCACCATCGCCGCCAGAACCTGCACGCGCTGGGCATTGCCCTTGGACAGGGACGCGATGCGGTCATATTTGCGCGCGCCAAGCCCGACACGTTCGAGCAACCGGTCGGCGGAGTTCAGCGCCGCTTTCCGTTCCATTCCCTTGAGGCGGCCGTGAAAGGCGATGGCATCGCGCGCGCGCTCATGCGGGAAAAGGCCGCGCTCTTCCGGCAGGAAACCCACGCGCAAGCGGGCCCTCAGGTTGAAGGGAGCGCCGAACAAGGAAATCTCACCGGCATCCGGTTTGAGCAGGCCCAGGGCACAGCGCAATGTGGTGCTCTTGCCCGCGCCATTGACGCCGATGAAGCCGGTAACCGCCCCTGCTGGCACGGAAAAGGAAACGTCGCTGATGCCTTCGCCGCCGCGAAAGCGCTTGGCAAGACCGGTGATCCTGAGCAGATCGGCGGGAAGCATGCCGGCATTAAAACAGGGCCGGGTTTACGTCTTGTTAACGGCGTTTTGGCGCAAAAATCTCAAGGAAAACAAGCGTGAGACTTGAGCGGGACGGTCATGCTCACCACGCCGATATTGAGCGGAAAGCTCGCCGTGCCGGTCACTTGAAAGCCGTTGGCGCCGCAACCGCCGCGCGTGGCGGTAAAGCTGGGCGAGATGCCGGGCCCGGTATAGGCGGTATTGGCATAGGTCACGATGGTGGCGGCCAGGGGCGCGGTTCCCGTGTCGGCGGTCTGCACCGAATAATAACGTGCCGCCGCTTCGGTCGCATATTGCAGCGACTGGTTGGCATAAAACATCATCGAACCGCCGATGATGGCCAATACCAATGCGATGAACGGGAACAGCACCAGCGCGAATTCGGCGGAACTTGCGCCTCCCTCTTGACGAATATGATGCGACAGCTCGCGCATG
Source organism: uncultured Alphaproteobacteria bacterium (assembly GCA_937865685.1). Lineage (GTDB taxonomy): Bacteria > Pseudomonadota > Alphaproteobacteria > Micropepsales > Micropepsaceae > Rhizomicrobium. The sequence goes on along the minus strand of CALMGU010000120.1, from coordinate 3,219 downwards.
GTCAGCTCAGCCGCATCCACGCCGTGCGGGTGATCGGCGTGGTCAAGAGAGACGCGATAGAGATGCCGGGGTAGAGCGCCGAATAACTGTATGACGCCGTGACAAAGATATAGTCGCCCGGCGCCTGGCCGGAAGAACAATTGGCGGGCGTGGTGGTCGCCACCGATCCCTGGCAGGTGATCGTTCCGGCGCCCGGACAGCAATATTGTTCGCTGGGCGCGCCCAGGGTCACGCCGGACCCCAATGGCGTGGTCTGCACCGCGGTCGTCATCGTTCCGCTTAGGCCGGCACAATAATTGTTGACTGTGGCCGGCACTTTGCCCGACGGCGCGCATTGTGCCCAGGCCGCCTGAACCGCCACCTGCGCCGCATTATCGAGCTGCATCCGCTGATAGACATAGACACCGATATCGAAAGCGTTCAGCAGGGGAATGACCAGGAGCGTAAGAATGAGCGCGAACTCGGCCGCGGCGGCGCCGGTCCGGCATCCGAGATAGGCGCGGCCGATTGCGGTCAGTCCGGCGGGATTTCGCTTTTCGATCATCACCGGACCAGTGCCCCCACGACATAAGCCTGATTGGTCGGAGAGCTCGCTCCCTGCTGCGCGCATTGTGATTGCGCATTGGTATAGAACAAGTCGCCGGTCCCGCTGACCAGAATCGTATTGACCACCAGCGTGAAGCAAGAAAATCCATTCGCGGATTTGTTGACGGCCCCTTTCGCCGTGAAGTCCGTTTTGGGGAGATACACGATGCCGGAAATATTCCAGGTCGGGCTGTTCCCCGTATATGTCATGCTTTGCGCGGCGACGTTCGGATCCTGATAGATCGCCATGCCGGACCAGGTGCCCGATGTGGGCGAGGAAATATCGAGCGTCCCGCCGCCCGTGATCACATGCGAATAGCTCCCCGAATTGGTTCCGGTCAGAACGATTGTCAGACCGACATTCGCATTTGTCTTTAGCGTATGCCCATTGAGGTCCAGGTTACCGTTTTCGATATAGAGGGTGCCGCCGCTGGATAGCGTGATATCATTCTGGAGCTGATAGTCGCCGCAGATGGGGCTTGCCGGAAGGGAATTTGCCGACCACTTATTGGCGCCTGAAAGCGCAGGATCGTTTTTCTTCGCCGGCACGAAGGAATAATTTCCGGCGCACGGATTGGCCGGAATGTTCGAAGCAAGGCTCGAATAGGGATCACCGATCGTGCTCACGCCTTTGTGCTGCTTGGTGCCGCAACTGTTGGCGTTGCCGACGCTGTCGGACCAACCCGACGTTAGATCATGCCCGTTACAGTCTGCGTCCCCATTCGACTGAATATTGCAGGCCACGTTTGAATGAGGAACGCCGTTCGCCCGCAACGCATTTCCTGTGCCCAAAGCCGTCAGACAGAATGGCGCGCTGACGGTTTTGAGCGTCGCCAGCGCCACCGCACTGAGCTGCTGCCCCCGGGTTGCGCCAAGCGCTGTATTTCCGTTAAAGCCGGCAAGCTCGATCAGATAGAGCGGAACGGTCTTTGTGATCTTCACCTGATAGCAGTTCGCTGCAGCACAGGATGTCACCGATGCGTATTTTGCCGGAGCCGGCACCGTGACGGTCGCGTTGTTGCTGCCGTTGACGAAGCCGTAACTGGATGCGATCGCCTTGCCTTCATTGACATAGTCGGTCCCGCTGGTGGCGTTGCCGCCATTGGTGGCCGCGGCGATCACGGCGGAATCCGCCGCGTTCTGCATGGCGCGCGTGATCAGGAACCAACTGCCGCCTTCCGTCGCCATGCCCAGCAAAGCGGCCAACGGCACAATCAGCAACGCCGTCAACGCGGCGATGTTGCCGCGGCGGCTGTGCAGAAAATGGCGCACGCTCTGCGCGAACGTGCGACGGAATTGGAAATGGATCGGCATGGGCGCTCCCTTCGAAAAAACGCCGCGATGCAAAAATTTTAATGTTTCCGCGCCGATTTCACAATTCGCGGCGGGAATTTTGCTGCAAACATGGTTAACGCACTTAAGCCTTTGCACTGTCCCGCAAAAGGCGCCGCGCGGCAATTCCGAAAGCACTGCCAGCACTGGACCTGCCGGCCCAATATCCCGTCGTGACAGCAGCAGCGCGCTTTGAATCCCGAGATCGAAGCTTCCTCGAGCACATTGCCACCTTACGCTCATCACTCCGAAGTCATTGTTGGGAAGATCAATGCCGCTGGTGAATGCTTTGCCGCCCATACGAACAGCGGCGAAGGCATAGACAAATTCGAAACAGACTGCGCCGATCGCTTGCGGACAACCGCCAATGCCGTGCAAGACGCCAAGCCCCGGATTTGCCGCGCAGAACCGTTGCGTTGTTACGGCAGCAAAGGATTTTCCGGCCAATTGTGCCTGGGATAGCGGCCGCGCATGTCCCGCCGCGCGTCGGCCCAGGCGCCGCGCCAGAAGCCAGCAATGTCGGCCGTGAGCGCGATCGGCCGTCCCGCCGGCGACAAAAGCGCAAGCCGGAGCGGCACGCGCCCGCCCGCCAGCTTGGGCGTTTCCGCCAGGCCATAGAAATGCTGGGCGCGCGCGGCGGCGATGGGCACCGGTTCGGTGTAATCCACCGGCGCCCGCCCGCCGGGAAGCGGCAGATGGGTGGGCAATTCCCGGTCAAGCCGGCCGCGCAGGGGCCATTCCAGCCGATCCACCAGAAGAGCGCCAAGATCAAGCGCCACCAGATCGGAAAGCCGCGTCAATCCATTGAGATGCGGTCCCAGCCAATCCGCAAGAGTTGCGATCAGACTCTCGTCATCCGAAGCGGGCCAGATATCTGCCTCCAAGCCGTGCATCAGCTTGAGACGCGCCTGCAGGTTGCGCGAGTCTTCCGTCCAAGGCAGATGCGACGGATCGTTCCGCACCGCTTCCAATAAAGCCGCGACTGCATCCGCCGCATCCGGGGGCGCGGAACTCTCTTCCAGCACAAGCGCGCCAAAACGCTTTCTGCGCCGGGCCAGAATGCTGCCGGTAACGGGATCGAGGCTTGTCTCCACCGTTTCCGTTATCCGCGCGGCGAGCGTGGCCGGCAGATCCGCGACATCGAGCGGCGCCGCCATGCGGATGAGCGGCGATGTTTTCATCTCCAGCGCCGCCACCGCGAGCAGCCCTGCTTTCGCAAGCGGATCGATCACCGGCAGCCTGGCGCCGCCGCCGCCCGCAAGGCGGAAACTGCCGATTTCGCCGCGCCACTGCGCCAGCCGG
>CALMGU010000119.1 GCA_937865685.1 uncultured Alphaproteobacteria bacterium | reverse complement strand
CAGGCACTGGAGCAGCTCCGCAGGGACTTGCTTGGGAGTTGTGCCGCCAGCGCGAAAGGATAGCGGCTTAAGCAAGGTCCGGCACGGGCGAACATCGCGGTCAAGCGGCTCTAGATTGGTAGCCGGATGCGCGCTCGCGGGCGGCGCGCATCCGGTCCGGTGTCAGTTTCCGCCAGCCGCCGCCGTCACCGGCGCCGCGCTTTTAATGTCGGCTTGGCGCAGCTTGTCCATGAACTGGCCGATATTGGTGCGGATCGAGCCTTCATTCGCCAGGCGCAGCCGTTCGGTTCCCACAAAGGCCGCGGAGAAATTGGCGGTATAGGGCGTGTCGACCGTCGCCAGCACCACGGGCTGTCCCGCCGGATCGTAAACCTTGTAGTTCACATGCGAGGTCACGGTCATGTCGAAACCCGCGATCGGCTGGGACAGGCCCAGAAGATTGACATCGACGGGAAAGGTGCAGGCCGAACCTTCTCCCACCAGGCCCGCCCCGCCCAAGGACGATGTCAGCGCGGTCTTGAAACTCTGATCGTCCACCTTGGAAACCCAAAGCGCGTTGGTCTTCTCGCCGCCGGAGACGGTGCGCACGCACATGGCATGCTGCAGGCTTTGCGGGAAAGGCTGGGCCGTTGCGGGCATGGTCGCGACCATCGCTTCGGGCTTGGCGGCGGTGGCGCAGGCCGCCAGCTGGATGGCGGCAACGGTGATGATCGCCAGGCGGCCGCCTTGGCGCAGTAACGATGTCGAAATCATGTCAGTCACTCCCCTTTTCAAAATGTGCATTGCTTTTGCTTCGCCAGAAACCGCAGCTGCTCGTCCCGGTCGATCAGGGCGCGCGCCATGATCTGTTCTTCGTTGGAAAGATCGGTGGACAGGACCAAAAAAAGGCCCACGCCCGGAATCACGCTGCCGACATTGCGGGCGGTGTTGGCCTGTTCGACTTTTTTGTCCTGGTGCAGGAAGCGGGCGGCGGCGGCTTCATTGGCCGCGATCTGGCGGCCCAGCCCGGCGCAGTCCAGCATCTCGTCGCCCTGCTGCGTCATCGCCACGGGAACGACATTGCGCGCCGCGCAACCGGAAAGGCACGCGCAAGCGGCGAGCAAAGCCCATCGGGCAAAAAATAGCTTCACGTCTGGCCCCAACCCAGCGGCTTATCAGACGCAACCCCCGCTACGGCCGGCACGGTAATCCAAGCCTCTGCGAAAGAAAAGCAGATCGCGGATGACGCTCGAACCCGGCCCGGCATGACGCGCCCCGCTTGACGCCCCGCAAACCAAAGCCTATAAACATATTACCGCATGGTAAGATATTTCCGCATGACCTCGGCCCCGTGCAAAGTCACCCGCTCCCTTGAAATCCGGGCCGCGCCCGGCAAGGTCTGGCGTTACTTCGCCAGCCAGGACGGGCTTCGGCGCTGGATCAGCCCCGATCTGGACATCGATCTTCGCGTGGGCGGCCGCTTCCGCTTCCTGGGCCCGGACGCCAAGACCTGGGTCAGCGGCACGGTGCTGGACATGGTGCCCGAAGGCTGGCTGATCCTGTCCTGGATGGAGGAAGGCCAGGGCTGGCAGCATCCGGCGCGGCTGACGCTGGCGCTGGAGGCCACGGGCGCGGGCACCAGGGCCAGCATGACCTTCGACGGCTTTGCCGGTGTCGGGCGCGCCGACTGGCCCGACCTGGTGGCGGATTACGAACGCGGCAGCGACCAGCACAATACCTTGCAGGCCCTGGCCCGGCTGGCGGAAGCGGAATGAGGACCGGGCGCGCCGATACGCTGTTCAAGGTGCTGGCCGATCCCACCCGGCGGCGGATGCTGGATCTTCTGGCCGGCAAGGGCTCCCTCAATGTCGGCCAGCTGGCGGCGGCCTTTCCCGATCTGGTCGCATCGGGCATCTCCAAGCATCTGATGGGCCTGCGCGCCGCGGGACTGGTCAAGGCCGACCGCGACGGGCGCCAGCGCATCTACAGCCTCAATGCCAAGGCGGTGACCGGCACGCTTCAGCCCTGGCTTTCGAAATATGAACGCTATGCGGAGGCCGCGCTGGAGCGGCTGCGCAAAGCCGCGGAGGAAGACGAAGCCGATACCTAGACAATTCCATCAAGGGAGATTGCGATGACATCACGCATGATCTTGGCGGGCGCGTTGCTTTTATCTTTCGCGCCCCATGCCTGGGCCGCCGGCGCGGAGGTGGAGACCACCATCGGCCAATTCTCGGCCGCGCTGCATGCCGGCGACAGCAAAACGGCCAGGACTTTCCTTGCCCCCCGCACCGTCATCCTGGACGATGTGGCGCCTTATTATTGGGGCGGGCCGAAGGCTTTCGAGAATTGGCAGGCCGATCTCGCCAAGGCGAGCGCGGCCAGAGACATGAGTGAAGAGGATGCCGTGCTGGGCGCGCCCACGCGGGTGGAGGTCACTGGCGATCGCGCCTATGCCATTCTGCCCGCCACCCACACCTTCAAGATGAAGGGGCGCATGATGCGCGAAGTGGCGCAGCTCACCTTCACCCTCGCCAAGGACCCTGCGGGTTGGAAGATCGTCAGCTGGGCCTGGACCGGACCCAAAGCCACACCGGTTCCGTGAAGGCTATTCGTGGACATATTTCGAGGCCCTCCGCTTGCGCTCCGGGCGTTCGGGGCTTGAAATCGTTCACTGGACGATTTCACCCTGCGGGACACCTCTCACAGTCGAAATCCTCTCTTCCCGCGCGTCATGGAAGCGGCCGCTGACGGCCCAACCCGAAGGAGACGATGATGGAATATATGCTGGTGCTGTTTTCCGACCCCAAGCCCTTGATGACCATGAAGCCGGCCGAGATGGAGCAGATGGCGGGCGCCTATTACGCCTTCACCCAGGCGCTGCAGAAGGAGAAGGCCTTCGTCGATTCCCGCCGCCTGAAGACCGCCGCCGACGCCACCACCGTCACCTTGGACGGCGGCAAATCCAAAGTGGTGAACGGCCCCTATATCGAAACCAAGGAAGAATTGGCCGGCTATTACCTGATCGACGTGCCCGACCTGGACGCGGCGTTGAAATGGGCGGCGCGCTGCCCCACCGCCTCCCATGGCCATGTCGAAGTGCGGCCGATCTGGCCGATGCCCGGCTGACAGGCGTGACAGGGGGCGGCGAGACGGCAAAGGCGGCCGCCGAAGCGGTGGCCCGCCGCAGCTATGGCAAGCTCGTCGCCTTTCTTGCCGCCCGCACCCGCGACGTGGCGGCGGCGGAAGACGCGCTGGCCGAGGCTTTCGCGTCGGCGCTGGCGCATTGGCCCACGCGCGGCGTGCCGGACAATCCCGAAGCCTGGCTGATCGCCGCCGCAAAACGCAAAGCCATCGACGCGCACCGGGCGGCCCGGCGCGGCGAGAAAGCGGTGCCGCATCTGGCGTTGATGACGGAGGAACTGGCGACGGCCTCCCTTGGTGAAATCCCCGCGGAAATTCCGGACGAACGGTTGAAGCTGCTGTTCGCTTGCGCCCATCCCGCCATCGATGAAGCGGTACGCGCGCCATTGATGCTGCAGACCGTGCTGGGCTTCGACGCCGCCGCCATCGCTTCGGCCTTCCTGGTCTCGCCCGCCGCGATGAGCCAAAGACTGGTGCGCGCCAAAAGCAAAATCCGGGAAAGCGGCATTCCCTTCCGCGTGCCGGAGCGCGAGGATTTGCGCGAGCGCCTGCCCTTCGTGCTGGACGCGATCTATGCCGCCTATGCCGAAGGCTGGTCCGATCCCATGGGCACCGATGCATCGGCGCGGGCCATGGCGGGCGAAGCGATCTGGCTGGGGCGTCTTGTGGCGGTATTGCTGCCGGACGAAGCCGAGGCGCTGGGCCTTCTGGCCTTGATGCTGCATTCCGAGGCGCGCCGCGCCGCCCGCCGCGACACCTCCGGCGAATTCGTGCCTTTGTCGGAACAGGATACAGGGCTTTGGGACGGGGCGATGATGCGCGAAGCCGAAACGCTCTTGCGCCGCGCCGCCGCCTTGAACGCCATCGGCCGCTTTCAACTGGAAGCGGCGGTGCAATCCGCCCATGCCGTGCGCGCCCTCAAAGGCGGCGCCGACTGGGCCGCCATCGTCACATTATATGATGCCTTGTGGGCGATGACGGGATCGTCCGTGATCGCCATCAACCGCGCCGTCGCTCTCGCCGAAACCCAGGGCGCGGAAGCCGGACTGGCCGCGCTGGACGCGCAGGATCCCAGGACCTTGTCGCAATATCAGCCCTATTGGTCGGCGCGGGCGCACCTTCTGGCGAAATGCGGCGCGGTTGCCGAAGCCGGCATGGCTTACGACCGCGCCATCGGGCTTGAGATCGATCCGGCGGTGCGCCGCTTCCTGCAAGGCAAGAAGGCGCGGCTGGCGCATTGATCGCGCGGCAAAAAACCGGCGGGCGTCACGCAACGCTCGCGCGGCTTCGCCGTTCCCAGACTATGCCCGCGCCGGCCGCGAACCGGAACTTCGCGGAATCCGGGCGGAATCCAAACCATTGTTTAGGGAACATCGTCATGCAGATACATGAATTGATGAGCCGCGACGTCGCCACCATCACACCGGGAACCACGTTGCGGGATGCGGCCCGCCGCATGGCCGCGCTCGATGTCGGCGCGCTGCCGGTCAGCGACAAGGACCGGCTGGTGGGCATGATCACGGACCGGGACATCGCCGTGCGCGGCGTCGCCCAAGGCAAGACGGCGAACGCCAAGGTGCGGGACGTGATGACGCCCGAGATCAAATATTGTTTCGACGACCAGGAGCTGGACGAGATCGCCGCCAACATGGCCGATATCCAGGTGCGCCGCTTGCCCGTGCTGGACCGGGACAAGCGCCTGGTGGGCATCGTGTCCTTGGCCGACATCGCCGTCAGCGACGATACAAGCTGCGCCGTCGAAGCCTTGAGCGGCATCTCGCGCGCCAATGGCGGCCCGGCTGTCTTTCCCGTGCTTTGAGCAGCGGATTGACGGAGAAGCCCTGCGCCTTCTCATAAATTTTTCGGAAAAGTTGGCCCCGCGCGGTGGAAAAATCGCAACGGGCTCCGGGCCAACTTGCCCCATGCCCGATGCCATGACCATCGCCGCCGCGGGACTGCGCGCCAATCTGGCGGCGATGTCCGATGCCGCCGCTTCGGTGGCGGCCGCCACCACGCCGGACTTGCAAAGCGGCCCGCCAGCTTCGTTCAAGCCGTCGGGATTCCTGCTCGCCTACAATCCCGACGCGCCCTTCGCCAATCTGCAGGATCTGGTCGCGGTGCCGGACGCCAGCCCCGAAGCCGCCATCACCGGCATGCTGGAAGCCGCCAATGGCGCGCGCGCCAATCTGGTGGTCTACCGCATCGCTTCGCATCTCTACCGTTCGCTGCTGAAACTGTAGGCGCTGGGCGAAGAGGCGCTATTCAGCGCGCGACAAGCTTGCCGATGGCAGCGGCCAGTTCCACCTGCTTGGCGCGCTTGGAAAGCGCCCGCCATCCGGGCTGCATCCGGCCCAGCAACACGCCATCGACATATCGCGACAGGAGCATCACGCGCAGGCCCGGCCGGCGATGGCATATGTGGATCGCCAGATCCGCGCCGCTCAATTCATCTTCCAATTCCTGATCGGTGAGCAGAACCTGGAATTCGGTGCCGGCAAAGGTCAGCTCCATCGCTTCGCTGCATGACGCGGCTTCCAGCACGGTGGCGCCGTAATCGCGCAACAGGCTCGCCACCGCCCGGCGCAAATCGTCAAGGTCTTCCACCAGGAGAATGGTGACACCGGTCAGATCGAGCGCGCCTTGCGGCTCGTCTTCGCCCTGGAAAACTTCCCCCGTCATGGACGCCTCCCATAAGGCGCGGCGCGATATCCGGCGGATCGCCATGCCCATGAAGCTTCCTGCAGATCAGAAAGCGGCGGGCTGCGTCAATTTCTCCGCTACCCAAAGCGGGACGGCCGATCTGGCGGAATACCGCCATTTCCGGCATCCTATACCCAAATTGAGTAATATCCGTTCTTCATAATCGCACTTACGGTTTGTATAGGCGCGCGGTTTGTATAGGCGCCCGCGCCCGGAAGATCGATCTGCGAATAGCTATCACAAACCACTCATGTCCGAAGAGCAGGCCAAATCTTCCCTTCCCGCCAGCGGTTCTTATTTTCTCGATACCTTCGGGGTGGCGATTGCCGGCACCTATTATCTGATCCGCAGCTTCACGCGCATGATGGCGCTGGGCAATGGCGACTTGCGGAAAATCATCGTGTTTCGCGCGATCTGGGCCAGCAATGTGCGCCGGCTTGCCGCAAGCCAGGCCAAAGCGCGGTTCGACAGCCGGTCCGCGCCGCCGCCCATCGAGATGTTGCAGCCGATCAGCGGCTTGGCCGTCGCCGAAGCGATGCGGATGCCCTATGAAAGCGTGAGGCGCAAGATCAACGCGCTCAAGCGCGAAGGACTTTGCATCGTGACGCCGCAATCGGGCCTGGTGGTCGATGTGTCCGCGATCGACAGGCATCCGGCGCGCGACATGAACGAGCGGCACTGCCTGCACAGCATCGACCTGCTGGCCGCCGATCTGCATCATCTGGGTTTCGATTTCTCGCGCCTGCCCCAGCCGGAGGAATCCCCCGCCATCACCTCGCGCGGCATCATGCGGATCAGCGCGGAGCTCGACTTGCAGCTGTTCGATGTCTTCGCGCAGCTGGACGGGTGCGACCTGGTCGAATGGTTCGTGATTTTGTCGATCTGGGACATCAATGTCGGCCGCTATTACGAAGCGCGCCGCAACGATCCGGGGATGGAAGCGGCCCCGGACGTGGAACGCACGCCCGTCAGTGTCCGCAAGCTTTCGTCCATCCTGGGAATGCCGCTGGAAACCACGCGGCGGCATGTCAATACGCTGCTCGACCGCAAGGTGCTGACCCGGCTCGACGCCCGCGGCGTCATTGTCTCCTCCAGCCTTTGGAAAGACGCGCAGCATCGTTCCGCGCACCGGCGCATCTGCATCATCATCGCCCGCGCCATGAGCGAATTGGCGCGGCAAGGCGTTCCCCTGAAGCGGCAGCGGCCAAGTTCCGCCGCGTGGCACAAATTCACCGACGGCGAGTGATGACCCAGATTGAGTAATCAAAGGCGGGCATCGCCACTATCCGGCTGTTAGAACTGCGCAATGCCGCATCTGAACGACCTGCATCGCGCATCCAGAACAGACGATGGGCATTCTTCCTCCGTGCCGGCGGCCCTGCTTCGGGCTCGTCTTTTCATTTTCAGCCAGGGCGTCAGCACGGCCTGCACGGTCGCCGGTATCGCCGGGTCCGATCTCGCTCTCGCATGTCCTTATGACGGCCCGCCCGGCACGGCGGTGACGATTCTGCTGGAGAATTTCGGCAGCTTGACCGGCACGATCCTGGGCCGCGAAAAGGATATCCTGCGCCTGCGCTGCACCATCGGCGATAGCTGGAATATGCGCCTGCTGCAGGATCTGACTCATTTCATTTCCGCAAACGGAAAGGCGCGTTCGATGCCGGCCCCGGCGGACTTGGGCTCCTTTCCCGCCGATGGAGATTTCCTGCGCGCCAATGGCGAGCGGGTGAAATTCGAGCTGTCCCAGATCTCGGCGCACGATATCTGCGTGAAATCGCCGGTTCAGCCGCCGGTGGGGGAATTTCTCAATTTCGGAATCTTCTTCGCCCGCGTGACCCGGCGGCACGAGGGCGGCTTCAAGGCGCAGTTCCTGGATAACATATAGTCTTTGTCCCGGCAGGCATCGTCATTCGCGGGTGATGCCACATATCCCCGGTTGCATCCGGCGCGGCGTCATGGGGCGGACACCCCGCCGCCCGGATCCTTGAAGCGGGCGATTACAAAGTCCCAATATGGCTTTGCCCCACTCGCCGTTCCGCCGCGAATGCCATAAACATGGCGCCGCGCAATCGGCGTGCGAGGGGAAAACGGCGCATGAAACATGTTCATATGCCCAAGGTCGATGCCCGCTATTGGGCGTCCATCACCATGGCCAGCATCTTCGGCACCAATCTGGGCGATTTCTATGCGCATGAGAGCGGGCTGGGAATCGTGGCGGGGGTTGGCATTCTGGCGGCTCTGGCGGGCCTGGTGTTCCTGGCCGAGCGGCGGGACACGCGCGCTCACGAACTCTATTACTGGCTCGTCATCATCATCATCCGTACCGGCGCGACCAATATCGCGGACTATCTGGCATTCCGCGTGCACATTCCCGCCATTCCGCTGTCCATCGCGTTGGGCGCGGCCATCGCCGGCTTCGCGGCATGGATGGCGATGACGGAATCGAAAGCGGAGATCGAAGCCAACCGGGGACTTCCGGACACCGACGGCAAATATTGGGTGGCCATGCTGTTCGCCGGCGTCTTCGGCACGGTGCTGGGCGATGTCTGCTCGCATTACTATACCGAGGCGAACGCCTCGCTGGGGCTAGGCCTGATATTGGCGGTCATTCTGCTCGGCCGCTGGCAAGGCATCGTCGCGGCCATTCCCGGCTATTGGCTGACGGTTTCGGTCGCGCGCACCGCCGGAACCGCGATGGGCGACTGGCTGGCGGAAAACAAGATCTTCGACATCGGCCTTTCCGTCTCCACCTTGATCACCGGATGCGTCTTTGTCGGGATACTTTTGTTGTGGCGCAGCACAGCGCGCCTGAATCCGGCCTGAGGAACGCGCGGCCGGTTCTGTGCATCGCGGATATCGGGCCAAAACGGGATTCCGCGCGACGCTTTCCATCAAAAGATAACCGGCGGCGCTCGCAAAATACGGAACTGCCGGTTCCATTGAAAAATAGTCGTCGCCCGCGAAAGCGGAACGGAACGGCGCGTTCTTCTGCCCGTTGAGAGCTTCACCACGAAAACAGAAACACGCCTCACCGGAAGGGAACATCCATGAAACCGCTTGTACTTGCCGCCGTCGCGGCAGTGGCTTTGACGGGACCGGCGCACGCCTCGATCATTCCAATTCTCGGATCGGTGACGGCGGACGGCTCCAACTTCAAATTCAACTATACCGGCCGCCTGGAAGGAACCGAGGGCGTCAAGGCCGGGAACCAGCTCGTCATTGTCGATTTCGCGGGCTATGTGCCGGGAAGCGTTTTTTCCACGCTGGCGGACGTCTCCGCATCGACCAGCGCCAGCCTGCCCGCGGGCCTTTTGCTGGCGCCCGGCGCCTCGGACAATGCCGCGATTCCGGATCTGGTCTTCACCTACACCGGCGCGGATTTCCACACCACGGGCGGCCCCTATCCGGGCTGGACGGATTTTTCCGGCATCGGCGCGCTTTCGACCATCGGCACGGTTCAAGCCGGCTCTTATAGTTCGGTGACGGTGAAGAATTTCCCGCAGCTGGAAGGCTCGCCGGTCTTCACCGAAGGACAGGTCGATGTTCCGGGCATCGGCGCCGTGCCGGAGCCCGCGACCTGGGCGATGATGCTGCTGGGCTTTGCCGGTTTGGGCGGCCTGCTGCGCCGGCGCGCCAGATCGGCTCCCATGATTGCGGCCTGACGCGAACCCAGGCCTGACCGGACAGACGAAACGCCCGGTGCGCAGGATCTGCGTGCCGGGCTTCGGTTTCATGTGACGGAATGCGGACATGGCAGCCGCGCGAAGCCGGGCCTTGCCGGACGGCGGCGGGATGCCTAAGTGCAAGCCCGCCGCCCGCAAACCGGACCTCCCATGACCGATCTTTCTTCCTTTCCCATCGCGCGCCGCTGGCCCGCCGCCCGCCCGGACGCGATCCAGCTCTATTCGCTTGCCACCCCCAATGGGGTGAAAGTCTCGATCATGCTGGAGGAAACCGGCCTTGCCTACGAAGCCCATCTGATCGACATCATGAAAGGCGAGAACAACCTGCCCGAATTCGTGGCGCTCAATCCCAACGCCAAGATTCCGGCGATCATCGATCCCAACGGGCCGGATGGAAAACCCATCGGCCTGTTCGAATCCGGCGCCATCCTGGTCTATCTCGCCGACAAGTCGGGACGTTTCCTGTCGAACGATCCGGCGCGGCGTTATGAGACTTTGGCCTGGCTGTTCTTCCAGATGGCCTCCATCGGCCCCATGTTCGGCCAGGTGGGCTTCTTCCACAAATTCGCGGGCCGCGAATTCGAAGACAAGCGCCCGCTGCAACGCTATGTCGCCGAAGCCTCACGCCTGTTGGGCGTGCTGGATGCGCGGCTGAAGGATCGCGACTGGCTGATGGACGATTATTCCATCGCCGACATCGCCACTGTCGGCTGGGTGCGCAACCTGATCACCTTCTATGAAGCCCGCGACCTGGTCGGCTATGACCGTTTCACCCATGTCGATGCCTGGCTCAATCGCGCCCTCGCCCGCCCCGCCGTGCAGCGCGGGCTTCAGATACCGGCGCGCGGCTGAAATCCGCCGCAGATCGGGCTTCGCACCAACGCCATCGTGTCCCTCATCCTTCGACAAGCTCAGGATGAGGAATTCGAGCACGGAGATGGCGCCGCGGTGCCAAGCACCACCCTCACCCTGAGCCTGTCGGAGGCAGAGGAATTCAGGCACGGGATGGCAGCGGCAGGTGCCAAGCGCAACCTCACCCTGAGCTTGTCGAAGGGTGGGAAGCAATTCACGGCAAGGCGAAGGAAACAATCCGGGGAGCGGATCTCACGCCAAAATCACCACCGGCGTGTCCAGGCTGACATTCTTCCAGATCGTTTCGATGGCGCGGTTGCTCACGCCGATGCAGCCATCGGTCCAGTCGGTGGGAAAGAAGGGCGGGTCGACATCCTCATAGCCCGACGGCATGCCGTGAATTTCGATATTGCCGCCCGGCTCGTGCCCCGCCGCGCGCGCCCGCGCGATGTCGTCGGCATTGGGATAGGAAATATGCAGCGCGCGGTGATAGCGGCTCCATTGGTTGAAGGCGTCGATGGCATAGCGGCCTTCGGGCGTGCGCCCGTCGCCCGCCCGCCGCTTGGTGCCTTTGGGATTGTTGCCCAGCGCGATGGGAAATGTGTGAAGCGTCACCCCAGCCCGCACCAGCATCAGCTTGCGCCGGGATTTGCGCACCAATATGTGCAGGGCATTCTCGCCTTCCGCCCAGCTTGCCGCCCGCGCCGGTCCCGCCAGCGCGGCGGCCGCGCTTAAGCCCAGGCAAAGTTGGCGGCGGTCGATCATGGAACAATCCTTGCGCCCCGGATCATAATTTTTGCTGAAGGGCCCGCAAGTCCGCTGAAGCCTGACCGCATTTATTTGAATCACGCTCAGGCTCCAGCCTATTGATTTGTCGCGCGATCTTGCGGAGTTGCCTAGCGGTCGCGTGGGCAACCGGCTTCCACTTTTCCGGATCGCGCTTACGGCACCGCATTCGCGCTGGGCGCGGGCACATCCTGGGGCGGATTTTCGGGCACATCGCCTGACGCAGAGCTTGCCACCGCGCCGGACGTATCGATCCGGGGCAGCTCCGCAACGCCGCCCGTGCTCTCGCCCGCCCCCTCTGGCGCAAGCGTGATCGCGATGGGCATGCCGGGGCGCCTCCGCCCGATCTCGTCCACCGCATGCCAGTCGATCCGGTTCGCCTCAGCCCCCGCCGCGGCGAGCACGCGCGCATGCAGATCCTTGGGCACCGAAGGCTTCATGGGCTGGTTCTGGCTGATCTCCTCGATCTGCGCATGAGTGGGCGCCAGCGCCAGATAGAGTTCGCCATCGACCCAGGCCAGACGCATCGGATCGTCGGTCACCCTGACCGGCGTGCCGATCGGCACTTCATGGAACAGCTTTTCGATGTCTTCGGGATAAAGATGGATGCAGCCGTGACTGACATTGCGCCCGATGCCGTAAGGCTTGTTGGTGCCGTGAATGAGATAGGAAGGCCAGCCCAGCCGGAAGGCATATTCGCCAAGCGGATTGTCGGGGCCCGCCGGCACCATGGCGGGCAGGTCGGGCTGCTCTTCGCGGATCGATTTGGGCACATACCAGGCGGGCTTGACCACCTTGCCCACCACCTTGGTGGTGCCGCGCGGGGTCATGCCCGCTTCGGCGCCCGCCCCGATGGGATAGGCTTCCACCGTCTTGCCGCCGGGCGGAAAATAATAAAGCCGCTGCCCCAGAAGATCGATCACGATGCCTTTGCGCGGTCCCGGCGGCAGCAGATAGACATTGGGCAGGAACACCGCATGCCCGTCGCCCGGACGCCAGGGATCCAGGTCGCGGTTGGACGTCATCAGCTGGGCATAACCCAGGTCGTTGTCGCGGGCGACATCCAGCAGCGTGTCCCCGGCCTTGGCGACATAAAAGCCGGGCGTGCCCACGATCTGCGTATCGGCGGCGAGCGCGAATGTTTCCGCGCGCGCGACCTGTGACGAGATCGCCAGCAAGGAAGATGTCAGCAATGAGGATGCCAAAACGGCAAACGCCGCGCGGCGGGGGCCGCGCGACGTTGGCAGTCTGAAAGAACCGATCATGCCGTCCTGATTATTACTTTCTCAGGCCCTTGGCGAACATCTGGTCCACCTTGTCGCTCAATGCATCGACCTTGGAGCTGGCCGCATCCGCCTTGGCGGCGGCGGCATTGGCGGCGGACATCGCCGAATCGGCCTTGGCCGAAGCCGCGTTGGCGGCGGACATCGCCGCATCGGCACGCTGGCCCGCCGATTGGGCCGCCGACAGCGCCTGATCCGCCGTGGCCTGGGCGCGCTTCACATCGTCGGTGCTGGCGCAGCCCGCCAGCAGCAAGCCGCCCACCGCCACGATCGCGGCTTTCTTGGTCCATGACATTGTCTGCATCTATACGCTCCTTTGTTGAGACATCTGCCGGCGTCCGGGTCGCGGGCATGGCCGGCCTTGGAATCGCACCGGTCGAAATGGGGCCCCCGAAACAAACGTCGGTAAAATGCCGGATTCTCTCACAATTACCCTCAGCAAACGCACAAGAGTTCCCTTGGTTCCCTGGAAATATGCCCGATTTCCCGGCTTTTTGCATCTGCGATCTGGTTAAGTCTTCTTTAGCCGCGTTTGGGGTTCCGGCTGGCGGCCCCGGGCGGGCGGTGCCTACATTCCAGCATGGGCAGCACCATCAACAGCGTGCCGGCAATGATCGCCTATTCCGGCGATCTGAGGCGCCAGGCCAACGCCACCGCCGAACCGGAGCTGGCCGAGAAGCTGCGCGCTTCCGCCAGCCATCTGGAAAAAGCCGCGCTGCTGAAAGCGGGGATCGACAATCCCCGCATCGGCAAAATGCTGGACCTGATCGTCTGAGCGGCGCGCTTATTTGAGGCGCGGCGGGCTGGCCTTCAAACTGCCTTGGGGCCCCGGATTGCCGCTGATATAGCCCGCTTCGCGGAAGGCGACGAATTTGGCGAAGCGAACCCGCGCCTTCGCATCGGGCGCGATATTGCGCGCGCGGCACCAGAGGGAAAAATCCCTGGGCTCGATCTTCACTTTCAACGCGTGGTGGCCCGCCGCTTGCGCTTCGGCGCAAAGCGCTTCCGCCTCGGCCAGCCAGTCGCCATGGCGTTCCGGCAGATACGCGCCGTCGGTCATCATCTTGCGGCAGGCGCCATAATCGCCGGGACCGAACCAGGGAATTCCAACGGTTTTCCGCGGGCTGCGCATGACGGTGTTGATCTTCTGGAATCGAGGGGCCGGGAAATTCGTAAAATCGCCGCCCGCGCCGCGCCACCGCAAAGCGGCGCCTTCGTAAATGCTTTCCAAAAAATTCGCGGAGCCGAAGTTCCAACGCGTGACGGCGTCACGCGTATTTTCCCCCTCCGCCTTCGCTGGCCCCAAAGCCAGCTACGGCACCTCCCCCATCAGCGTGTTTCGCACGCATGGGGGCGGCGGACCTGGGTTTGCTTGGAGAGATTCAGGGTGAGAGGCTCGCTCTCCAAATCCTCATGGTGCGCCCGTCGAACCATGAGGGCCGCGCCCAAACTCCACCTCCGCGCTTTTCGTCACCTGGGCGGTGCGTCCCGGCGCGGTCTGGTATGTCCAATAAAGATTGGTGTGCGCGATCACCTGATCCGGCGGCGGCGCGCCCCATTGGCTGAGGTCTTCGGTGGTGTGCGCATCCGCCGCCAATGTCACGTCATAGCCGCGCGCGAATGCGCCATGGATGGTGGAGCGGATGCAGGCATCGCTTTGCGCGCCCGCCACCACCAGCCGCCCGACGCCCAGATCCGCCAGCACATTTTCCAGCGCCGTGTCCTCGAACGCATCGCCATAGCGCTTGTCGATGATGGGCTCGCTCGTTCGCGGGCCAAGCTCGGTCACGATGGCCCAGGCTTCACTGCCCGGCATGAATTCCTTGCTGTTGTGGCGTACCCAGATCACGGGCACGGCCTCATCCCGCGCCTTTTCCACCAGGCGCGCGATATTGGCGATGACGGCATCGCGGTCATGCGCGCCCGCCACCACGCCGGTCTGCGCATCGACGATCAGAAGCGCGGTCAAGGCGCGTCCCGAAAGCGTGGTCACGATCTTGAGCCCGTGCAAAAGGATTGGACGATCTTGCAGGCATGGGTGCCGCCCGCCTGACACATCGCCACCGCCAGCCGCCCGGCCGCGTCGCGCGATGGGGCCAATTCCGCCGCGCCGGTATGATCGTCGCCTTCGGCCACCGCCGCGCAGCGGTCCTTGAACGCGACATGCTTTTCGCAAACGCCCCGCATGCCCGCCCGCGCCTCGCAATCGGCGATGGCGGCGGCGACCGCATCGCCTTCCCCCGGATAACCGCCGGCGATGCCATAACCCATCCGGACGTGCGATTTGGTCGAAGCGATGGCGCCATAAACGCCGGAGGATTGCGCCAGGGACGGCAGCGGCGTCAGCGCCGCGATCAGCAGCAACACGGCACAGCGCATCGAAAAATCTCCCGGCTTGAAGGGACGTCCAGTCAAGACCCGCGCCCCCGCTTTGGCAAGCGGCCGGATGCGGCTTCACACCGGGTTGAACCGGCGCACGCCCGCCATCACACTCAGAATCATGAAACTTTGGTACGCCCCCACCTCGCCCTTCGCCCGCAAGGTCCGCATCGCCGCCCATGAATTGGGCCTCCATAACCGGATGGGTCTTCTCAAAGTCGATCCCTGGACCGATCCCCGGCTGCGCGCGCTCAATCCCCTGGCCAAGGTGCCGACCCTGGAACTGGCCGATGGCAGCGCGCTCTATGAATCCGCGCTGATCTGCGAATATCTGGATGCGCAGATGGAAAGCCCGCGCCTCTTTCCCGCGCCTGGGCCCGCGCGCTGGCACACATTGCTGCGCCAGGGCCTGGCCGATGGCCCAGGTCTTGGCGCCTTCCCATACCTGCTTGCGCCGGGCGTAGTCCTCGTCGATCCTGAAATGCTTGGGCGCGATCTCGGTGAACGTATCCAGCTCGAAGCTCATGCGCGGATGGCCCGCGCCCATGATGCGGTGCGTGACCAGCTTGTCCTTGTTGCCGAAGTGACACGACAGGCAGAGTTTGGCGCGGGCAACGGCGTCCGACGTCGGAAAGAGGCCGTTGGCAATGTTGGCGGCGTGATGCGCCGCCGGATCGGTGACCGGATCGACGTGCGGCTTGATCCACTTTTCCGCCGGGCCGTGGCAGGCTTCGCAGACCACGCCATCACTCAGCTTGAAGCGCTCGCCGCGCCGTTCGGCCGGAATGTTGTGCGCGTGGCAGTCGAGGCAGATCTTCGCCTCGTGCGCAGGGCCGATGCCGAGGTTGCGCGCGATCTTCCGTGACTGCTCGTTGAACAGCAGCTTGTAGGCACCCGCGTGCTTGTCCTGCTGCGTCCAGGTGACGAACTCGTTCTGCAGCACGTTGGTGGCCTCGAGGCCCGCCACCGATCCGTGGCACACCGTCGAGGCGCAGCTCGCCACCCCGAGGTGCTTGTCGGGCGAGGTCTGCGGCAACTCTGCGGCGGCCGCGCCGAGCGTCGCGAACGCGATCGCCACCAGCCCGCCGAGGATGCGATTC
>CALMGU010000118.1 GCA_937865685.1 uncultured Alphaproteobacteria bacterium | reverse complement strand
GCGATCCATCGCGGGCCTGGCGACATCGCGGCACCCGTCGGCGGCGGGCGCCCGGCGGCTCCGGTGAAAGCTCCACCGGGATTGGAGATGCCATGAGCATCGTGCCGGTCTGGACTTTGATCCTGGGTGCGGCAGTGTTCTTCTATGTCGTGCTGGACGGTTTCGATCTGGGCATCGGCATGCTCTACAATTTTGCGGGGAACCGCGGCGACCGGCAATCGATGATGAATTCCATCGCCCCGGTTTGGGACGGCAACGAAACCTGGCTGGTGCTGGGCGGACTGGGATTGCTGGCCGCATTTCCCGTGGCCTTCGCCATCATCCTGCCCGCCGTCTATTTTCCCATTCTGGTGATGCTGCTGGCGCTGGTGTTCCGGGGCGTGGCATTCGAATTTCAGTTCCGCGACGCCGAGCACCGGCATTTCTGGGATCATGCTTTTGGCATCGGTTCGGCGGTGGCGACCTTCGCCCAAGGCATCGTGCTGGGTGCTTTCATTCAGGGCTTCGATGTCCAGGGCCGCCATTTCGCAGGCGGATCCTTCGATTGCTTCACGCCCTTCTCGCTTTTCACCGGCCTGGCGCTGATGTGCGGCTATAGCTTGCTGGGCGCCTGCTGGCTGATCCTGAAAACCGAAGGCGCGCTGGCGGAGCGCGCGCGGCGCTGGGCGCGAGCGGCCTTCCTGGGCACCTTGGCGGCGGTGGGCGTGGTCAGCCTATGGACACCCTTCATCGATCCCGACATCGCCCGGCGCTGGTTTTCCTGGCCCAACATCCTGTTCCTGTCGCCGGTGCCCCTGGCCACGGCCGTCACCGGCCTTTTGTGGTGGCGCGCGGTGGCGAAAGAACAGGAAGTGGCCCCGTTCATATACGCGATCCTGCTCTTCACCCTGGCCTATCTGGGCATCGCCATCAGCCTGTTCCCCATGATCGTGCCGCATCATTTCTCGCTGGAGCAGGCAGCCTCCGCCCCCAGCACCCAGATCTTCCTGGGCTTGGGCACCTTGTTCCTGCTGCCGGTGATCTTCGTCTATACGGGGTGGTCTTATTGGGTGTTCCGGGGCAAGGTGCGCGGCGATATCGGCTATCACTGACACCTGATGACATCCGCCAAAACTGTTCTTGTCACCGGCGCCGCCAAGCGGCTGGGACGCGCCATCGCTCTGCATCTGGCGGGCGCGGGCTGGAATGTGGCGATCCATTATCATGGCTCCGCCGCCGAAGCCGAAGAGGTGGCCGCCGCCGCGCGCGCGTCGGGCGTTAAAGCTGCCACCTTCAAAGCCAATCTGTCCCGCGAAGAAGAAACCGCCGCGCTGGTCGGCCGCGCCGCCACAGAACTCGGCCCGCTCACCGCGCTGGTGAATTCGGCCTCGATTTTCGAAAATGACGATTGGCAGAGCGCCAGCCGCGCCTCTTGGGACGCGCATATGGAAACCAACCTGCGCGCGCCCTTTGTGCTGTCTCAGACCTTCGCGCGGCAAGTCCCCGGCAAAGGCGCGATCGTCAACATCGTCGACCAGCGCGTGCTGAAGCCGACGCCGCAATTCATCTCCTACAGCCTTTCCAAGGCGGGCCTGCATTGGCTCACCACCACCCTCGCCCAGGCACTGGGGCCCGACATCCGCGTCAATGCCATCGGCCCCGGACCCACCATGCGCAACGCCCGCCAGTCGGAAGAGGATTTCGCCCGTCAGCGCGACGCCACCATCCTCAAACGCGGCGCGGAACCGGAGGATGTGGCAAAAGCCGTGCAATATCTTCTGGAAGCGGACGCCGTCACCGGCCAGATGCTGGCGGTGGATGGCGGCCAGCACCTGATCTGGCAAACCCCCGATGTGCGGGTTGGTGAATGAGCAAGCAGCAGCCCCATATCATCGCCGACGCCGCGCGCGGCATCCGCCACGTCTTCATCCGCAATCTGGAACTGCCCGCCCAGATCGGGGTGTGGCGGCACGAGCACGGCAAGGAACAGCCCATCCGCATCAATGTCGATCTGGCGGTGGAAGACCTGATCGACCTGGGCGACGATCTCGCCAAGGTGGTGGATTACGGCGTGATCGAGACAAAGATTCGCGAATTGATCGCCGAAGGCCATGTCCGGCTAATCGAAACCCTGGCCGAGCGCATCGCCGCCGCCTGTTTCGCGGATGCCCGCGTCAAGACCGCCCGGGTCCGGGTGGAAAAGCTCCATGCCCTGTCCAATGCCGAATCCGCTGGCGTTGAGATCGAACGCACGCGCTAGAGCATTTTCGCGAAGCGCGAAAATGCTCTAGCTCTTTATTTTTGTCGCGGTCCCGGACGGAAAACCGCTACACACTTTTCCTGGAACCGCGCTAATATATTGCGCCCATGGAATCCGAGACGCGCCCGCTGAAGGGCGCCGAGCGCATCGCCGCCTATCTCAAGACCCTGCCCGACCAGCCCGGCGTGTACCGCATGCTGAATGCGGCGGGCGATGTCCTCTATGTCGGCAAGGCCAAAAGCCTGAAAAAGCGGGTCAGCGCCTATGCCCGCGGCGGGGTGCATAGCGACCGGCTCACCCGCATGGTGGCGGAGACGGCGGAAATGCTGTTCGTCACCACGGCGTCGGAGACCGAAGCGCTGCTGCTGGAATCCAACCTGATCAAGCAGCTGAAGCCCCGCTACAATGTTTCCTATCGCGACGACAAAAGCTTTCCCAATATTCTCTTGCGCGAAGACCATCCTTTCCCGCAATTGCTCAAGCATCGTGGCGCCAAATCCGCCAAGGGCATCTATTTCGGCCCCTTCGCCAGCGCCGGCGCGGTGACGCGCACTCTCAACACGTTGCAGAGGGCTTTTCTGCTGCGCTCCTGTTCGGATTCGGTGTTCGCCTCGCGCACCCGCCCCTGTCTTCTGTTCCAGATCAAGCGCTGCAGCGCGCCCTGCGTGGGCCGGATCGATGAAAACGGCTATCGCGAGTTGGTGGAGGAAGCCGAAAGCTTTCTCCATGGCAAAAGTCGCGCCGTGCAGGACGCGCTGGTGAAGGAAATGACGGAAGCGTCCGACGCGCTGGATTTCGAACGGGCCGCGCGGTTTCGCGACCGGCTCCGGGCGATGAGCCACATCCAGTCCAGCCAGGGCATCAACCCCTCCACTTTCGACGAAGCCGATCTCTTCGCCGCGCATTCCGAAGGCGGGCAGACTTGCATCCAGGTGTTTTTCTTCCGTGCCGGGCAGAATTGGGGCAATCGTCCCTATTTCCCCCGTCATGCTCCCGACATGAGCCTGGCCGAAGTCCTGGAATCCTTCATCGGCCAATTCTATGACGAGCGCACCGCGCCCAGGCTGGTGCTGACCTCCGAAGACATTCCGGAAAAAGCGCTGCTGGCCGAAGCCTTGTCGCTTCGCGCGGAGATGAAAGTGGAAATCTCCTGCCCGCAACGGGGCGAGAAGCGCGAGATCATGGACTGCGCGCTGGCCAATGCCCGCGAACAACTGGGCCGCCGCATGGCCGAGAACAGTGCCCAGGCGCAGCTCTTGGACGGCGTCGCCGAGGTGCTGGGCCTGGATGCGCCGCCCCGGCGGATCGAAGTCTATGACAATTCCCATATCCAGGGGGCGCATGCCATCGGTGCCTTCATCGTGGCGGGGCCGGACGGGTTCGAGAAAAGCCAGTACCGCAAATTCAACATCAAGACCGCCGACCTGACGCCAGGCGACGATTACGCCATGATGCGGGAAGTCCTCACCCGGCGCTTCGCCCGCCTGATCAAGGACGAATCCGAAGAGGTGGCGTACTCCAAATGGAAGCGCCCCGATCTGGTGCTGATCGACGGCGGCCCCGGCCAGCTTTCCATCGCAACCCGGGTGTTCGAGGATCTGGGGGTGGAGGATGTGGCGCTGGTGGGCATCTCCAAGGGCCCGGACCGCGATGCGGGACGCGAGCATTTCTACATTCCGGGCAAGGAGCCTTTCCGCCTCGAACTCAAAAGCCCCGTTCTTTACTATCTGCAACGGTTGCGCGACGAGGCGCACCGCTTCGCCATCGGCTCTCACCGCAAGAAGCGCAGCGCCGCCATCGGCGCCAACCCGCTGGACGAGATCGGGGGCGTGGGGGCGTCCCGCAAGCGGGCCCTGTTGCAACATTTCGGTTCCGCCCGGGCGGTGGCGGCGGCAAGCCTGACCGATCTGGAAACGGTCGAGGGGGTCAGTGGGACTTTGGCCCGGAAAATCTACGACTTTTTCCATCCGACCTGAGCGTCGGCCGGGAAAAGTGCGAGGCCGCGAAGCGGGTAGGCGGTTTTCCGAGCGGCGCCAGAGGCGCCCATCAACAATTTGGGCACGCCCGCGTCCGGACCGCGCGACCAAAATACGTGACCTCGCGGGGCTGCCCCCCTACACTCCCAGCCATGATTGGCCTGCCCAATGCCCTTACCCTGCTGCGGATCGTGCTGGTGCCGGTCTTTGCCGTGGCCTTTGTGATGCCGGGGGAGATTTCCCGCCTGGTCGCTTTTGCGGTCTTCGTGATCGCCGGGGTCAGCGACTGGCTGGACGGCTTCGCCGCCCGCAAGCTGAATGCCGGGTCGGAGTTCGGCCGCATGCTGGACCCCATCGCCGACAAGGTGCTGGTGGCGGTGGCGCTGATGATGCTGGTGGCGGAAGGCGATATCCGCCAATTCAACCTCACCACGGGCCTGCCCTCGCTGCTCAGGCTGGTCCCGGCCTTGATCATCCTCAGCCGTGAGATCCTGGTGTCGGGCCTGCGCGAGTTTTTGGCCGGCACCCGGGTCAGCGTGCCGGTCACCGCCATCGCCAAGCTCAAGACCGCCGTGCAGATGGTGGGCATCGGGGCGATGATCCTCACTCCTTTGGCCGACAAATTCGTGCCCGGCATTCCGGCGCTCACTTATGCCGCCATCGCCTATGGTCTTTTGTGGATCGCCGCCGCGCTCACCGTCTATACCGGCGTGATCTATTTCAAGAACGGCCTCACCCATATCCGGCCCGGCCATGCACCAGTCAGGGATCAGGCGTGAACCTTCTTTATTTCGCCTGGGTGCGCCAGAAGATCGGCAAAAGTGAAGAGCAGCTGACGCCGCCGGTGGAAGATGTCGCGTCGTTGATCGCGCATCTGAGAAATCTTGGTCCCAATTATGCCGATGCCTTCGCCGACCTCTCCCGCATCCGGGTGGCGGTCAATCAGCGCCATGCCGGGCCGGACGCCAAACTCGGACCCCAGGACGAGGTGGCATTCTTTCCGCCCGTGACGGGAGGCTGACCATGCAGACCCGCATCCGCATCCAGCGCGAGGATTTCGACCTCAACCGGGAAGTGGCGGACCTGACGGCGAACGGCGAAGCCGGCGCGGTTTCCAGCTTCACCGGCCATGTCCGCAAGGAAGGCAATCTTTCCACCCTCACCCTGGAACATTATCCGCACATGACCGAGGCGGAGATCGCCCGCCTGGTGGCGGAAGCGGGAACGCGCTGGCCCCTGACCGGCGTGACCGTGGTCCACCGGGTGGGAAGCCTGAAACCCGGCGACCGCATCGTGCTGGTGGCGGTGGCCTCGCAGCATCGCCATGCCGCGTTCCAGGCCTGCGAATTCCTGATGGACTATCTCAAGACCCAGGCCCCCTTCTGGAAGGAGGAGGCGCGCGGCGAGCAGCATCATTGGGTCGAGCATCGCAATAGCGACGACGACGCGGCGAAAAGGTGGGGAAGCTGAGCTTGGCCCCCATGCTTCAACGGGCTCAGCATGAAGATTCGCGCGATCCCTCACCCTGAGCTTGTCGAAGGGTGAGGAACGGTGCGGCAACAGCCGCACGAGCATGTCCAGTGGACGTGCGGGAGCGGCGAACGCCCCGAGCCCTAGCGAGCGGCCGGGCTCACGCGGGCACCTTCACGCCGCGGACTTCATCGGCATACGCGTTCATCAGCATTTCCGTCAGCTTGCCGGGCTTGAAGCGATAGGGCCCGATTTCGGACACCGGAGTGACCTCCGCCGCCGAGCCGGTGAGGAAACATTCGCTGAACTCGCTCATCTCTTCCGGCTTGATGTGACGCTCCACCACCGGGATCTGATGCTCCTTGGCGATGGCGATCACCGATTGGCGGGTGAGGCCATTGAGGAAACAGTCCGGGATCGGCGTGTGCAAGGTGCCGTCCTTGACGAAGAAGATGTTCGCGCCGGTCGCTTCCGCCACCAGGCCGCGATAATCCAGCATCATCGCGTCGGCATAGCCTTTGGCTTCCGCTTCATGCTTGGAGATGGTGCAGATCATATAGAGACCGGCCGCCTTGGCATGCACCGGCTCGGTGTCGGCGGCGGGGCGGCGCCAGCGCGCGATGTCCAGGCGGATGCCCTTGAGCTTTTCTTCCGGACTGAAATAGGACGGCCAGGGCCAGCAGGCGATGGCGACGTGAATCTTGGTGTTCTGGGCGGAGACCGCCATCATCTCGCTGCCGCGGAACGCGACAGGGCGGATATAACCGTCCTTGATGCCTTGCGCCTCGGCGGCGGCGATGCAGGCGGCGCTGATCTCGTCCTGGGTGAAGGGAATTGTCATGCCCAGTTCTTCGGCGGAGAAGAACAGCCGCGCAGTATGCTCCTTCAGCTTGTAGATGGTGCCGTTATAGATGCGCTCGCCTTCGAACACGGAGGAGCCGTAATGCAGCCCGTGCGTGAGGACATGGGTCTTGGCGTCCTTCCAGGGGATCAGCTTGCCGTCGTACCAAAGGCTGCCTTCGCGCTGGTCGAAGGGGATCAGGTCTGCCATCTCTTATGTCCTCAACTGCCGGCCAAAAGCCGGTTTCCGGGTCCGCCGGGCATATCAGGCTTGCCCCGTTTCTGCCCAGGTTTTACTTATGTCAGCATGGCGGACGCGAAAACCGCAAGTGCCCAAAGCGCGCAGATAAAGGGCGATCGGGAATAGCAGCCATGATCCCAGTCAAACCCTCGCTTTCCGACCCGCATCTGCTGGTGGTGGATGACGATGAGCGCCTGCGCGCCCTGCTCACCCGCTATCTGTCCGGGAACGGATTTCGCGTCAGCGCCGCCGCCCATGCCGGCGACGCCAGATCGCTGATGAAAAGCATCGCCTTCGATTGCCTGATCCTGGACGTGATGATGCCGGGCGAATCCGGCCTGGAACTGGCCAAGGCGATCCGGGGCCAATCGCAAGTGCCGATCCTGATGCTGACGGCGCGGGGCGATGCCGCCGACCGCATCGCGGGGCTGGAACTGGGCGCCGACGATTATCTGCCCAAGCCGTTCGAGCCGCGCGAGCTTCTGTTGCGCATCAACGCGCTTCTGCGCCGCGCCACGCCGGTGCAGGAAAGCGCCAGCAAGCCGGTGCGGATGGGCGATGCGGTTTACGATCCCGCCGCCTCGCGGCTCACCCGCGGCGGCAAGCCGGTGAAGCTCACCAGTTCGGAAGCGGCGCTGCTGCAATTGTTCGCCGCCAATGCCGGCCATTCCTTCTCGCGCAGCGATTTGTGCGCCCGGCTGGGCGTGGCGCTGGAACGTTCGATCGATGTGCAGGTGACGCGCCTGCGCCGCAAGATCGAGGAGGACCCCAAGCTGCCGCTCTATCTGCAGACGGTTCGAGGTGTGGGTTACGTCTTGGTGCCAGACCGCAATGGCTGATCCCGCCGCCGAACCCCGCTTCAGACCCGGCCGCTTCATCAAGCGCTTCCTGCCGCGCGGATTGTTCGGCCGTTCGCTGATCATCATCGTGGCGCCGATGGTGCTTCTGCAGGGCATCGTCACCTATGTGTTCTTCGAGCGCGACCTGGACACCACCACCCGCCGGATGGCGCGCGATGTCGCCGCCGATGTGGCGCTTCTGGCGGCGCTGGAGGATTCCACCCCCACCCTGGAGCGCGACGGCTTGCGGGCTTTATCGGCGCGCGAGCTGCGTTACCGCATCACCTTCCATGACGGCGACATGCTGGCGCCGCCCTCCCGGCCCGCCACCAGCACCATCGACCGGGCGCTGGACGATATCCTGGCCAGCAGCATGGGGCCCAGGCGCCTGTTCCAGACCAGCCGCGTGGGCAATGATTTCGACATCAAGGTCAATGTGAAGGACGGCGTGCTGGACATTCTGGTGTCGCGCGACCGCATCACTGTTTCGCAGCCCGACATCTTCATTCTCTGGATGGTGGGGTCCGCGTTGATCCTGCTGGCCGTCGCGATCCTGTTCTTGCGCAATCAGGTGCGGCCCATCGAGCGGCTGGCGCGCGCCGCCGAAATGTTCGGCAAAGGCAGGCCCGTGCCGGATTTCAAACCCTATGGCGCCACCGAAGTGCGCCGCGCCGCCCAGGCCTTCATCACCATGCGCGAACGGATCGAGCGTCACGTCACCCAACGCATGGAGATGCTGGCGGGCGTCAGCCACGATCTGAAGACCCCCCTCACCCGCATGAAGCTGGCGTTGGCGATGATGCATGACGATGCCGACACCCGCGCCTTCAAGGCCGACATCGCCGAGATGGAGCATATGCTGGACGATTATCTCGCTTTCGCGCGGGGCGAAGGCGGGGAAGAAGCCGAAGACGCCGATCTGGGCGAATTGGTGCGCGACACCGCCACTGCCGCCGCCAAGGCCCGCGCCGTCGCCGATGAGCGGCTCACCATCGCCGCGCCCGATCACCTGACCATGAGCGTGAAGAAGGCCGCGCTGCGCCGCTGTCTCACCAATCTGGTCGACAATGCCTTCAAGGCCGGCCGCCACGTCGCCGTGACTCTTGCGCCGGGCGAACGGCACAATCTGATCCTGGTCGAAGACGACGGTCCCGGCATTCCCGACGACCGGCGCGAGGAAGCCTTCCGGCCGTTCCATCGCCTGGACCAGGGCCGCAATCTGCAAAAGGGCGGTTCGGGCCTGGGCCTGGCCATCGCCCGCGATATCGCCCGCGCCCATGGCGGTGACATCACCCTCGATCAGAGCGCGATGGGCGGGTTAAAGGCAATCATTCGATTGCCTATATGATTGCCCCGATCTGTCTCTTTCGCGCAAGCGCTCAGAGACATCTGCCCCCGTCAGCGGCTTCGCCGCACGGGGGAAGAAAGCCGGTGCGCGGCACTTCTAGCGCAATTCTTCCGCGCGTTTGCGCGCGGCATGGATGGCGCGTTTCATCAACGCTTTCAGGCCATCGTCGGCCATCAGCACAGTCAGCGCCGCCTGGGTGGTGCCGCCGGGGCTGGTGACAGCTTCGCGCAAGTCGGCGGCAGGTGATTTGTCCGCCGCCAAAAGAGCGCCGGACCCCGCCACCGTGGCGCGGGCCAGTCTTTCGGCCTGCTCGCGGGGCAAGCCTTCGGCGATGCCCGCTTCGGTCATGGCTTCGGCCATCAGGAACAGATAGGCGGGACCAGACCCCGACAGGGCCGTGACGCTGTCGATCAAATCTTCCCTGGCCACCCAGACGGTTTCGCCCAGCGCCGATAGCAAAGCCGTGGCCTTGCGCTTGTCGGCCTGGGTGGTGCCCTTGGCCGCGAACAGGCCGGTGATGCCTTGGCCGATCGCGCCCGGCGTATTGGGCATGGCGCGGACGATGCGGGCTTTTTTGCCCCAGGCCTGGAACAGCAATCTGGTATCGGTGCCGGCGGCGATGGAGATCATCAGCGCGCCCGACCGCGCGAATTCCGCCAGCACCGGTGCTTCATGCTTGAGAATTTGCGGCTTCAGCGCCACCACGCAGGCGGACAGTTTCTTGGCCTTCACCTGTGACGGCGCGGCGACCAAAGCGATCGCCTTCTTTCTCGCCAAACTCTTCAACGCCGGTGACGGCTTGGGCTCGACCACGATGATGGGACCGGCCTTGCGCGCGATCCAGCCTTTGAGCAGGGCGCCGCCCATGCGGCCGGCGCCAACCAAGAGAAGAGGCGTGGTCACGCGCGACCCGCGCACTCCAGCACCGCGGCGGCGACGGCGTCTTCGGCGGTCTTGCCGCCCCACAGCACGAACTGGAACGCCGGATAATAATGTTCGCAGGCTTCCAACGCGAGATTGAGCAAGGCTTCGCACTGCGAGGCGCTGGCTTCCGCGCCGGGAAAGATCATGGCGTGACGAAACACGATGGCGCCGTCTTCATGCCAAAGATCGAAATGCCCGATCCACAGCCGCGCATTCACATACATCAGAAGGTCCGCGACATTCTGGCGGCGGACATCTTCGGTGACGCGCATGTCGAAAGTCGAAGTGATGTGCAGCGACTTCAGGTCGTCGCGCCAGGAAAAACTGAAATGATGATCGCTCCACTTGCCCGCGACCGACAGGCTGAGTTCGTCGCGCCCGGAACGCTCGAACGCCCAGCCATTATCCTCGACCGTGCGCTCCAGCATATCGATGGGATGCGGTGCCAGGGCGAATTCGTCGTCCTGATGCGTAACAGTCATGCCCTTGGCTCCAGCCACAAAACGAAGCAGTTGCGGACCAAACTGGCACAAGATTTTGTTAAGGCACAAGAGTCCCACACTCTTGTTCCCCATCATGGTTAAAGATTCCACAGCTTTGGCGGCCGGGCGGACTCCGGAAAAGGAGTCTAGGACGGCGTTTTGGACTCCAGGGCCGCGATCCGGGCCGCCAGGGATTCATTTTCGGCGCGGGCCTTGGCCGCCATGGCCTTCACCGCCTCGAATTCCTCGCGCGGCACGAAGTCCATTTCCGCCACCAGCCGCTCCAGCCGCTGCTTCACGAAGGTGTCGATTTCGGCCCGCACGCCCTGGGCCATGCCCGCGGCGTCGGTGAACATCTTGGCCATGCCGTCGAGGAAGGGATTGTCGGTCTGTGCCATGGGCGTCTCCTTGCGCTCTATATGAAGAAGCCGCCCGCTTGACACAATGGCCCGAAGCATAGCGTTTTGACGCCCATGTTCCTGGCCACAATCCCCTACCCCCATATGGACCCGGTGCTGGTGCAGCTGGGGCCTTTCGCGATCCGCTGGTACGCGCTGGCCTATATCGCGGCGCTCCTGTTCGCTTGGTGGACCGTGGCGCGGGCCATGCGCAACAAATCGCTGTGGACCGATCCGCCCTTCAATGGCCGCCCCCCCGCCACCGACGAGCAGATCGGCGATTTGGTCGTGTGGGGCACGTTCGGCGTCATCCTGGGCGGGCGGCTGGGCTGGGACCTGATCTATGGCATCGGCCTGTGCAGCGTCTCGCCCGATGCCGCCTTCTGCCAGGGCCTGCCTTACGCTTTTGTCACCAATCCCCTGAAGCTGATCGCCGCCTGGGAAGGCGGCATGTCGTTTCACGGCGGCCTCTTGGGCGTGGTGATCGCGGTCTGGCTGTTCTGCCGCAAGAACAAATTGCCCTTCCTGTCCGTGGCCGATCTGGTCTGCGCGTTCGCGCCCATGGGCCTGTTCTTCGGCCGCCTGGCCAATTTCGTGAATGGTGAATTGTGGGGCCGGGTCACGGATGTGCCCTGGGCGATGATCTTTCCCCGGGGCGGGCCTTTGCCCCGCCATCCCAGCCAGCTTTATGAAGCGGCGCTGGAAGGCATTCTTCTCTTCATCATCGTGCAGGTCGCGCTTCGCGTCTTCCGCGCGCAGAACCGGCCCGGCCTGATTTCGGGCATCTTCTTCCTGGGCTATGGCACCTTCCGCTTCATCAGCGAATTCTTCCGCGAGCCCGACGCGCCATTTCTTGGCCCCGTCAGCATGGGCATGGCGCTGTCGATCCCGGTCTGGCTGGGCGCGGCGGTCCTGATCGCCATCGCCTTCAAGCCGAAAAATGAACGCGCTCGGTGAGCGCATTGCGGCCCTGATCGCGGCGCAAGGCCCGATCTCGGTGGCGCAGTTCATGACCTTGGCGCTGCATGATGCCCAAGGCGGCTATTACGCCACCCGCGATCCCTTCGGCCGCGGCGGCGATTTCATCACCGCGCCGGAAATCAGCCAGATGTTCGGCGAAATGCTGGGCCTGTGGTGCGGCCAGGTCTGGATGGATCAGGGCTGCCCGAAAAACACCAGACTGGTCGAATTGGGGCCCGGCCGCGGAACCTTGATGGCGGACGCGCTGCGCGCCCTCAAACGGGTGCCGGGATTTCTGGACGATGTGGAACTGGTCCTGGTCGAAGCCAGCCCCACCTTGCGCGAGATCCAGCGCGAACGGCTGAAAGACAGCGGCGCGCGAATACGATGGACATCGCATTTCGAGGTGCAGGATTCACCGCTGCTGCTGCTGGCCAATGAATTCTTCGACGCCTTGCCCGTCCGCCAATATGTGAAGACCCCGCGCGGCTGGTGCGAGCGCATGGTGATCGTCAAAGACGGCGAACTGGATTTCGCCCTGGCGCCGCAGATCACGCCCGCGGTCGCGATTCCCGCCTCCCGCGCCGGGGCGCCGGACGGTGGCGTCTATGAAGCCGCGCCCGCCGCCATGTCCCTGACGGAAGAAATTTCCCGCATCATCGCTGCCCATGGCGGCGCGGCGCTCCGCCGGAGCCGGACGCGACGCGTTCAACCAGCGCTTCGTGGAGACTGCGGACCGCGAACGCATCGAGGCTTCGCTTGCGGCCCACGGCGAAGCCAGCCTGATCACCAATGTCCGGACCGATCGTGGCGTCATTGCGCACGAGGTCGTCGTGCGGCACTGCCTCGACGCGGTCACCGGGCAGCCAGCCCGTCTGGTCAGCGAAACAGACGTGAGCAGTCTGCTTGAGGCCGAGTCCGAGGCACTATTTCTGGCGCAGCATGACGTGTTGAGCGGGTTGCCCAACCGGGCCATGGTTCGTGTCGAGTTTGACCGTCTGCTGCGCAACGCTGCGCAGAGCGGCGCGCAAGGCGAGTTGCGCATCGGCATGCTCTACATCGACATGGACCGCTTCAAGCTGGTCAACGATTCGCTCGGGCACGCCATCGGCGATGAACTGCTGATCGCCATCTCCGAGCGCCTGCGCCGATCGCTGGTGAACGGCGAATTCATCGCCCGCGTTGGTGGCGACGAATTCCTCATCCTCGCGGCGCAGCCCAGCGGCGATCGCGCGTGGCTGCAGGAGATCG
>CALMGU010000117.1 GCA_937865685.1 uncultured Alphaproteobacteria bacterium | reverse complement strand
CAACGCACGATCGTCGGAGATCAGCATGCCGCCGCCCGAGGTCGTGATGATCTTGTTCCCGTTGAACGAGTACGCCCCGACGCGTGCAAGCGTCCCGCTCGCGCGGCCCTTGTAGGTTGCACCTAGCGATTCGGCCGCGTCTTCGATCACCGTTACGCCATATCGAGCGCACAGCGCATTGATGGGATCGTAGTCGGCGCTCTGGCCGTAGAGGTTGACGACCATGACCGCCTTCGGGAGGCGTCCACGCGACGCTGCGTCGGCCAGCGCGCGCTCCAGCGCGGGAACCGACATGTTCCAAGTGGCCGGATCGGCATCGATGAAAATCGGCTGCGCGCCCTCATAAAGGATTGGGTTCGCGCTGGCCGCGAAGGTGAGGGACGAGCAAAAAACAATATCGTCGCGCGCGACGCCCACGAGGCGCAGCGCCAAGTGCAGCGCGGCCGTCCCGGACACGAGTGCCGCGGCGTGGCCGATGCCCACGTGCGCCGCCACTTCGCGCTCGAAGGCATCGACGTTGGGGCCGAGCGGCGCAATCCAATTGGTGCGGAACGCATCCTCGACGTATTCCATCTCGAACTCGCCGAGATGAGGGGTCGAGAGCAGGATCCGCTGGTCCAGATCTCGTCGCAGCAGGATCTCGACGGGTCGCCCGGCCGCGTCAAGGACCGGCAGCTGGCTGATGCCGCGCTCGATCATGAGTGCGAGCGCGCCGTCGCGATCGTCTGCTGTGATGACCACGCTCCTCTGCGCCGGCAGCTCGGCGAGCGTGCTGTCCAGTCCTTTGCCGGCCAGCAGGACGCGGCGCAGATCGCCGTCGGTCACCGTTCGAAGCAGGGCGCCCGCCGCATCGACCAAGAGCAAGATGCCTTCGCCGGTCTGATTCAAGCGCTCGAGTGCCGCACGTACGGTGAGCTGGTGATCGACGAGCAACTCGGTGATGTTGATCATGGCGCCTTGCATTTCCCTCGTCAATCGAGTGTAGCGGAGCGATCCCCGGAATGGGCCCGTGCCGGCACGCCGACCACGGTGGCGCCATCGGGAACATCGTCGGTGACCACCGCCCCGGCGCCCACGATGGCCCAGGCCCCGACGCGTCGCTTCGGGAGAACAACCGCGCCGGCGCCAACGAGCGCACCGGCACCGATCGATACGCCACCGCCCAGGGTTGCATTCGGGGCGATATGGGCCCACTCATCGACCCTGCAATCATGGTCGATGATCGCGCCGTGATTGACGATGACGCCGCGTCGGACTCTAGCGCCAGGGCCGATCACCGCGAGCGCGGCGATGAATGCCCCGGCGTCGATGGCCGCATGCGCAGAGCAAACGGCCGCCGGATGGGCAACCGTGGTCGGCACGCCGCCGCCCTGTACCGCGCGTTCGAACACGTTGCGCCGCGCCCGGTTATCGCCGATGCCGACATGAAAGGAGACCGCTCCAAGCGCCGGGGCAAAGACCGGTACATGAATCGACCGGCCCAACAAGGCTTGACCGGTACGGCTGGCATCGTCGTCCCGCACGGTCACGTCGCGCGTCGGCTGGGATTGCGTGATCGCATCGAGCACCACGCGCGCATGGCCGCCGGCACCGATCAGTACGAGCGTGTCAGTACGCATTGGTCTTATCGAGGAGGCCGGGTTCCAGCGGTAAGCTCGCGAGCAAGTGGACGATGCGTTCGCCTGCGTGACCGTCGCCGTAGACATTCGTGAAGGTTTGGCGGCCGGCTGCAAGCGCACGGGCGATCGCTTGGTTGATCTCGGCCCGGTCGGTGCCGACATCGATGACGTTCTCGTTGCGCTCGCGCGCGTTCTGACGCGAGCCGATGTTGATTGCCCAGAGGCCAAGACTTGCTGCTTCGATGATGCCCGCGCTCGAATTACCGACCAACGCATCGGCCGCCGCCATCCAACTCGTGAACGCGTGGCGGCCCAAGTGCGTGATGAAACGGATGTCGCCACGGCGGCGATAAGGTTCCAAGGCCGCGGTAACCGCTTGGCCTCCCGCGTCGGCGTTCGGCAAGAACCATAGGACTTGCGCCCCGCAACCGAGCGCGCCTTCGAGCACCGCGAGCGCTTGCGCACCGGCCGCGTGGGCTTCTTGCACTACGGGGTGGAAGATCGCCAGCACGATCGGCCGTGCGGCATCGAACCGCACTTCGGCCGCGAGCGACGCGCGAGTTTGTTTGGGTTGGGCGATCACATCATCGAGCCCGGGGGCGCCGGTCACAAACACATGCGCCGCATGTTCGCCCATGCGCACGAGCCGTGCGCGTGCGCCTTCTGTCGATACGAAGTGGTAGTGCGCGAGCTTTGAGATCGCATGCCGAATAGGCTCGTCGACGGTCCCGGAGCGTTCGCCGCCGTGAACGTGGGCAATCGGAATGTTCAAATGCAGCGCGGCGAGCGCGCCAGCGAGCATTTCACCGCGATCGCCAAGGACGAGCACGATGTCCGGTCGATCGCGATCCAGCGTTTCGACGAAACCGATGAGCGCGGCGCCGATCGCTTGCGCCATCTCCTTGCCATCGCCGCCGCTGAGACTGACCGGAACGCGCGCAGCGATGCGCAGCCCGTCGCGCTCGATATCGCGAATAGTCTCGCCATAGCGTGGCAGCAGATGCATGCCGGTCACAAGCATCGCGACATCGAGGCCGTCCCGCTGAGCGCGCTGGAGCGTGCTCGCCATGAGTCCGTAATCGGCGCGCGTTCCCGAGACATAGGCAACGCGCCTCATCAAGCGAGATCCGTCCATTGCAGCGAGGTACCCGCGGGTAAATCGCGGATCGCCCGGCGTCCCACGACACGATCGAGCGACTTCGGTGGAATGCCGTTGCCGGGTCGCAGCAGGGCGAGGTCAGATCGTGCAATCGCGTCGCCCGCGCGTCTGTCCCGAACAAGGGTCACGCTACGGCGCGCGACATCGCGCACCGGCAACTCGCTTGCCCGTGGGGTTTTCTCGCCGCTGCCGAGCGCCTGCTCGACATCGCGCGCCTCTCCGATATGCTGGTGCGGGTGCGGTCGCGAATCGTCACCCGGAAGCTGGACCGGGTTTCGCCCCTGGCGGTTCCCGCCTTGCTGGAAATCTCCCGCGAGATGGTGGCGCGGGGCGAAGTGGAAGAAGACATATTGCGCGAGAATGAAGACGCGCTGATTGCGGATGCGATGCGTGTTGACTGATCTGTGTGTCACCGTGAATGGCGAGACCTTGCTGCTGGACAAATCCGGCGCGGCCTTCTGGCCCAAGACCCGCACCTTGATCTTCGCCGACCTGCATTTCGAGAAAGGCAGCTCCTATGCCAGGGGGCGCCAGTTCCTGCCCCCTTATGACACCCGCGCGACCTTGCTGCGGATGGCGGAGGTGGCGGGGCGCCGGGCCCCGGTCCGGGTGATCGCCCTGGGCGATTCCTTTCACGACCCGAACGCCGCCGAGCGGCTGGGTACCGAAGAGCGCGCGCTCCTGGAAAGCATGGCGGCATCCGCGCATTTCATCTGGATCACCGGCAATCACGATCCCCATCCGCCGGCCTGGCTGGGGGGCGCAGTGATGGAAGAATGGCGCGAAGGCGGGCTGATCTTCCGGCACGAACCGCGCGCGGATGCCGAGCGGGGCGAAGTGGCGGGCCATCTGCATCCGGCGGCCAGCGTCGCCAAATATGGCCGCGGCGTCCGGCGGCGCTGTTTCGTGGCCGATGCGGCGCGTCTGCTGTTGCCGTCTTTCGGGGCCTATACCGGCGGGCTGGATGTGGGCGACCCCGCCATCGCGGGTCTGTTCGCCAGCCGCTTCCATGCCTTCATGTTGGGGCAGGACCGGGTCTATGCGATCCCGCGTTCGCAGGTCGGCAGTGACCATTCGCGGCTCCCGACGCGAGGCATTTTGGTTTCTGGCTAGGAGCGAGGAGCGTCCATACGCTGTCGCTATGGACGGACAAGACGTCCATGAGCGACGAGCGGTCCGTAGCGCCAGCGTGCGGACGCCAGGGACGAAAAGGACCGCGTCAGGTGGGGCGGCGGAAGAGCAGCGAGGAAATCCAACCCATGATCACCGCCATCGCCACCGCCGCCAGGCCATAGCCGAAAGGCTGGTTGTGGGCGAAATTATAAAGCCGCCGCTCCAGCCCGGTCTGGTCGATGAAGAGCGGCGTTGACTGGGCGCTCTGCACTTCACCGTCGCGGAAGAGATAGACTTCCACCTTGTATTGTCCGCGCGCCACGCCCGCCGGCACCGGCACATGGGCGCGGAACAAGGTTTCGCTGAGGAATTCCACCCCGCCCGTCTCGGTATAAAGCTTGTCCTTGGTCAAATGGCGCAGCGCCGCCTGGCGGAACGGTTCGTAATCGTGGTGGCTATGCACCGTGTCGGGCTGCAGATTCTGCAACCCGATGCTGTAGTGGGTGAGCGCGTTCTGTGGCGCGATGTCCTTGAGCGGGCGCGAACTGGCCAGGAAATAATAGGCTGGCATCCCGGACAGTTTGGCGGCGTCGTGATTGATCCAGACGCCCGCCACCCGGTCGCGGCGGCGCACCGTGATGTCGGATTCCGGTCCGCGCACCACCACCACAATGTCGCGGCGCGTGCGGGGCTCGCCGGGCTCCTGGCCTTCGATGGCACCGAACACGACAATGTCGCTGCCCTTGTAGGTGGAAGTGATCTGGATCAGGTCCTGGCTGACGCCGGACACCAGCTGCTCCGCGGCGGCGGGCGACGCAAGAAACAGGAAAGCCAGCAGGACCGCGCGCCGCATCACGAGCCACCGATGCTGTAGAAGTCGGCCGGCGTCACCACCAGGCCCCACAACAATCTCAACGCCACCGCCAGCACCAGAAGCGCCAAAAGAAAGCGGATTTGTTCGCCACGCAGCTTGGCGCCGGCCCTGACCCCGAACTGGGCGCCAACCACCCCGCCCACCACCAGGATCGCCGCCAGCACGATGTCCACGGCATAGTTGCTGGTGGCCTGGAGCAGAGTGGTGACGATGGCGACGCCGATGATCTGCACCAGCGAGGTACCGATCACCACATTGGTGGGCATGCGCAACAGATAGATCATCGCCGGAATGATGATGAAGCCGCCGCCCACGCCCATGATGGCGCTCATCGCGCCCACCAGGAAGCCGATCACGATGGGTGGAATGACGCTGATATAAAGGCGCGACTGGCGGAAGCGCGCCTTCAAGGGAAGGCCGTGGATCCAGACGTGATTGACGGGATGGATGCGGGCCGGGGCATTGCCGCTGCGCCGGGCGCGCAAGGTGCGCAGGCTTTCGCGCAGCATGATGCCGCCAATGATGCCCAGCATGGGGACGTAGGTCAGCGACACAACCAGATCCATCTGCCCGGCGCGGCGCATGATGGCGAACAGCCAGACGCCCACGCCGGTACCCACCAGGCCGCCTGCCAGCATCACGCCTGCCATCTTGAAATCGATGGCGCGCTTCTTCCACTGCGTCACCGCGCCGGAAATGGACGAGGCGGTGATATGACTCAAGGTGGTTGCAACCGCGACGCCGGACGGAATGCCGTAGAACACCAGAAGCGGAGTGAGAAGAAAACCGCCGCCCACGCCGAACAGGCCGGAGAGAAATCCCACGCCCAGGCCCATGCCCAGAATGACGATCCATTGGACCGACATTTCCGCGATGGGCAGGTAGATTTCCATAAGCCCGGTCCGTCAACCGCCGAATATTTCGCGAACCCCTCCGCGATGAGGGAATGTGCGCGTGGGCGCTGAGTGGGTCAACCTTTCGGGCGTGAAATGCCCCGTCCGGCTTGGATCAATTCGCCGAAAGGTCTTGGGGCTCCGGCGGCACATTGGCCGCGCGATTGAGCGGCGTCGCCTTGAAGGCCTGGGCGGCGCGGGTCGCGGCGGCGCGATCCGGATCGGACAATTGGGTCTGCAGCACCGAAAGGCGCGTTTTGGATTCCGCATCGCCGGAGGCCGCGGCGATGGAATACCATTTGAACGCTTCGATCAGGCTTTGCGGAACGCCGTCGCCGCGCTCATACAGAACCGCGAGATTGAATTGCGAGTCCGACAGGCCCAGGGCCGCGGCCTTGGAGAACCAGCGCGCCGATTCCGCCATGTCCTTCTTGCCGGTCGAGCCTTCGGCGAAGGAGACCGCCAGATTGTGCATCGCCTTGCGGTTCCCCAGATTGGCGGCCGCCTGATACCATTTGGCCGCCAGCGCGGGATTGGCGGCGACGCCCTGGCCGCGTTCATACATGGTGCCCAGGCGATATTGCGCCACGGCCTGGCCCGCTTCGGCGGATTTTTCCAGCCATTTCGCGGCCTGGACCGGATCGGCGGCGATGCCCTGGCCGTCCAGATATTTGAGGCCGATGATGGCTTCGGCGACGGGATTGCCGGCATTGGCGGCGGCGGCGATCTTGTCGGTGGAAGGCGTCGCGCTTTTGGGAGCCGCCTGCGGCGGCAAGGATGCCTGGACCGCTTTGGACGGAGTTTCGGCCGCTTTCGGTGCCGCGGGTTTGGTATCAGGCGTTGCCGGCGTGGCGGCGCCCGAAGAAGGCAGCTGGGTCGCAGTGGTTGCGGGGGGCGCTTTGGGCGGCGGCGGCGACAAAGTCGGCGTCATGGTCACGACAGTGCGCGGCGTCACCGTACGGGAAGTGACATTGGGCTGAGGCGGATTGGCGGTGCTGGCGCTGCGCAGGCGTTGGTTGAGCAAGAGCACGGCGGCGGCAACCAGCAGCACGATGAAGACCACCACCAGAATGCCCACATAACGGTGGCCGGCCTTGTCGGTGGCTTCGGCGGTCGGGCGGCTCCAGCTGAAGCCGCCAGCGGAATGCTGGATTTCGGCGTCGGCCGCGGCCTTGGCGGACCGGCGGGCGGCGTTGAGGAAATTGTCGTCCGCCGAGGCCGGCCTGGCCAGCGCCTCGACCAGATCCTGCGGCATGTCGAAATGAGCGGCGTCCTGCGGGAAGCCGTCTTGGGGAACCGCTTCGTCCGCAAAGCCGGGCGCATGATCGGCCGGCATCTCGCTATCCGGCATGGACATGTCGGAGGCGTGATCGAGTTCGGTGGTTTCCAGGGCAGGGGTTTCGAAATCCGACAATTCGAAGACGGGCTCTTCGAACGCCGGCTCCTCGAACGCTTTTTCTTCGTGATGCGGCGTCTCGAAAGCGCTTGTTTCCGAAAAAGCGTGTGTCTCCGAAAAAGCGTGTGCTGCTGAATCGGGCGCGGCATCGAAGGGCGGCGCTTCGAAAG
The DNA here is from genome assembly GCA_937865685.1 of uncultured Alphaproteobacteria bacterium. Classification (GTDB taxonomy): domain Bacteria; phylum Pseudomonadota; class Alphaproteobacteria; order Micropepsales; family Micropepsaceae; genus Rhizomicrobium. The sequence continues at coordinate 4,143 of CALMGU010000117.1, read as the reverse complement.
CCGGGGTTTCGAAAGCAGGCGTATCGAAGGCGGAGGCCTTGAACGCGGGAGTTTCGTCGAAAGCCGAATCCTTGAAGGCTGGCGTTTCCTCGAAGGCGGATGCTTGGAAAGGCGGTGTTTCGGAGATGGGCTCCGGTTGAGGCTCCGGCACGCGGGCAAGACCGGCGCGCAATTCGGCCATCATCTCATTGTGATTCAGTTCCACCGCGTCCAGCCGCTGGCTCACCTGGCGCAGCGTGTCGGCCAGCGCGGCGGAAGGATCGGATTGCTCCAGGCGGGCTACGATGCCGGTGAGCGCGCGCTCGATATTGTCCAGCCGCTTTTCCATCGCCGGATCGGGGCCGCGGACTTCCAGCTTTGCGATGCGTTCCTCGATCCGCTCCAGCGAACCCAGATGATGGGCCTCGCGCTTCTGCAGGTCGGTCAGGTCGTGCGCGCGGTGATTGGCCTGAGCTTCGATCCGCTCCTGCACCTGTTCGAGCGAGGACTGGCCGAATTGAAGAGAGCTTTCGACGGCGGCGATGCGCGCTTCCAGGGCACGGGTGGCATTCTCGGCATCGGCGCGGGCCTGGCCCAGGCGGATGGCAAGCTGCTCCAGATTGCTGGTGAGGGTGGAAATCTGGGTGGCGGACTGACTGGCGGTATGGCCGATCTGGTCGGCAAGCCGCGACAGGCCCTGGTGCAGGCCTTTGACGGCGTCCTTCAAGCCATCCTGATGGGCGGCGCGTTCCAGCCGCTCCAGCCGCTCCGACAGGCTCATCACATGACCGCCCAGCTGGTCGAACGCCTGGGCCTGCTCGCGGGTGGCGATGTTGATCTCGCTGGCCGCCTTGCTCATCGCCCGGTTGCTTTCGGACTGGCTGCGCTCCGTGGAATCCAGCCTGCGGCCCACATTGCGCAGCTGATCTTCGATGCGGCGATAGGAGTCCGAGGATTCGGCTTCGGAGCGGCTCACGCGCGCCAGCATGTCTTCGGTTTCGCGCCGGCTGGCGGCGGACAAGGGCAGGCCCCAGGAATCGAGGCCGGGCCGTTCATGGCTGTTGCGCTCGAAAGCAGCGGTGCGTTCAAAAGCCATGGGCTGGGGCTCCTGTCCCATGTCCGAGAAACTGCGCAGGATGCGCCGGGTCAGCCATTCGCCGACCGACAAGCCTTCCCGCCTGGCCGCGGCGCGTGCAGCTTCCCGCGCTTCGGGCGGAATGCCGGCCACGTTCCAGGGAAGTTCTGCACGCATGTCGAATCACCCGCACCAGCGGCCCGCTATAGAAGGTAAAGGTGCCAAGATATAGTGTAAAGGAAGGGGGCTTTATCGAGTGGATGGGTGCGGGGCCCGGGCGCATGGTCATGCACAGATACTTGAGCCAACAGCGTTAATAGGCCGTTTATTTCCCCCTCCGCCATTCGCGCCTTGGTGGCCCCGATCTGTCCGCCACGCGGGCAAGCCCGCTACCGGACATCTTCCCCCGCCAATGGCTTCGCCATGCGGGGGAAGAAGGCTACGGCCTAGTCGATCTCGCGCTTGCTGAACCAGCAGGTCCGCCTCCCCCGCGTGCGCGTAGCGCACTGGTTGGGGAGGGTGAGGAAGGCGGCCGGCCTTCCGAACGTAGCACCGATCAGGTGCGAAGGCCGGAGGGGGAAATCCAAAATACTAAGGCCCGCCGCCTTGCGTACCCCGCAGGCGGATGGAAGGGGGGCGGCGGGCCGCATCTTTCTGGGCAGCGCCGGGGGTCGAATAGCTGGTTACGGTGCTGGACGGATCGGCGTCGTCCAGGGGTTTCAGCCCCATATCACTGGCGAAAAGCTGGGCCACATAGACCGTGTCGCCATTGACGGCGGCGCCCACGCCGGTCCGGTCATAGGCCGGATAGGCCAGGTTTTCCCGATGCGGTTGGCTTTTCATCCATTCGTCCAGAAAGCGTGCCGCGAAGGCATCGGCATCGACCCCGCTCTCCTTCACATAATGCTGAGCGGCCAGATTCTCCCCCAGAAGGCCCTGCCACTTGGCGTCGTCCTTCATCAGCAGGGAGGCCGACGTGTCGCCATTGGGTGCGGCATGGGCGAGATAATTCTTCTTCGCCATGTCGCGGGCGCGAATCTCGGCGATCCTGGTCAGCTCCGGATCGATCGCCAGGGCCTTGGCCGTGGGGTCCAGCTTCAGCCGCTGCTCCTCCACCAGGACGGCGATGCGCAAGGCCAGCGGCGCCATCTGGGTCTGCGGGTCGGGCGGCGGCGGGCTAACGGGCTGCTCGGTACTCGTGCAACCGGCAAGCAGCAGCAGGGCGAGAATGGGCGGCGCAAAACGCATCATGCGGTCAGGGCAGAATCTCGAACAGGCCCGCCGCGCCCATGCCGCCGCCGATGCACATGGTGACCACGCCGTATTTGGCCTTGCGGCGGCGCCCTTCGATCAAAAGGTGGCCGGTCATGCGCGCGCCCGACATGCCATAGGGATGGCCGATGGAAATCGAGCCGCCATCGACATTGAGCTTGTCGTGCGGGATGCCGATCCGGTCCATGCAATAGAGAACCTGACAGGCAAAGGCCTCGTTCAATTCCCACAGGTCGATGTCATTGGCGGAAAGGCCGTGGCGCTTCAAAAGGCGCGGCACGGCCAGGGCTGGGCCGATGCCCATTTCTTCCGGCTCGACACCTGCGACGGCGAAGCCTTTGAAGATGCCGAGTGGCTTTAAGCCCTTCTTCGCGGCCATGTCTTCGCTCATCAGCACCGAGGCCGAGGCGCCATCGGCGAATTGCGAGGCGTTGCCGGCGGTGATGTATTTTCCCTGTGCCACCTGCTGGCCGCCCATATGCACCGGTTTGAGCGCCGCCAGGCCTTCCAGCGTGGTGTCGGGACGGTTGCTTTCGTCTTTCGAAACCGTGACCTCGACCATGCTTTCGGCGCCGGTCGCCTTGTCGATCTTCTTCATCTGCGTGGTCAGTGGCACGATCTCGTCATTGAATTTTCCCGCCGCCTGCGCCGCAGCGGTGCGCTTCTGGCTTTCCAGGGCATATTCGTCCTGGCGTTCGCGGCTGATGCCGTAACGCTCGGCCACGATCTCTGCGGTTTCGATCATCGACATCCACAAGGCGGGCTTCACCTTGAGCAGATGCTCCTCGGTAAAATGGCTGAGATTGATGCCGCCCATCTGCACCAGCGAGATCGATTCCACGCCGGAGCCGATGGCGATGTCGGTGCCGTCGGTCATGATCTGCTGCGCGGCCATCGCGATCGCCTGCAAGCCGGACGAGCAATAGCGGTTGATGGTGACGCCCGCCGTCGTCACCGGGCAGCCGGCCCAGATCGCGGACTCGCGGGCGATGTTGTTGCCGGTCGCGCCCTCCGGCATGCCGCAGCCCATATAGACATCTTCGACGTCACCCGGCTCGATCCCGGCTTTGGCGATGGCGTGTTTGACGGCGTGTCCGCCCATCACCGCGCCATGGGTCTGGTTGAAACCGCCGCGCACGGATTTGGCGAGCGCGGTGCGCGCCGTGGAAACGATGACGGCCTGTTTCATTGGAGGATCTCCCGGCGGCGGACGCGCGAGGTTAACGCGCCTGCCGCTCCGCCGCCAGCGCGGGATAGCGCAGGGTGAAGGTGATCGCGAAACAGAGCGCCACCACATTCATGGCGATGCCGAGATAAAAGGACACAGGCAGAAATGTGACAGCGCCATCGGCCAGCGCCATCACGGCGAATGTCAGGCCCCAGACCAGGGAGATCATCTGGTTGACGCGAAGAAAAACCGGCATGGGCCAGTGATGGATTTTGGAATCCCGGTTGGCATAGGGCAGCGAAAAAGGCCGGCGGCGGAGCAAGGAGACGAAGATCGCCAGGCAGAGTCCCAGATCCACGATGGTGCGGACCGCGGACAGCGAAAGCTCCGGCGCCACGAAGCCGCGCCACAAGGCCAGAATTCCGAACAGCGCGAGGCTGACGCCGTCCAGCAATCGCAAGGACGGGCTTTCCACGAAATCGCGGATGGTGACGACGAAGGCCGATGCGAAGGCCAGCCACAGGGCCAGATCGGCGGAAAGACGGGAAAGAATTGCGAAAAGCAGGAAGGGCGCGAAACCGAACAGCAAGGTCATGGTCGCGGCCCGGATTGAGTGGCATCCCATAAAAAAGGCGGGACGTGATGGCCA
>CALMGU010000116.1 GCA_937865685.1 uncultured Alphaproteobacteria bacterium | reverse complement strand
GGCTGCGGTTCGGCGCGTCATCGCGCTGGCGGTCGTCATCCTGGCGCTTGTGGTGGCCGGGGGCGCCGGCCTGATGACCTATGCCGCCGCCTCCGCGGACCAGGCCCAGGTCGCCGAAGAGCGCGACCTCATCAGCCGCAAGATGTCCGACCTGCGCGACGGCCAGACCCAGCAGCTTGTGTCCGTGGCCGCCTGGGACGAAGCCTATTCCAACCTCACCATTCGCCTGGACCCTGACTGGGCGGACCGCAATGTAGGCTACTACTTCGTCCACGACCTGGGCATGGACGCGGCCTTCCTCCTCGATGAAGGCGGGCGGCCGGTCGTGATCGGATCCTCTTCCCCGGGCACGGCCGCGATGACCTCGTAGGGGGCCTCGAGGGTGTCGTCGAAAGCCTTCTGGACGCGGCGCTCGTCGGAGGGGCGGAACATCAGCTGGTCGCCTTCTTCTTGAACGTCGGCAGGCTGACCGGCGGCTCGAGCCGGTTGATGAGCGAGGGCTTGGCGCCCCGGGGGATGGCGATGGTGTCCATACCCGCGACGGCCTTGCCGCGCTCGTCGTGGATCAGCCCCTCGATGCGGTCGCAGGCGTCGAGGGCCTTGAGCCAGTCGTCGACGGTCTCGATCCGCATTTCCTTGATGGTCTCGTAGAGGCGGGCGACGAGCTGGGCCTTCACGCCGACATAGTGGTCGGCGGAGAGCTCGGTGGCGTCATCCTTGGCCTTGCGCAGGGCCTCGAACGCTTCCAGGGGGAACTTGGAATCGACGACGATGCGGGCCTTCACATTGGGAATGCGGATCACGCAATCGGGCCGCGCATTGTTGGAGAGCGTCGCCTGGAACTCATACTGATCCGGCGCCAGATGCTCGGCGACGATGGCCTCCATCTGGTCCTGGCTGATGGCGCCGCGGGCCTGCTTGTCCGAGAAGATCGCTTTCAGCGACACCACATGGGTGGACAATTCGCTGATGTTTTTCTGCGCCGCGTCGATCACCGACAGCCGCTCGGTGATGCTGACGAAGGTTTCGCCGGTCTGCTTGGCGGTGGCGGCCAGGTTCTCGCCCACCCGCTTTTCCAGCGCCTCCAGCCGTTCGCCCAGGGTGCGGGTGAGGGTTTCCTGGGCGGCGACGGTCTGAGTGAACTGGCCGCCGATTTCGCCCTGCTTGGCCAGCAAGGTGTCCAACCGTGGATCGGGCATCGGGGCGGGGGCCGGTTTGGGGCGAGCAAAAGCTAGAATCAGCGCCCCCGCCACCACTGCAACCGCCAGTATGATAACCGCTATTTCCATCGATCCTTGACCCTGATCCGGCCCGGCCTTATCTCACCGCCATGGCCATCCGTCCTATCCTTATCGCGCCCGATCCGCGCCTGAAAGCCGTCTCCACCCCGGTCGAAACCGTGGATGCGGAGATCCGCAAGCTGGTCGAGGACATGGCCGACAGCATGTATGCCGCCGAAGGCATCGGCCTGGCCGCCGTGCAGATCGGCGTGGCCAAGCGCATCATCGTGATGGATCTGGACCAGAAGGACGGCAAGAAGGATTGGCGGGTCTTCATCAATCCCAGGATCACCTGGGCGTCCGATGAAATGGCCACCTTCGAAGAAGGCTGCCTGTCGGTGCCGGAAATCTGGGACGATGTGGAACGCCCCGCCCGCATCAAGGCGGAATATCTCGATCTGGACGGCAAGAAGGTGGAGATCGAAGCCGATGGCATGCTCGCCACCTGCTTGCAGCATGAGATGGATCATCTCGAAGGCGTGCTGTTCATCGATCATTTCTCGCGGTTGAAGCGGAGCATCGCGCTGCGCAAATTGGCCAAAGCCAAGAAGTTGGCGAGTTGATGCTCTCATGCTTCGACAAGCTCAGCATGAGGGCTTTCTTAGTCCTCACCCTGAGCCCGTCGAAGGGTGAGCCGCGGCGCGCAAAGCGCGTGAGCAGGTCCGGGGGACCTGCGAAAGCGGCGAACGCCGCGAGCCCAAGCGAGCGGCAGGGGGATTTATGACCCTGCGTCTCGCCTTTCTCGGCACACCGGATTTCGCGGTGCCGACCTTGGCCGAACTGATGGCCCAGGGTCACGAGATCGCCGCCGTCTATTCCCAGCCGCCCCGTCCCAAGGGCCGCGGCCTGACCTTGGAAAAAGGCGCGGTTCACAAATTCGCGGAAACCGCCGGGTTGGAAATCCGCACGCCTTTGTCGCTGAAAGGGGCGGAAGAGCAGGCGGCCTTTGCCGCGCTCGATCTCGATGCCGCGATTGTGGTGGCTTACGGCCTGCTCTTGCCCAAAGCCATTCTCAATGCGCCCAAGATGGGCTGTTTCAACCTGCATGGATCGCTGTTGCCCCGCTGGCGAGGCGCTGCCCCGATCCAGCGTGCCGTGATGGCGGGCGATGCCGAGACCGGCGTGATGGTGATGCAAATGGACGAGGGGCTGGATACCGGCCCCGTGCTGATGGCCGAGCGCGTTGCCATCGGCCGCCAGACCTCCGGCGAATTGACGGAGCGGTTGGCGCGGTTGGGCGCGGACCTGATGGTGCGGGCCTTGGGTGCGCTGGAACGGGGTGCGATCACGGCGCAGCCGCAAGCAGCGGACGGCGCGACCTATGCCAAGAAAATTTCCAAGGACGAAGCCCGGATCGATTGGACACAAAATGCGCGCGAGATCGATTGCCGGATTCGCGGTCTGTCGCCCTGGCCGGGTGCCTGGAGCGACGTGAAGGGCGAGCGGCTCAAGATTCTTCTGGCCGAGCCCGTGACCGGAAAAGGCGCGCCGGGCGAAGTCATTGGCGATGACCTCACCATCGCCTGCGGCGACGGCGCGCTGCGCCTGCTGAAAGTTCAGCGCGCCGGAAGCAAGGCGATGACGGCGGGCGAATTGCTCAAGGGCTTTGCCGTGCCCAAGGGCACGCGCCTCACCTGATGCGTTATCGCCTGACCCTGGAATATGACGGCGGCCCCTTTGTCGGCTGGCAGCGTCAGGATAATGGTCCGTCGGTGCAGGGCGCGCTGGAAGACGCGATCGAGAAATTCTCCGGCGCGCGCGTCACCGCCACGGGGGCCGGGCGCACCGATGCGGGCGTGCATGCGCTGGGGCAGGTGGCGCATTTCGATCTGGAAAAAGACTTCGCGCCGGACAAGGTGCGCGACGCGCTCAATCATTTCCTCAGGCCCGCGCCGGTGGTGGTGCTGGATGCGGCGGTGACCGATGAGACATTCCATGCTCGCTTTTCCGCCACCGGGCGTCATTATCTCTATCGCATCCTCAATCGCCGCAGCCCGCCCGCGCTGGAGAGGGGGCATGTCTGGCATGTGGCGGTGGCGCTGGATGCGGGCGCGATGCACCGCGCCGCGCAGACCTTGGTGGGCAATCACGACTTCACCACCTTCCGCGCCGCCGAATGTCAGGCCCAGTCGCCGGTCAAGACTCTCGACCGGCTGGATGTGTTTCGGCGCGGCGAGGAAATTCATATCGAAGCGTCGGCGCGCTCATTCCTCCATCACCAGATCCGCTCCTTCACCGGCACGTTGAAGTTGGCGGGTGAAGGCAAATGGAGCGCCAAGGATGTGGCCGAGGCCTTGGCCGCGCGCGACCGCAGCCGCTGCGGCCCTGTCGCCCCGCCGGATGGGCTCTATCTTGTGAAGATCGATTACTGATCCTCATGCTTCGACGGGCTCAGCATGAGGAGATTCATCTACCCTCACCCTGAGCTCGTCGAAGGGTGAGATCAGAGATCCACGACCTCGACATTGCCGGGATCGATGGGCGCGCCCAGGAAGATTTCGCCCACCCGGCTGAAGCGATCCGGTGCATCGGTGGCGAGAAAATGCGATCGGCCGTTCGCGCCGTCATTCCGCAATCCCAATGCATCGAGCTTGGCTTCCACGGCGCGGGCCGTCGTCTCGGCGCTGTCCACCAGGCTCACGTCCGGTCCCGCCACTTGCGCGATGGTGTTTTTGAGCACGGGAAAATGCGTGCACCCCAGCACCAGGATGCGTGGATGCGGCACGGTCGCCAGCAAGGGCGTCAGATAACGCGCCGCCCCCAGCCGGGCGATCTCGCCTGTCACCAGTCCTTCCTCCGCCAGCGGCACAAGCAATGGCGCGGCCTGCTGCACCACCGGCAGATCGGGCGCCAGCGCATGGATGGCGCGCACATAAGCGCCGCTTTTCACTGTGCCTTCGGTGGCGATGACGGCGATGGGCGCGCCATGGGCGGCGGCGATGGCGGCTTCGGCCCCCGGCACGATCACGCCGATCACCGGCAAGGGCGCAAGCGCCTCTGTTAATGCAGGTAATGCCTGCCCGGAAACCGTGTTGCAGGCCACCACCAGCATCTTGATGCCGCGTGCGGTCAAGGCATGCGCCGCCGACAAGGCATAGCGCGTCACGGTATCCGCGCTTTTGGTGCCATAGGGAAGCCGCGCGGTGTCGCCTAGATAGAGCAGATTCTCACCCGGCAGCCGCGCCCGAAGCGCGCGCATCACCGTCAGCCCGCCCATGCCGGAATCGAACACGCCGATGGGAAGATTTTTATCCGGCACGTTAGATAGGCGGCTTGGCGAAATAGTCGGTCAACAGTGCGGCATAGATGTCGGTGAGGGTTTCGATCTCCTTCACCGGCACGCATTCGTCCGTCTTATGCATGGTGGCGCCCGCCAGCCCAAGCTCCACCACCGGGCAATGATCCTTGATGAAGCGGGCGTCCGAAGTGCCGCCGCTGGTGGAGAAGACCGGCGACTGGCCGGTGATCCGCGAAACCGTGTCGCTGATCAACTGGGTGAATTTGCCCGGCTGAGTGAGGAACGACACGCCGCTCACCGAATGGGTGACGGTGATGGAACAGCCGCTTTCCTTGGCGATGCGCTCGGCCCGGTCATTGACCCAACCGACCAGGCTGCCCGGCGTGTGCGCATCGTTGAAGCGGATATTGAAGGCGGCATAGGCGCCGCCCGGAATCACATTGGTCGCCGCATTGCCCACATCCAGGGTGGTGAAGGCCAAGGTCGAAGGATCGAAATGGGCGTTGCCTTTGTCGAGTCTGTATCCCGCCAGTTGCGTCACCAGTTCCGCCAGCACCGGAATGGGATTGTTCGCTTTCTGCGGATAGCCGACATGGCCTTGGGTGCCGCGCACCGCGATCCGGAAATTGATCGAGCCGCGCCGCCCGATTTTGAGCGTGTCGCCCACGCTGCCCACGCTGGTGGGTTCACCCACCACGCAATGATCGATCTTCTCGCCCCGCTGTTTCAGCCAGTCCAGCATCTTGACCGTGCCGTTGACGGCGGGGCCTTCCTCGTCGCCGGTGATGAGCAGGCTGATCGAACCGTTGGGCATCCCATTTTCGATCACTCGTGCCGCCGCCGCCGCGAACGCCGCCACCGCCGATTTCATGTCGGCGGCGCCGCGCCCGAACAACATGCCGTCCGAGACAACCGCCGCAAACGGGTCATGGGTCCAACCGTCGCCGGGCGGCACCACATCGCTGTGCCCCGCGAAGCAGAAATGCGGCGCTCCCTTGCCGATCCGGGCATAGAGATTGTCGATGGGCGCGGTTTCCGCCTGCTCGAAGCGCAGGCGATGGCACTCGAACCCCAGCGGCTTCAACGCCGCTTCCAGAACCGCCAGCGCGCCCGCATCGGCCGGCGTTACCGAAGGGCAACGGATCAGGGCCTGGGTGAGGGCGAGCGCGTCGATCATCAGGTGCGCAGCAATTCGTTGATCGAGGTCTTGGCGCGGGTCTTTTCGTCCACCCGCTTGACGATCACGGCGCAATACAGATTCGGCTGGCCCTGTGCGCCGGGCATCGAGCCGGACACCACCACCGAATAGGGCGGCACCTTGCCCATGAAGATCTCGCCCGTGGCGCGGTCCACGATCTTGGTCGAAGCGGATAGATAGACGCCCATCGACAGGACGCTGCCTTCGCCCACGATCACGCCTTCGGCCACTTCGGCGCGGGCGCCGATGAAGCAATTGTCTTCGATGATGGTGGGCGCCGCTTGCAGCGGTTCCAGCACGCCGCCCAGGCCCGCGCCGCCCGAAATATGGCAATGCGCGCCGACTTGTGCGCAGGAGCCCACCGTGGCCCAGGTGTCGATCATGGTGCCTTCGCCCACCCGGGCGCCGACATTCACGAAGCTGGGCATCAAGACCACGCCCTTGGCGATGAAGGCCGAGCGGCGAACGATGGCGCCGGGCACGGCGCGGAATCCGGCGGCGCGGAAGCGCGCTTCGTCCCAGCCCAGGAATTTGGAATCGACCTTGTCCCACCACACCGCGCCGCCCGGCGCGTCCGAAATGATCTTCATGTCATTGAGGCGGAACGAGAGCAGCACGGCCTTCTTCAGCCATTGATGCACAATCCATTCGCCGCCGGTTTTTTCCGCCACCCGCAGCGAGCCGTCATCCAGCGCCGCCAGCGCGGCTTCCACGGCGTCGCGGGCTGGCCCCTTGGTCGCAGGCCCCAAGCTTTCGCGCGCATCCCAGGCGCTGTCGATGGCGCGCGCCAGATCATTCGTCATGTCAAATCCCGATATTGCTGAGGAAGGGAACCAGATCCTGGGTTTCATGATCGATATGGGCGGTGGACGCAACGGGAAATTCCGGGCCCTGGCGCGACCAGTCGCTCTGGCAATCCAGCCAGATCGTGGTCATTCCCAGATCATGCGGCACCACCAGATTGCGGGCGATGTCGTCGAACATCGCGGCTTTGGCGGGGGTGATATTTCCCGCCGCCACCGCCGCGTCATAGGCTTCCGGTCCCGGTTTGGGGACAAAGCCGATGGTGCGGATATCCCAGACCTGGTCGAACAGGTCGGCCAGCTCCAGCCGCTCCAGAATGCGCGCGGCATGGTGGCGGCAGCCATTGGTGAAGACGAAGCGCCGCCCCGGCAGCCGCTTCAGGGCCTCGCGCAGAACCGGATCGGGCAAAAGGCCGGAAAGATCGATGTCATGGACGAAGGACAGATAGGGCTCCGGATCGATCCCATGAACCGCCACCAGCCCCGCCAGGGTGGTGCCGTGATCGCGGTAGAGCTGCTTTTGCACCCGGCGGGCTGCGTCGGGCTCCATGTCCAGGAGCCGGGCCACGAAGCGGGTCATATTGGCATCGATCTGGGCGAAGATGCCGTTGTCGGCCCGGTACAGCGTATTGTCGAGATCGAAGATCCAGTCCCGGACATGACTGAAATCGGGCGCGTTTTGCGCCGAGGGCGGGGCTGGGGCCGGGGTCATCGGCGAACCATGACGGCTCGCTGCCCAGGGTGCAAGCCACGTTAACGCGCGTGCAACCATGGCTGTTTAGCGGTCCTTAAATTCCGGCCCCGACACTCCGGCGAGCGGAGAAGCCGATGAAGAAAGCCCCAAGCGGCCGCACATCCTATGCGCCGGCGCCGGAGCGCGACGATGCGCGCGCGGACCAGCGCGAAACAATGGACCCGCGCGAAGCGTTGGACATTCTGGAATTGCGCGCCCGCGAAAGCGAGGACTACATCATCCGCAACGCGGATGTAGGCTCCGCCGTGTTCGAGTATCTCGCCGAACATGGCGCCCCTGCCACGCGCCAGGCCGTCGCCGCCAATCCCGCCACGCCCGCACGGATCAACCGGCTTCTGGCCGACGACACCGACGAGGATGTGCGCGCGGAACTCGCCGCCAAGATCGCCCGCCTGATGCCGGGCCTGAAAGCCCGTGAAAGCGCGGAAGCCGTGGCGCTTACCCTCGCTACTCTGGAAGTGCTGGCGCGCGATACCGCCATCCGTGTGCGCGCCATCTTGGCGGATGAGATCAAGCATCTGGACTGCATTCCACGTGAAGTCGCGCTCCGCCTGGCGAATGACGTCGAGGATCTGGTGGCGGCGCCGATCCTGGAATATTCGCCGCTTCTGTCCGACGCCGATCTGATGGAGATCATCGCGGGCGGCCAGGTGCGTCAGATCCTGGCCGCCGTCGCGCGCCGCCGCCCCTTGAGCGAAGAGGTCAGCGACGCCTTGGTCCAGTCGCTGGACGTGTCCGCGGTGGCGGCGCTTCTGGTCAATCCCGACGCCCGGATGCGCAAGGAGACTTTGGACCGCATCGTGGAAGAAGCCGAGACCATCGAAAGCTGGCATCAGCCGCTGGTAATGCGCGCGGACCTGTCGGCGCGCGCCATCCGTCGCATCGGCAGCTTTGTCGGCGCCTCGCTTTTGGAACAGCTGGTGGCACGGGGCGATCTCAGCGACGCAACCCGCGCGCATTTGAACCGGCGCCTGCGGGCGCGACTGGAGCAGGGCGATACGGAAAGCGGCGCCGACAGCGCGGCTGAGATCGTGGCCGCGGCCAAAGCCGGCGGCACGCTCGATGACGGCTTTGTCGAAAATGCGGCCACCGCCGGCAGCCGCGAAACCGTCACCCTGGCGCTGGCGGCGCTAGCGCAGGTGCCCGAAGCCACGGTGCGCAAGATTCTCAGCCAACGCGGGGCCAAGCCGGTGGTGGCGCTGGCCTGGCGCGCGCATCTGAGCATGCGCACGGCGTTCAAGATCCAGACGTCGGTGATGAAGCTGACCGGCCGCGAGCTTTTGCCCGCGCGGGGCGGAATCAATTTCCCCTTGAGCAAGGAAGAGATGCGCTGGCATCTCGCCTATTTCGATATTCCGGCTTGAGCGCGACCCAAAAAGTGTGGTCGCCAGCGACAGCGTAGCGCGACGTTTTTGAAAGGTCGCGTGTAAGCCAAACCGCGCGATCCGGAAAGTGTGCAGCGCCAATACCCTAACGCCATGAATCTCGAAAGATCATGCTTGCCGGACAAGATGCCGAATTTGTCATGGCCCGGGAATCCGGGCCATCCAGGTGACATAGGCACATCGGCTAACAGAGAATGCGGTTCAACTGGATGGCCCACACTCCGATGGGCCATGACAAATTGGGTAACGACCAGCATTTGAATCGGATTCTACGGCGCCACCAAGCCGCTTTCATTGATATGCACCACCAGGCCGCTTTTGCCGCGCGTGGGGGTGCGGGCAAATCCCGCTTCCGTGTATCCGCGTTGCGCGCAATCCTTGCGGCCCTTGATTTCGAATTCTTCGCTTGTGACGCAAAATTGGTCCGCGCCGGACACCGTGATGGCGCCGCCGGGCTTCTGGGCCAGAAGCCACACCGCCGCGCTCTTCAGGGGCGCGGTGATCATGCGGGCGCAGGCATGGCCCGCGATGTGCCACCAGCCGCGGGTGACGAAATCGGTCCCGGCCGGCTCGGCAACCGCCGCCATCACATCCGCGCCGTCATCGTTGCAGACGGTATAGCCTTGCGGCGTGCCGCGTTTGGCCGCCTCGGCTTCCAGGGCCGCGAACAGTTCGGCATTGCCCGCGCGCTCCGCGAATTTCATTTTCTTGCGGAAATCCTCCAGCGCCGCGCCGGTAGTCTTGTCAGGCTTGGCGTCGATGGCGGCGATCTTGTAGCCATTGTCTTTCAACAGCCGCTTGACCCCCGCCAGCTGCGCCGCCTCCAGGGCGCCATAGTGCGGCTGATCGTCGAAGGTCATGGTCCAGTCGGGCCGGTTATGGGTTTCGATGGTGGCGAAAGGCACCGCGAACACATCGCCCGTGCAATTGGCCGTGGCGCCCCGCCGTTTCAGGGTGAAATTGGCGTCCTTCACGCACAGCGGAAAATCCCCGCCCCAGGCGCGCTCCGGCCCCGAATGCGCCAGCGCCGAGCGCGCATAGACCAGATAGCTTTGCGAAGAGAGTTTTTCCGGGCGGGCGATCTGGCAATCGCCGGGCGCGATGCGGGTCCAGCCCTGGGTGTCCGAGCCGTTGCCCGCCACCGAAGACGTCGCCGCATAAAGAATATAGCTGGTGCGATTGCAGAGCTTGAGCGCGGCTTCGGCCGGGCTTGCAATACCTAAGCCCGCCGCCAGCACCGCCAAAGCTGCCAGCCAGCGCCGCATCGCCTGTCAACCGGCGGTGATCAGGGTTCCGGCGCCATGCTCGGTGAAAAGTTCGAGCAGCAGCACATGGGGAATCCGCCCGTCCAGGATCACGGCGGCATTGACGCCCGCCTCGACCGCTTCGATGGCGGTCGAGATTTTGGGGATCATGCCGCCCGAAATGGTGCCGTCCTGGATCAAGGCGCGCGCCTCGCTCACCGTGAGGTGCGCGATCAGCTTCTTATCCTTGTCCAGCACGCCCTCGACATCGGTGAGCAGCACCAGGCGTTCGGCCTTGACGGCGCCTGCCACGGCGCCCGCCACCGTGTCGGCATTGATGTTGTAGGTCTCGCCCTTCGGGCCCACACCGATGGGTGCGATCACCGGGATGATCTCCGACTTCATCATGGTGTAGAGGATTTCGGGATTGATGGCGTCCGGTTCGCCGACAAAGCCCAGATCCTCGACCGTGACCTTGCCGGACACCGGGTCGGTCTTGGTCAGCGCCAGTTTCCGGGCCACCACCATATTGCCGTCCTTGCCGGACAGACCCACGGCGCGGCCGCCCGCCGCGTTGATGGCGGTGACGATGTGCTTGTTGATCGAGCCGGTCAGCACCATCTCGACCACTTCGACCGCCGCTTCGTCGGTGACGCGCAGCCCGTCGATGAAGCGCGACTGGATGTCGAGCTTCTTGAGCATGGCGCCGATCTGCGGGCCGCCGCCATGCACCACCACCGGATCGATGCCGGTCTGTTTCATCAGGACGATGTCCTGGGAGAAATCGTCGGTGCCGCCGGAGCCGGTCATGGCGTTGCCGCCATACTTCACCACGATGGTCTTCTGGTCATATTTGAGAATAAAGGGCAGGGCTTCGACCAGAACGCGGCCGGTCTGGCGCCAGCGCGCCATCAGCCGCAGATTCTTTTCCTCGCCCTCGTCCGCCATCTGGGGAAGCCTATGAAATCGGCGCGTTATACGCGGGTTGGCGCGTTGCGCCAACCCTCTTAAATCTGGCCCCCATCTATCTGTCACGCGGGCAAGCCCGCTAGCAGACATCTTCCCCCGCCAGCGGCTTCACCGCGCGGGGAAGAAATTCTCGGCCAAGGCTTAAGAAGCTAAACCGGCAAGACTCTGGCGCAGTCCCGTTAATCCTGTACCATCGCGGGAAGACGTGGCATGCAGTTCTTCAAGCGCGGCGGTGTGTCGGCGCGCCTCGATGGCGGCGGCGGCAAGGGCATCCTCCACCTCAGCGGGCTTGAGTTCGTCCGTCTTGGTGAGGACCAGGCCGTAAGAGACCGCGGTGCGGTCCAGCAATTCCATCACCGCCAGATCGGTGTCCATCACGCCCCGGCGGCTGTCGATCAGAAGCGCCACGCGGCGCAGCGAAGCACGTCCGGCGAGATAGGCGAAGATGGTGTTCTGCCACTCCATCGCCAGTTCCTTGGACGCTTTGGCATAGCCATAGCCGGGCAGGTCGACCAGGTTGAGCTTGCCGCCGAGATTGAAGAAATTGATCTCGCGGGTACGGCCCGGCGTGTGGCTGACCCGGGCCACGGTCTTGCGGCCGGTCAGCGCGTTGATCAGGCTGGACTTGCCGGCGTTGGAGCGTCCGACAAAGGCGATTTCCGGCAGGCCTTCCGGCGGCAGGCTTTTGATGTCGCCGGTGCCCCAGAAGAAATCGCAAGGCCCCGCGAACAGCTTGCGCGCGAATTCCGCATCCGCGCTCACTGTCAGGCCTTCTTTTTCGCGAATTTCAGATTCTCGAACAGATGCACTTCGACGCCTTCCTTGCGCATGATGTAATATTGCTGCGCCACCGACAGAAGATTGTTCCAGGTGTAATAGATCACCAGGCCCGCCGGGAAAGTGGCGAACATGAAGGTGAAGATCAGGGGCATGAAGGTGAACATCTTGGCCTGCACCGGATCGGCCGGCGCCGGATTGAGTTTGGTCTGAACGAACTGGGTTACGCCCATCAGGATCGGCCAGATGCCGATCGACAGATAGGCCGGAATGAAAGCCGGAATGTGATACGGCAAGAGCCCGAACAGATTGAGGATCGAGGTGGGATCGGGCGCCGACAGGTCATGGATCCAGCCATAGAAAGGCGCCTGGCGCATTTCGATGGTGACGAACAGAACCTTGTAGAGCGAGAAGAACACCGGAATCTGAATCAGCATCGGCAAGCAGCCGGTGAGCGGGTTGACCTTCTCGCGCCGGTACAACGCCATCATTTCCTGCTGCTGGCGCTGCGGATCGTCCTTATGCGCCTTCTTGATCTCTTCCATATAGGGCTGGACTTTCTTCATCCGGCTCATGGATTTGAACGAGGCGTTGGCCAGGGGGAAGAACAGGATCTTCACCACCACCGTCAGCATCAGAATGGCGATGCCGAAATTGCCGATATATTTGTTGAAGATGTCGAGCAGCCAGAACAGAGGCTGGGTGAGGAACCAGAACCAGCCCCAATCCACCGCCTTGTCGAAGCGCGCGATATTCTGCGACTTCTGATAGCCGCGCAGGATATCGACCACCTTGGCGCCGGCGAAAAGCTGGTGCTTGACCGCTACCTGGGCGCCGCCCGCGACGATGCGCGCGCCGAGGCGGTAATTGGCCTGATAGGCTTTGTCGTTGCCCAGCTTGGAGCCCAGATAAGCGCCGTTATAAGTCTCGCCCTGGGGCGGGATGACGGCTGCCATCCAATATTTGTCGGTGATGCCGACCCAGCCGCCGGTGGATGAGAAGGTCTTGGGCGGGGTGCCGTCTTCCTTGAAGTCGTCATACTTGGCGTCGACTTCGCTGCCTTCCGCCACGCCGACAAAGCCCTGATGCAGCACCCAGCTGGTCTGCTCCTTGGGCACGCCTTCGCGCGCCACATAGGCGAAGGGATAAAGCGTCTGCGCCGCGCCGCTGGTGTTGTTCACGCTGTCGGTGACGCTGAACATATATTGTTCGTCGACCGCGATGACGCGGGTGAAGGTGAGGCCCTGGCCATTGTCCCAGGTGAGGGTCACCGGATGACCGGGCGACAAGGTACCGTCACCCTGTTGCGACCACACCGTCTGATCGGTGGGCACATTCTTTCCGATCCAGCCGAACTGCGCGTAATAAGGATAGTCCGTGCCCTTGGGCGCCAGAAGCACGATCTCCGCGCTCTTGGGGTCCAACGTCTCGTGGTATTTCTTCAGGCGAAGATCGTCGAGCTTGCCGCCCTTGAGCGCGATCGAGCCGTCCAGCAGGGGGCTGTCGATCATAATGCGCGCGCCGCCCTGCTTGAGCGCGGCGTCCCGCGACATGTGAACGGTGACGCCGCCGGGCATGCCCGGCACCGTGCCGGGTGCGGCATTGGGCTGCGCGGCCTGCGGCTGCTTCTTTGCCTCTTTAGCCAATTGCGCCTGACGGGCCTGATCGGCCTTCATCTGCGGCGTGACCACGAAATACTGCCAGGCAAAGATCACCATCGCCGACAAGGCGATAGCGAGAAACATGTTGTTGCGATTGCCGTTCATGGAAGAATTTTCACGCGTGAGGATGTTTGTGGGGAACCGGATCGAAGCCGGACGAGCCGCCGAGCCAGGTGACGGGATGGCAGCGCAGGATGCGGCGCACGGCCAGGCTGAGGCCGCGCACGGGGCCATGGGCCTGGATCGCCTCCAGCGCATAGGCCGAGCAAGTGGGCTGGAAGCGGCAGGAGGGCGGGCTGAACGGCGAAATGAAGCGGCGATAGAAATGGATCGGCGCGCTGAGGGCAAAGATCACAAGGCGCGTCATATCTTCCTCAGGCCCGGTCCGGGGCGGATTGGGCATCCAGTTTCCGATGCGCGGCCCGCGCCGCCTCGGCGATATCGTCTTTCAAAGCGGCAAAATCGCGGACCAGAATGCCCGCGCGGGCGACGAGAACATAGTCATGGCCGGCCCGCCCTGAAAGGGGAAGAAGCGCATAGGCCGCAGCCCGAAGCCGGCGCTTGGCGCGGTTGCGCGCCACCGCATTGCCGATCTTTTTGCTGGCGGTGAAGCCTAGCCGCATGGTTTGGGGACCATGAATCTGGTCGGGCGGGGTGGGGGCCATTTCCAGGGTTACGGCGCCGCAGACCTTGCGCATGTGCCGGGCCGCCGCCAGGAAATCGGCGCGTTTGCGGAGATGGTCGATGCGCAGCTTTGGGGCCGCGCCGGCGGAATCAGGCGGAGAGTTTCTTGCGGCCATGGGCGCGGCGGCGGGCCAGGACCTTGCGGCCACCCGCGGTCGCCATACGCGAACGGAAGCCGTGGCGGCGCTTGCGCACGATTTTGCTCGGCTGATAGGTGCGCTTCATGGCGTCCTCTGGCGAAAAAGAGCGCGGTTTCTATGGCTCCCGGCCGGCTCTGTCAACCGCCGGCTTCCCAGCCCGGCAATTAAATAACAATCGCCGGAACAAGGGGTTTGGGCCTGGAGCGGTTCCAGGAAAAGTGTTTACGGTTTTCCGTCCGGAACCGCGACAAACAAAGAAAAGCAGCCCGCCATGACCTGGAATCCCGGCACTTATCTGGCGTTTGCCGACCAGCGCACCCGGCCCGCCGCCGAACTCCTGGCCCGGGTTCCCGTGGAGCGCCCGGCCCGGGTGATCGATCTGGGCTGCGGTCCGGGCAATTCCACCGCTCTCCTGGCGGCCCGCTGGCCGGACGCCCAACTGGAAGGGCTGGACAGTTCCGCCGAAATGCTGACCCAGGCCCGGGCCAGCGGGGTACCGGCCGGGTGGGTGCTGGCGGACCTCGCCAACTGGGCTCCAGCGGCGTCCTATGACGTGATTTTCTCCAACGCCACCTTCCAATGGGTACCGGACCAGGCCGCCCTGTTCCCCCGGCTGATGGGCTTCGTCAAACCGGGCGGCGTTTTCGCTTTTCAGGTGCCGGTGAATTTCGATGCGCCCAGCCATGTCCTGCTCTGGGAGACGGCCGCCGATCCGCGCTGGAAGAGAAAGCTCGAGGCTATCCGTGAAACCGAACGCGGCAGGCCGGAACTTTATTACGGCATCCTCAAGCGGCACGCGTCCGCGCTCGATATCTGGCAGACCGAATATCTGCAAGTGATGGAAGGCGAAGATGCGGTGTATCGCTGGATCTCTGGCACGGCGCTGCGTCCTTATGTGCAGGCATTGGACGGCGCGGACCGGGAAGCCTTCATCGCCGCCTACAAAGCAAAACTGAACGCGGCCTATCCGCGGCGCGCCGATGGCGCGACCTTGTTTCCGTTTCAGCGTCTCTTCGTGGTTGCGACGAAAGCCTGAAACAAAAAAAGCCCGCCGGTGAGGGCGGACTTTTTCAAGAATACTTTTTTCTTCTCAGCGAATAAACACGCGCACTTCGCTGGACGCCGCCGCCGGATCGGTGGACGAGGCCACATTCATCCGCGAAGCCGGCACGCCCATATCGGTCATGGAGCGCATCACATCCTGGGCATGGCGGCGCGCCGTGGTCTGGGCCATTTGCACGGAAGCCGCATTGCCGCGTGTGGGCGACACCGCCACCACCTGGAAATTGGCATTGGGGCGCGATTGCAGCGCCTGATTCAGCGCGGCATACAGAACCTGCTGATAATCGACATTGGGACGATCGAAGCGCACCACCACCAGCGGCGTGCCGCTGGAGGCGAATTGCAGATTGTTGCTGGCCGCGGCGGCGGTCAGGCCCGGCGTGCCGCCATAGAGCTCGCCGCTTTTGATCGAGTTGGACAAGATCGAAAGATTGCTGCGCTCATTGGCGACATAGGCCGTCTGGCGCTGCACATTGTCGGAGACTTCTTTCAACAACCGGTCGATCAAGACGATGGTCTGGTTGGTTTCGTCTTCCAGCAATTGCAGCTGGCGATGGTCTTCATCCACCGCGCCCGAGACATTGAAGGTGGCGCTGATCTGATCCAGCGCGAAATGGGCGGTGGAAGAATCGCCGGTCACATCGGTGCCCAGCGCGCTCAGTTGATTGATGTTGGCCGACACGGTGTCGAGCGAGGTCTGGGCGGAATTCCACTCGCTCACCAGCTCAGGATTGCCCTTGGTGGTGCCGATCTGCAGGCGGGCGGTGATGCGCGCCTTGGATTCCTGATAGGCGGTCGCGGCGCCCGCGCCATTGTTGCGCAAATCCGCCAGGCGCTGGGCATTGGCGCCCAGTTTGCCTTCAAGACCCGCCATCTGGGACCGGAGGGTTTGGATGGTCTTGTTGACCTGGGTGCCGGTATCGGGGCCGGATTCGATGGCGACCGGGGTTATGGTGGCGACCGGGGCGATCCCGCCACCGGCTGCAGGCGGCGGCAGCAGATTGGCGGATGGTGCCGGCATTGCGGCGCCGCCGTCAGCGGTCGCCGGCAAGGGCGCATCGGACGCGGAAACGTCGCTGCTGCCGTCTTCAAACATATTGTCGATATCGGCGCAGGCGGTCAGGCCCAGGCCAGCGGTCAGCACGCATGCCAGAAGAAGGCCCGATTTAAGGCCCCGTTTGGCTGGAATTCCCCTCATTCTGCTCTCCGCTGCCGGCGCCCCTGCCCCAAAAAAGGGGGGCGGCACGCATTCAACCCCAACCCACCTGGCCGACGCCCGCCAGCCAAGACGCGGGGGTTTAGTCTTAACGAGGCCCACGAGGACGGACAAGGGCATGGGACCCCGCTTTCGCCATTTTACACAATCATCGTGAGGACTTGGCGGCAATCCGGGCCGCCGGATACCACCAAAACCCCCAGCGGCGTGAGGTCGCGGGCAAAGCTGCAACCGCGCTTGCCTTTATGGAGCGGCCTCAATAGGTTCGCGCCCTTCGACTAGGCAAGCGCCCGTAGCTCAGCTGGATAGAGCACCAGACTACGAATCTGGGGGTCAGAGGTTCGAATCCTTTCGGGCGCGCCACCACTTTTTCTGCTGATACCGTGCCGGCGGATTGCCGGCCCTTCGCTTACGCTCCGGGCGTTCGCTGCTGGCGACATCCTGCCGGATGTCGCCTCGCCGCCTGCGGCGGCGACCGCATCTCACCCTTTCGGGCGCGCCAGTTTTTGTTAGCGAGCGCAGCGAGCTTACAAAAACTGAGCGCTCGCCGCGCCAGCGGCCCGAGTCGGCGTCATTTGTTTTTCCCGCGTTGCGGGAAAAACAAATGCCAAGTCCGCCCGCCGCGACAGCGGAGTAAGGGCGGACGCGGCAGATTGGCGAACTCGACAAAAGCCAAGCGCTGATCGCGTTAGCGATCCGAGCGGATACGCCGGCAAAGGGTATCAAACAGTTCGGGCTCCCCTTTTGTGGGGATTGCCGCCCTTGGCGGCTTTGCCACTCTCCCGGAAAGCCGGTTTGCCATTCCCGGCCCAGGGAGAAGAAATATGACTGTGAAATATGTCTTTGCCGTGCTGGTGCTTACTGTGCTGGCAAATACCGCCGCCCATGCCCAGGTCGCGGTGACCGGCAAGACGGACACCGCCGGCCAGACCGCGATGCTCAAAAGCGCTGATCCCAAGCTGGCCGCCAACAAAAAGCTGGTGTTCGATTTCTGGCGCGAAGTGTTGGAAGGCCGCCATATGGATCTGGCGCCGAAATACATGGCGGAAAGCTTTATCGAGCATAATCCGGCGGTGCCGACCGGCCGCAAGGCGTTCATGGATTTCTTCGGCAGCAAGCCGCCTTTGACCATTCAGCCAGCGATCCGCAAATCCGTGGTGAGCATTACGGCGGACGGCGATCTGGTGATCCTCGCTTTCGCGGAAGAACACGACAATCCCAAGGACAAGACGAAGAAATACACCACCACCTGGTTCGACATGTTCCGCATTGCCGACGGCAAGCTGGTCGAACACTGGGATCCGGAATTGCTGCACTGAACCGATTCACACATTCCGATCCAAGGAGCAGACCGATGACAGGGAAACAAAGTCTCGCTGTGCTGGCTTTTTTGCTGATGGGCAGCACCACGGCCTTTGCGCAGGTCGCGGTGACTGGCAAAACCGATATCGCCGGCCAGACCGCAATGCTGAAAAGCGCCGATCCCAAATTGGCGGCCAACAAGAAGCTGGTGTTCGATTTCTGGCGCGAGGTTCTGGAAGCCCGCCATATGGACCTGGCGCCGAAATACATGGCCGAAGGCTATATCCAGCACAATCCGGCGGTACCGACCGGCCGCAGGGCGTTCATGGATTTCTTCGGCAGCAAGCCGCCGTCACCTATCCAGCCTGCCATGCGCGAGGCCCTGGTCGGCATCGTGGCCGAAGGCGATCTGGTGATTCTTTCTTTCACCTCGGAACATGACAATCCCAAGGACAAGACGAAGAAATACACCACGACTTGGTTCGATATGTTCCGGGTCGCGGATGGCAAGATCGTCGAGCATTGGGACCCAGCCCTGTTGCGCTGATCCCTCGCGATATCGCGCCGCGGAGCGGCTACTTCACGCCCGCCACATGCAGCTTGTGAAAGCCGGTGCCGGGCAGGAAGACTGACATCTGATCGCCCGCCCTCAGCCCCAGCAGTGCCGCACCGATGGGCGAGAGCAGAGAGATCTGCGTTTGCGGGTCGGTGAAATTTTCCGGATAAACCAGCGTCCGATAGGATGTGGGCGCGCTCCAATCGATCCGGTAGCTCACGGCGCGGCCAGGGGCGACCGCATTGTCGGGCAGTGCGCCATCATCGCAAATCGCCGCCCGCCGCACTTCCGCACTGAGGAAAGGGGCGATGCGGTCCTTTCCCCGAAAGGCTTCCGCAATCAGCCTTTTCAAATTCTTCCGCTGGGACTGGGCAATCACAATGTCGGGCTGGCGCATAATGGTCTCGTGTCGGGGCGACGCAGTTGGCAGTGACCTGCGCCTCGCAATATTCGATGGATGAGGATCGATACGCCGGGCGCCGTGCGCGGCGCCCGGCTAATGGCCTGCGTGGGTGCGGCTCGCCCGGAAGGTTTCGCGGGAAGTGCGGATCATCATGCCGATAGAGTTATGTCTGCCCGCCGGTCTTTCAAGATGAGATATCTCATCGTTTCTTTTGCGGCGCAGCATCGCGCTCACAATGTCATGGTGGCTGAAATCGGTTCGCAGTTACCAGCGCAGCACGCGCGGCCCCAGCACGGCGCCGACAAAGCCGCAGGCCATGACGCCCAGTCCGTACCAGATCAAGAGGAACGGTGCTGCCGATTCCTGGCAATGCATCGCATAAGACGCCGCGCCGAACCCGCCCGCCGCCAAGCCCACCATGGTGCCGGCAAAAACCAGGCGCGTGGGCGCCAATCCCCGGACCGCCCAGGCCAGGCCCACCAAGGGTGGCAGCGCGGCCGCCAGAATGCGCCAGGGCGCGGCGGCGGCGCTGAATCCCATGATCAGATGCTCGCGCAAATCCGCCGGGCCGTGCAGCAATTCCACCGCCGCCAGGCTTGCCATCATCAAGGTGGGAAGCAGCAGCCATAACAAGAGATTGCCGGTGGGAACGCCGGGCCGCGCCAGCCGTTCCACCGCCCACAGCGCCACCGCGCCGATGCCCGAAACATAAGCCAGCTTCACCCAGAAGATCATGGTCATGGTGGCGCTCGCCATGTCGGGGCGATAGCCCAGCACGATGCCGACCAGTGCCAGAGAGGTCACAATTCCCACGCCCAGTCCCAGCGCCAGCCGGCGCGCCACCGGCGGGCTTTCCACCGGCCGCAAATCCGCGACCAGGCGGTCGACCATCAGGTCAAGCGCGCGGGCGGAGGTCTCGGAGGAAGGATCGGATGATTGCAAGGCCGTCACGAGGTTGAAGAGGGAACGCTGCAAAAACAAAACGCCGGGCACCGTACAATTTCTGTGACGGTCATTATGTTTTCGCTGTCCGGATGCGCGGGGTTACAGACAACCGGGATTTTGTGCAAATCCCATCAATTTCGCCATCCGGCACGACAGTTGATTGCCGAATGTCTGTCATTGTTGCACACTTTCAACTCTTGAGTTGGCAACTCCCAGGCTGGCATGGGCCGAAAGCCTCGCAATGTCCGATAAGGAATGGTCAGGACTGATGGCGGCCGCGCAGAAAGGCGACGGCGTGCGCTATCGCCGGCTGCTGGATGAGCTTCGTCCCTGGCTCAAACGCTATTTCGGAACGCGCCTGCCGCCCGCGATGGTGGACGATGCGGTGCAGGACACGCTGTTCGCCTTGCATGAAAAGCGCGGCTCCTACGATCCGTCGCGGCCTTTTGGTCCCTGGCTGGTGGCGATCGCCCGCTACAAATGGATCGACCGCTTACGCGCGCTACGCAAATCCGCCACCCAGGCGATCAGCGAGGATCTTGCGATCGAGGATCATGGCATGGCGATCCAGAACGCCACCACGTTGGAAAAGCTTCTCTCCGAGCTGAAGCCGGCGCAATCCGAAGTGATCCGGCTGGTGAAGATGCATGGCTTCAGCGTCGAGGAAGCCTCGGCGAAGACCGGCCAGTCGGTGTCGCTGGTGAAGGTCAATATCCATCGCGGCATCACCCGCATGATGATCGCGGCGCAGCGACAGGTTCAGGTCGACGGGTGATCGCCTTCGCATCGCGGGCGCTGCTTGCCCAGCATGAGGCGGCGCGGCGCCGGAGCGATCATCAGCTCTTGGCGTCGAAGGCTTTGAATTCGTGCGCGATGCTGGCTTCGATCAGGCTGCGCCACACCGTTTCGGCGATCTCGGGCGACAGGCCCTGGCGCGACGCTTCGGCCACGACATTGCGCACCACTTCTTCGACGCGCGGTGTATCGCGCACCGTTCCGCGATCCGATTTCAGCACCGCCGCGCGCTCGATATAGGTTTGGCGCACAGCCAGCATCGCCACCAGCCGCGCATCCAAGGCGTCGATCGCGGCCCGCAATTCGGTCATGGAGTGGCAGGCTTCGGGTGGGGCAATGTCTTGCGGCATAATTGTATCTCTTCGTCGCGACGCCGGTCTTTGCATATGGCGCCGAAATTTCCCAGTCCTTATAGTCTCGGCGCGCCTATGGGCTGAAATGGGGCGGAACATGACCAAAGACAATGGGAAAAAGAATCTGAACCGCCGCCAGTTGATGGCGACGGGTAGCTTGGCTATGGCAGGGTTGGCGCTGACTACGCGCCTTGCGCGAGCAGCAGAAGCGCCCATCGTGAACACCCGTTACGGCAAGCTTCGCGGGCTCGCCGAAGAGGGCGTCTATAGTTTCAAAGGCATTCCCTATGGCGCTTCGACCGGCGGCGCCAACCGCTTCCTGCC
Source organism: uncultured Alphaproteobacteria bacterium (assembly GCA_937865685.1). Taxonomy (GTDB): domain Bacteria; phylum Pseudomonadota; class Alphaproteobacteria; order Micropepsales; family Micropepsaceae; genus Rhizomicrobium. The sequence goes on along the minus strand of CALMGU010000116.1, from coordinate 3,009 downwards.
GCCCCAGCCGCCAACGCCTTGGAACGATGTGCGCGACGCCACGGCGTTCGGCAACCGCGCGCCCCAGACCGATGCGACCGGTTTCATGGAAGAAGAAGTGGTGGCGCTGGACCGCAGGGCCCAGAGCGAGGATTGCCTCAGGCTGAACATCTGGACCGCCGGAATCGATGACGGGAAGAAGCGTCCGGTGATGCTCTGGTGTCATGGCGGCGGCTTCACCGGCGGTTCGGGCGCCAATGTCCGTTATGACGGCGCCATGCTGGCGAAGAAGCATGGCGTGGTGCTGGTCACGGTCAATCACCGCCTCAACGCCTTCGGCTTCCTCTATCTCGCCAAGCTGGGCGGCGAGAAATATGCCGACAGCGGCAATGTCGGCATGCTGGACATCGTGGCGGCGCTGAATTGGGTGAAGGACAATATCGCCGCGTTCGGCGGCGATCCCGGCAATGTCACCATTTTCGGCCAGTCCGGCGGCGGCAGCAAAGTCACTACCGCCATGGCGATGCCGCAGGCGGTGGGGCGTTTCCACAAAGTGATCGCGCAAAGCGGCGTCTCGCTGAAAGCGATCACGCCCGACGAAGGCACGGAAATCGCCGCCAAACTCATCGCCCAGCTGGGCCTTCAGCCGAACCAGGTGGATCAGCTGCAACAGGTGCCCTTCCAGAAGATCATCGCCGCCTTGGGTCCGATGGGTCCGGCGGGCCGCTTCGGGCCGATATTGGACGGACGCAATCTCAAATCTGGCAACGGCGCGTTCGACCCGGTGGCGCCATCCTTGTCCGCGAACGTGCCCATGATCCTGGGATCGACCCTGACCGAGATCACCTTCCTCAATTCGACCCCCCTCGATCCCATCGACGACGCCACCTTGCGCGCCGACGTCAAGCGCGGGCTGAAAGTCGACGATGCGGAAACCGAAAAGCTTATCGCGCTGTACAAAAAAGATTTTCCCCAGGCCGACAATGTGCGGCTGTTCCAGCTGATCGCCACCGACAATTGGCTGACCGCCAATGTCGCGCTGGTGGCGGAACGCAAGGCGGCCTTGGGCGCGGCACCCGCCTATGTCTATCATTTCGAAAAGCCCACGCCGGTGCATGGCGGCAAGCTGGGCGTGCCGCACACTTTGGAAGTCTCCTACGTGTTCGACAATCTGGACGGCCCCACCGACGACATCATCACCGGCACGTCCAAGGATCGCTATCCCTTGGCCGACAAGATGAGCCGTGCCTGGACCAATTTCGCCAAGACCGGCAATCCCAATGTTTCGGGATTGCCCAATTGGCGGCCCTATTCGGCCAGGGATCGCGCGGTGATGATCTTCGACGATCAGTGCAAGCTGGTGGTCGATCCCCATGCCGAAGCGCGCAGGACCATTGCCGCCCTGCATGTCCGCCAGGGCCAGACATCAGCCTGATTCCTGGCGCCTGAGTGCCGGGCGCCCGAATTGCACGCAAGTATGTGTCCGGCTTCACATATTTTTGGAACATTTCGACTAGGCTGACCGGTGCAATTGCGGCTGGGCGCGGGCTTCAGTATGCAGGAGCGGCAGGTTCGGAGGATGTGATGACGGGCAAAGTCTACAAGGACGCGACCTCGGCGCTGGAGGGGGTCGTGTTCGACGGCATGACCCTGATGCATGGCGGGTTCGGCCTGTCCGGCAATCCGGAAAATCTGGTGGCCGCGCTGAAGGAGAATGGGGTCAAGAACATGACCGTGATCTCCAACAATTGCGGCGCCGACGGGGTCGGGCTCTGGGTGCTGCTCAACAATGGCCAGATCCGGAAGATGATCTCCTCCTATGTCGGCGAAAACAAATTGTTCGAGAGTCTCTATCTGTCGAACAAGCTGGAGCTGGAGTTGAACCCGCAAGGCACCTTGGCGGAACGCATCCGGGCCGGCGGCGCGGGCATTCCCGCTTTTTATACCAAGACCGGCGTGGGTACGGTGGTGGCCGAAGGCAAGCCCACTGAAGTTTTCGACGGCGAGACCTATGTACGCGAGACCTGGCTGAAGGCGGACCTGGCCGTGGTCAAGGCCTGGAAGGGCGATCACGAAGGCAATCTGATCTATCGCAAGACCGCGCGGAATTTTAATCCCAACATGGCGACGGCGGCCAAAGTCACCATCGCGGAAGTGGAAGAGCTGGTGCCCAACGGCACGCTCGATCCCGACCAGATTCACACGCCCGGCATCTATGTGAACCGCATCCTGCAGGGCAAGGATTACGCCAAGCGGATCGAATTCCGTACCGTCCGCCCCTGCGGCGACAAGGAGAATGCGTAATGGCCTGGACCCGCGAAGAGATGGCGGCCCGCGCCGCCAAGGAATTGAAGGACGGCTATTACGTCAATCTGGGCATCGGCATTCCGACCCTGGTGGCGAACTACATTCCCAAAGGCATGACCGTGACCTTGCAGAGCGAGAACGGCATGCTGGGGATCGGGCCTTTCCCTTATGAGGGCGAGGAAGATCCCGACCTGATCAATGCGGGCAAGCAGACGATCACGGCGATCCCCACTTCCAGCTTTTTCTCCTCCGCCGACAGTTTCGCCATGATCCGGGGCGGTCATATCGACATGGCGGTGTTGGGCGCGATGGAAGTGTCCGAACAGGGTGACATCGCCAACTGGACCATTCCCGGCAAGATGGTGAAGGGCATGGGCGGGGCGATGGATCTGGTGGCGGGCGTCAAGCGGGTGATCGCGGTGATGGAACATGCCAACAAGGCAGGCAAGTCCAAGATCCTCAAGGCCTGCACCCTCCCGCTCACCGGCAGCCGCTGCATCGACATGGTGATCACCGACCTTTGCGTCTTCGACGTCGATCGCAAGAATGGCGGTCTGCGCCTGAAAGAGCTGGCGCCCGGCGTCACGCTGGATGACGTCAAAACAAAGACCGAGGCCAGCTTCGTGATGGCGCTCGCTTAGGATCTTTACTCAATTCGAATCCCAATTGTCATGGCCCGGGAATTCGTAGCGACAGCGTGCGAACGGGCCATCCAGGTGATCC
>CALMGU010000115.1 GCA_937865685.1 uncultured Alphaproteobacteria bacterium | reverse complement strand
ATGCCGGTGGTCAAGGACCTGGTGCCCGACCTCACCAATTTTTATGCCCAATATTCCTCGATCGAGCCGTTCCTGAAGACCAAGACGGCCGAGCCGGAAAAAGAATGGAAACAGTCGCCGGAAGATCGCGCCAAGCTGGACGGCCTTTACGAGTGCATCCTGTGCGCCTGCTGCTCAACCTCGTGCCCCAGCTATTGGTGGAATTCCGAGCGTTATCTGGGCCCGGCGGCGCTGCTGCAATCCTATCGCTGGCTGGTCGATAGCCGCGACGAGGAGACGGGCGAGCGGCTGGACGGCCTGGAAGATCCGTTCCGTCTCTATCGCTGCCACACCATCATGAACTGCGCCCAGACCTGCCCGAAGGGACTGAACCCAGCTCAGGCCATCGGCGAGATCAAGCAGATGATGGTGAAGCGCAAGACGTAAGCCCCGTCCCGCGTTCAAATATTCCGTCAGATTGAAGCAGCGGACGCGGCTTTGCGCTGCATCACTCGCCACAAGAGCGCGCCACCCCAGTTGGCCAAAAGGCCGTGCGGATTGGCGCCCACCACCTTGGCCACCATCTGCACCAGCCGTTGGATGTGCTGGCGGCGATAGATGGTCATGCCGGTCCGGGCCGCCAGGCGCGAATAGGTGACCCGGTCATAGGGGCTGGCGGCTTCCTGATCCGCTGGAACATTGGCGCAGTAATAGGCGTAAGCCAGCTCGTCATCGTCGCTTTCGCGCACGCGGGTCACCGCCACCCATAGCTTGCGCCAGAAGGACATGTCCGGCTCATCCTGCTTGTGAAGCGTGTCGTAGAAGAGCTTGTAATGCCTGTATTCGTCGGCCGCGATGCGGCCGGCGATTTCCTTCAGGAGAGGCTCATCCGTGGCATCCCGGATGGCCGAGTAATAGGACGAGGTGCCGCTTTCGACCACGCAACGGGCGACCATTTCGGCCCGGCGGGACCCGCGGACCGAACCCTCGGCTTCAAGGTCGGTGAAATGGGCGGGGCTGTAGCCTTTGCGGAAGCGGGCGAAGGCTTCCTCCAGGCTGAAATTGGGATCTGCGGTTTCGGCCCAGCGGCCTAGTGCACGCCCGTGCTGGCTCTCTTCGGCGCCCCAGCGCTCGATATCGGCAAGGGTCTGGGAACCGGCATCGCGGAACACCCGCTTCAAATAGGTGACATAATCCGGCGCATTATATTCCACCAAGGCCGCGGCCTTGATCGCGGCCAGCATGGTCGGGTCAACGGCGGCGGGCTCGAACGCGTCCCAGCGGACATCGTCGAGTTTCCAGCCTTGGTGATAGACGGGCTGTGCCGCCATGGCTTCTCCATTCCCCCAACAGATGGAACGGCTTATAGCAAGTTTGGCCGCCGTGCCAAAAGCCGGGCCAAATGTTTATAACGTCTCGAACCGATAGCTTGTACGCCTAGAACGCGGCCCTGACCAGTTTCAGGTCATCCACCATCTGCGCCGCCCGGGCGCGGTCGGCATCGGTCTTGGCGGCGATTTCGTCTTCCTGGGCGTCGGCGATGCGCTGATCCAGGATGGCCAGATCCATCTCGCTCATCGGAATGGCTTCTTCCGCCAGCACGGTGACCTTGCCGGGGTTGATCTCGGCAAATCCGCCGCGGATGAAGAAACGCGTATCCACCCCTTCATCCTTCATGTCGATCATGCCGGCGCGCAGGGTCGAGACCAGGGGCGAGTGGCCCGCCATCACGCCCATATAGCCTTCGGTGCCCGGCACCGTGACCATGTCCACCGCCTTGGAAAGCAGCAGCTTCTCCGGCGAGACCAGTTCGAAGAGGATCTTGTCAGCCATTCCTACTCCTCCTCACCCTGAGCTTGTCGAAGGGCGAGCGATTGGCCTCATGGTTCGACAGTCGTTAGCGTCAGCGTCGCGCGACCACCATGAGGACATTTTCCTTTAAGCCGCTTTGGAGGTTTCCGCCGCCATCTTCTGGGCCTTGGCGACAACTTCCTCGATGGCGCCGACCATGTAGAAGGCCTGCTCGGGCAGATGGTCGAACTCGCCATCCACGATCGCCTTGAAGCTGCGGATGGTGTCCGGCAGTTCGACGAACTTGCCGGGCGAGTTGGTGAACTGCTCGGCCACGAAGAAGGGCTGCGACAGGAAGCGCTGGATCTTGCGGGCGCGCGCCACGGTCAGCTTGTCGTCTTCGGAAAGCTCGTCCATGCCCAGAATGGCGATGATGTCCTTCAGCGCCTTGTACTGTTGCAGCACTTCCTGAACCCGGCGGGCGACGGTGTAGTGTTCCTCGCCGATCACCTGGGGGTCCAGAATGCGCGAGGTGGAGTCCAGCGGATCGACGGCCGGGAAGATGCCCAGCGATGCGATATCGCGCGACAGCACGGTGGTGGCGTCCAAATGGGCAAAGGACGTGGCGGGCGCCGGGTCGGTGAGGTCGTCGGCGGGCACGTAAATCGCCTGCACCGAGGTGATCGAACCCTTGTTGGTGGAAGTGATGCGCTCCTGCAGGTTGCCCATCTCGGTCGCCAGAGTGGGCTGGTAACCCACGGCGCTGGGGATACGGCCCAACAGCGCCGACACTTCGGAACCGGCTTGAGTAAAGCGGAAGATGTTGTCGATGAAGAGCAGGCAGTCCTTGCCTTCAACGTCGCGGAAATATTCGGCCTGGGCCAAGCCCGTCAGCGCCACGCGGGCACGCGCGCCCGGCGGCTCGTTCATCTGGCCATAGACCAGGGCGCATTTGGAGCCCGCTGTGCTGCCACCGGCCTTCTTCGGGTCCACATTCACATTGGACTCGATCATTTCGTGATAAAGATCGTTGCCTTCGCGGGTACGCTCGCCCACGCCCGCCAGCACCGAATAACCGCCATACGCCTTGGCGATGTTGTTGATCAGTTCCTGCATGGTCACGGTCTTGCCCACGCCGGCGCCGCCGAACAGACCGATCTTGCCGCCCTTGGTGTAGGGGCAGAGCAAGTCGATGACCTTGATGCCGGTGACCAGAACTTCCGCCGCACCCGCTTGTTCGGCGAAGGTCGGGGCTTCACGGTGGATCGATGCGGCATGTTCCGCGCTGATCGGGCCGGCTTCGTCGATCGGCTCGCCGATGACGTTCATGATGCGGCCAAGGCAGGCCGGACCCACCGGCACGGTGATGGGCTTGCCGGTGTCGATGACTTCCTGACCGCGGACCAGACCTTCAGTGGTGTCCATGGCGATGGCGCGCACCGCGTTCTCGCCCAGATGTTGAGCCACTTCAAACACCAGGCGAACCTGTTTGCCGGTCTTGGCGTCGGTGTTGGTGGTTTCCAGCGCGTTCAGAATCGCGGGCAGCGCGCCGTCAAACTCGACGTCGACGACGGCGCCGATGACCTGGCTGAGGCGGCCCTTGGAAGTGGTCTTGCTCATGGCATTCTCTTTCCTTCGTTACGGACGGTCCGGCTGAAGCCTGACGCCCTTATTCATTAAACGGCGGCGGCGCCGGCGATGATTTCGATCAGTTCCGTCGTGATCTTGGCCTGACGGGTGCGGTTCATCTGGATGGTGAGGGCGTTGATCAGATCGCCCGCGTTGCGGGTGGCGTTGTCCATCGCCGCCATCTGGGAAGCGAAGAAGCCGGCCTGGTTCTCCAGCAGGGCGGAAAGCAGCTGCACCGAGATATTCTGCGGCAGCAACGCTTGCAGGATCGTGTCCTCGTCCGGTTCATAGTCATAGAATGGAGCAGGGCCGGCGCCGTCGGCCTTCTCGACCTCGGCGGGGATCAGTTGCTTGATGGTCGGGATCTGGGTGACGACCGACTTGAAGCGGCTGTGGATCAGGGTCACCACGTCGAATTGGCCGCCGGTATACTGGTCCAGCACGTAACGGGCGATCGGCTGCACCAGCGCGAGATTGGGGGACTTCAAGCCGACTTCATAGCTCTCCACGAAGCGGTTGCCGAACTGGCGGCGCAGGCCGTCGCGGCTCTTGCGGCCGATGGTGAGGATTTTGACGTCCTTGCCCTCGGCGATCAGCGCGGCAATCTTCTGGCGCGCGGCACGGATGATGGCGCCGTTAAAGGCGCCGGCCAAACCGCGATCCGCCGTCGCCACGATGACGAGATGACGCTTGTCCGAGCCGGTGCCGGCCAGCAGCAACGGCGCGGACGGACCGGACACGCCGGCCGCCAGGTTCGAGATGATGGCCGACATGCGCTGGGCATAGGGGCGGGCGGCTTCCGTCGCCTGCTGGGCCCGGCGCAGCTTGGCCGCCGCCACCATTTGCAGCGCCTTGGTGATCTTCTGCGTGGACTTCACGCTTCCGATCCGTACGCGCATTTCCTTTACGGTTGCCATGTGGCGCCCAATCTTCCTTTAAACCGGTTCCTCAGGCGAACGCTTTGGAGGTTTCGTCCAGCGCCTTCTTCAGCGTGGCTTCCAGATCCGGGGTCAATGCCTTCTCCTTGCGGATGCCGTCCAGGAACTGCGGATAGGTTGTGCGCAGCTTGCTGAGAAGCGCTTCCTGGAACGCACCCACCTTGCTGGTGGGGAAGGGATCCAGATAGCCGCGGGTACCGGCATAAATCACAGCCACCTGTTCTTCGACGGCAAACGGCTTGTATTGCGGCTGCTTCAGAAGTTCGGTGAGGCGCTCGCCGCGCGCCAGCATCTTCTGGGTCGAAGCGTCGAGGTCCGAACCGAATTTGGCGAAGGCCGCCATTTCACGATACTGGGCCAGTTCGCCCTTGATCGGGCCGGCGACGGTCTTCATCGCCTTGATCTGCGCCGACGAACCCACGCGCGACACCGAGATACCGACATTCACCGCGGGGCGAATGCCCTGATAGAAGAGGTCGGTCTCCAAGAAGATCTGGCCGTCGGTGATCGAAATCACGTTGGTGGGAATATAGGCCGACACGTCATTGGCCTGGGTTTCAATCACGGGCAGGGCGGTGAGCGAACCGGCGCCATTGTCTTCGTTCAGCTTGGCCGCGCGCTCGAGCAGACGGCTGTGCAGATAGAAAACGTCGCCCGGATAGGCTTCGCGGCCCGGCGGACGGCGCAGCAACAGCGACATCTGGCGATACGCGACGGCCTGCTTGGACAGGTCATCATAGATGATCAGGGCATGCATGCCATTGTCGCGGAACCACTCGCCCATCGCGCAACCGGCGAACGGCGCCAGGAATTGCAGCGGCGCGGGCTCGGAGGCGGTGGCGGTGACGATTATAGTGTATTCCAGCGCACCGGCGTCGGCGAGCGTCTTGACGATCTGCGCCACGGTCGAGCGCTTCTGGCCGATCGCGACATAGATGCAATAGAGCTTGGCCTTCTCGTCGGTGCCGGCGTTGACGGCTTTCTGATTGATGATGGCGTCAATGGCCACGGCGGTCTTGCCGGTCTGTCGGTCGCCAATGATCAATTCGCGCTGACCGCGGCCGATCGGGATCAACGTGTCGATGGCCTTGAGACCGGTCTGCACCGGCTCGTGCACGGACTTGCGCGGAATGATGCCAGGGGCCTTCACGTCCACGCGGCGGCGTTCCGCGACATTGGTGAGATCGCCCTTGCCGTCGATGGGATTGCCCAGGGGGTCAACGACGCGGCCGAGCAGGCCCTTGCCGACGGGGACTTCCACGATGGCGCCCGTACGCTTGACGGTGTCGCCTTCCTTGATGGTGGCGTCCGAACCGAAGATCACGCAGCCGACATTGTCGCTTTCCAGGTTCAGCGCCATGCCCTTGATGCCGCCGGGGAACTCGACCATCTCGCCGGCCTGGACATTGTCGAGGCCATAGACGCGGGCGATGCCGTCGCCGAC
>CALMGU010000114.1 GCA_937865685.1 uncultured Alphaproteobacteria bacterium | reverse complement strand
CGGAATGGTTACGCAGAGGACTGCAAATCCTTGCATCCCGGTTCGATTCCGGGCGTGGCCTCCACTCTCCCCAGCGATCTGAATTCAGTGCGTGCCATCGCGGCTTCCAAGGCGTTTCCCAAACGGAGGAGAAGCCGCTCTTGCGACCCATTTTCGAAATTTTGTCCGCGAATCAGTCTGGTTAAGTCTTTGTTAACCCTAGGCCGGCATCATGCCGCCGTCTTCCTTGAAGACACCCCACCATTACCCAACGCCTTGGGGCCGGGCTAACCCCCGGCCTCATTTTTTTGTGCCCGGCGTTGCGCGAAATGCCGCGAATGCCGGGAAAAATTTGTGCTGGTCTTGGGCAAGGGGACGCGCTAGACACCCCGCCTCGTTCCTCGGTAGCTCAGTGGTAGAGCAACCGGCTGTTAACCGGTTGGTCGCTGGTTCGATCCCGGCCCGGGGAGCCATTTATTTCGGAAAATCGAAACGGACGAAGGCGGAAAACTCCGCCCTCGCCCGTTTTCGCCTCGGGTGTCAGGCTGACTTGCGCGGTCCCGTCTTGGCCTGGCTCTCCGTGAACACGGCGCGTTCCGAATCCGTCAACGGGATTGCACGCGAGGCACCGCTGGCTGCGGATTCGATCGCCGCTTCCAGCACGCCCATCACCGCCAGCGCCTGGATCGACGGCACCGGATTGGGAGCGGCGTCGCGCAATGCATCGCGGATGCCCGCATAATAGCGACGATGATCGCCGGCCGGTGTGGGCATGCCCCGGCATTCGCCGGCGGCGTTCCAGATCTGCATTCTATCCAGATCGACGCCCCAGCCCTGATTGCCGGGCAACATGCCGCCCAGCAGTTGCGCTTCCTGCTGGTCGATGCCGTGCTTCACCAGACTGCCTTTGTCGCCATGCACCAGAAAACGGGGGCTGCCGCCTGCCGCGATCATGCTGGCATGCAGGATCACGCGATGATGCGGATAACTCAGCACGGCATGCGCCCAGTCCACGGCCTGCGCGCCGGGACGCTGCAAGAACAAATTCGCTTGCACTGCGTCAGGCAGGCCGAACAGGCAGAGCGTCTGATCGATCAGATGCGGCGCCAAATCGTACCAGACACCGGCGCCTGGTCCGGAGCGTTCGCGCCAACGGTCACGGACTTCGGGGCGGAAGCGGTCGATATGGGATTCGAAATGGGTGACCTTGCCCAGGACGCCGCTTTCGACACCGAATTTCGCGGCCAGAAAATCGCTGTCCCAGCGCCGGTTGTGGAATACGCTGAGAAGCCGTCCATGTCGCTCGGCCAGCGCGATCAACTCGCGCGCTTCCGTCATATCGATGGTGAAGGGCTTGTCGATCACCACATCCCGGCCCGCCTCCAGCGCCAGGCGGGCCAGCGGCGCGTGGCTGTCATTGGGTGTGGCGATAACCACCAGATCGATGCCATCCGAACCGATCATCTCGCCCGGATCGGCGAAAACCGTCATGCCGGGAAAATCCTTCCTGACCTTGGCGGCGTCGCTGGAGGCGATGGCGCGAAGCGCCAACCCGTCGATGCTGCGAATCAATGGTGCGTGGAAGGTCTTGCCGGCGAAGCCATATCCGATCAGGCCCACGCCAATGCTTTTGCTGCTGTTCATCGTCATTCCCCAACCAGGGACCGGGATACAGCAAATCCGGCGGCGGGACGAGCCGATTGCGGTTTGTCACCAGGCAAATTTTCAGGCGCGGACGATGGCCGAAATATCCTCCAGCGCGGCACGCTTGGTCTCCGGGAAAAAGACCAAGACCACAAAGAACTGGATCAGCACCATGGCCGCGAAGAAAACGAAGGGCGCCCCCTTCGACCAGGCCGCCACCACTGGGAACAGGGTGGCGATAATCGCATTCATCAACCAATGCGTGGAAGAGCCGATGCTCTGGCCTCGCGCTCGCACTTCGGTGGGAAATATCTCGCTGATATAAACCCAGATCACGGCGCCCTGCGAGAAAGCGAAAGCGGCGATGAAGCCGATCAGCATCCAGATCAGCAGATCCTGATGCCGCCCGCCGGCGAGGATCATCGCGGTTCCCACTAAAGTGACGAACAGGCCCACAGACCCGATCAGGAGCAGGCTTTTGCGGCCGATCCTGTCGATCAGATAAAGCGCGGGCAGCGTGAACAGAAGATTGGTGGCGCCGATCAGGATCGATTGCTGATCCGACGAAACTTTGCTGAAGCCGGCGGCGGCAAAGATATCGTTGATGTAATAAAGGATCGCATTGATGCCCGCGAGCTGATTGAAGGCGGCGATGGCGAAGGCGAGAAAAATGGGCTTGCGGTAGAGACGCCAATTCAGCGTTCCGCTTCGCTGGCCAGGGGGCGCCAGGATGGCGCGCTCTTCTGCCCCCCCAATGCCGGGCGCGATGCTCCGTAGAACATCCTTGGCCTGCGCGTGCCGACCCTTGAACGCCAGCCAGCGCGGACTCTGAGGAATGGTGAAGAGCAGCGCGAACAGGACGAGTCCCGGCATAGCGGCGACGCCGAATTTCCAGCGCCACTCCTCGGCTCCCAGCATCATGGTGCCGATCAGATAGTTGCTGAGATAGGCGATGAGAATGCCCAGCACGATATTGAACTGAAACATGCCTACCATCGCGCCGCGCCAGGCCGGAGGCGCGATCTCGGTGACATAGACAGGCGCCAGCACGGTCGATGCGCCGATCGCAAGACCCGCCATCACGCGGAAGAAAAGCAGCGACGGCCAGTCCCAGGCCCATGCGCACCCCAGCGAAGAGGCCAGATAGAAAAGCGCGATCACTTTCAGGCATTGCCGCGCGCCGAAGCGGTCACCGGGCGGACCTGCCAGCAATGCCCCTGCCAGGGTTCCCCATAACGCGCTCGATACGGTTATGCCGAGGCCGCCTGCACTGAGCTGATAGACGGCGCGCAGATCCGCGGTCACGCCGGAAATCACCGCGGTGTCGAAACCGAACAGCAAGCCCGCCAGCGCTCCCACCAGGACGCCGCGAACGACAATCGCATTCATGATGCTGCCCCCTGCCCGCCCAGCATCTGGGCGGGCAGGCAGGATGACAGCAAAAGCCGCGTTTGTCAGTGGGCCCGGGCCAGCCCGGCGGGCGCGCTATTTGACCAGATTGTTGATGATCCGCAGCGGATTGAGCGGGCCCAGAGGAATGTAGTCGAAGCCCATCACGCCGGCTTTGCCGAGCGGGAATTTCTCCAGAATGGCTTTCGCATCCTCGATGGAGGACGCGTTGACGATGAAGACCACGCCCTTTCCATCGGTCTGGAAATACCATTGGTCGATCTTGCCATTGAGATAAGCGTCGACCGTGTCATGCACTTCATGTGGCATGATCGCGGCGCGTTGATCCGGCGTCAAAGGCGTTCCCGTGGAATGGGAGATCGCCAGTATCTTGGTGGTGGGCACCGGCGGCAGCGGGGTATTCTGCGCCGATGCAGGCGCTGCAAATGCGATGGCGGCGAGAAAGGTGAGAGCGGAAATACGCATTTTGTGTCCTTGGGTTTGGTCTGCGGCTGTTGCTATTGAGGTTCGAATTCCATGCTTCTCAGCGTATCGCGCAGCGCAGCCGCTTTTTCGGGGCCATTGGCGGCCTCGAAGCGCTCTTGCGCCCGGCGCCACAGCGGGACCGCCACCTTCAAGGCGGCATGACCGGCCTTGGTCACCCGGATGGCGCGCTGGCGGCCGTCATGCTTTGCAGAGGTGACCTCCACGAAACCGGATTGCTCGAGAGGGCGCAGGTTTTTTCCGGCTGTGGTGCGATCCAATCCCAGCCGCTCGGCGATGGCGTTGACCGATACCTCTTCCATCTCGTTGACCAGAGCCAGAATGGCGAATTGGGTGGCGCGCAGGCCGCTGGGCGCCAGCTGACCGTCATAAAAGCTGGTCAGGCGCCGCGCCGCTTTGCGCAGGCTCGCGCAATTGCAATCGCGGATGCCGAATTTTTCCATGATCGTCTCCAATAGGAGTATTGGCCCTCAATATAAGAGTATATGCTCGCAACTGAGGGTCTGCAAGGGCCGACGGGAAATTCCCAATCAGATTGAATCAGCCTGGGCCGCGATAGCGGGGAGACGCCGGGATCGGGCAGCCGCCCAGCTTTTCTTATGAGCGAAGCGAATTAGAAAAGCTGGCGTCCCCGCGAAGGCGGGGACCCAATCTTCAACCACGGCCTCTGTAAGGAGAAACGCCTGTATCCGGCAGCCACACTCCCGCCGGCACCTTCCCCGTCTGCCAGAAGACATCGATCGGGATGCCCCCGCGCGGGTACCAATAGCCGGCGATGCGCAGATAATTCGGCTTGATCGTCTGGGCGATACGCTTGGCGATGGCGATGGTGGTGGCTTCGTGAAAGCCCGCCGCGTTGCGGAAGCTGTTCAGATAGAGCTTCAGCGACTTGGACTCCACGATGGCTTGGCCGGGCACATAATCGATCACGAAATGGGCGAAATCCGGCTGGCCGGTAATGGGGCACAGGGTGGTGAATTCGGGCGCGGTGAAGCGCACCACATAATTTGTTCCCGGATGGGGATTGGGGACGTTTTCCAGGACTGCCTTGTCCGGCGATGCCGGCTGGGCAACGGCGCGGCCCAACTGGGTGAGTTTTTTCACCATCTTCGTCAGGCTCCCTCGAAGGTGCAGCTCTGGCCATAGGACGGCCGCTCGATCTTCACACGGATCACTTCCGGCATCACGGCCTTGGCCCTGGCATGAATGAAACGGGCAATATTCTCCAGGGTGGGCGTGGCCAGCCCTTCGACGTCATTGAGAAGCCGGTGGTCCAAGAGGTCGCGGATCCGTTTCAAGGTTGCGTCGATCTCCCCGAAATCCCTCAGGAATCCGGTCTTGGGATCCGTCTCGCCCCGCAAGGTGACTTCCACATAAAAGGAATGGCCGTGCATACGGCGATTCTCGCTGGCGCCCGCATCCAGATGGTGCGCGGCGTCGAAGCTGAAACGCTGGGACAGTTCGATCATGGCAATCTCAAGGGTTTCGCCGCCAACCAGACGCGGCATGCCGGGCATATCGCGTCTCGCCCGGTTCGGGTCAAGGCATGGTGCCTCCGCGACAGTCTGGCCAAAGGGCAAATATTGCGTAGGCGTAAGGCGCATGCTAACTGGCACGCGCGCCGCCGGGGTGACTCGCGGCCATTCATTTTTATGTTGAATAATCAAACGGTTAAGTCGGGCGATCGGCGGCAGATGGAAGCATCCGCGGAAGCGCCCGTATGAGGTGAAGGTGGCGACCGAAAAGGCTCACGAAACCGGACTGGCGGGCCGCTATGCCAATGCCGTGTTCGAACTTGCCCAGGAACAGGATGTGGTGGATGGGGTCGCGGCCGATTTCGCGGCCCTGAAAGCCGCCATGGCGACGAGCAGCGACCTCAAGCGGCTGGTCAAGTCGCCCCTGTTCGGCCACGAGGATCAGGCTCGCGCCTTGAAGCCGATCCTGGACAAGATGGGCGTCAATCCGCTCACCACGAAATTCCTGCTGACCCTGACCGGCAAGCGCCGTCTGTTCGCGCTGGACGGCGTGATTGCCGCTTATGACCGGCTGGTGGCGCGCCTCAAAGGCGAAGTGCAGGCCCAGGTCATTTCCGCCCATGCCCTCAGCGCTGCCCAGACGGCGGAACTGAAATCCGTTCTGAAAGCCAAGCTCGGCCGTGAGCCGCGCCTGGATACCAGCGTCGATCCCACTCTGCTTGGCGGCCTGGTCGTCAAGGTGGGTTCGCGCATGATCGATTCGTCAATTCGCACCAAGCTGGCCGGCATCCGCGCCGCCATGAGAGGGAACTGAAATGGATATCCAACCCGCTGAAATTTCCGCGATCCTGAAGCGCGAAATCCAGAATTTCGGCGCCGACGCACAGGTCAGCGAAGTCGGCCAGGTTCTGTCGGTCGGCGACGGCATCGCCCGCGTCTATGGCCTCGACAATGTCCAGGCCGGCGAGA
>CALMGU010000113.1 GCA_937865685.1 uncultured Alphaproteobacteria bacterium | reverse complement strand
TGGTCTGCACCGCCTTCAACGCCGACTTCGACGGCGACCAGATGGCCGTGCACGTTCCGTTGAGCCTGGAAGCTCAGCTGGAAGCGCGCGTGTTGATGATGTCGACCAACAACATCCTCAGCCCCGCAAACGGCAAGCCGATCATCGTGCCGACCCAGGACATCGTGCTGGGCCTTTACTACTTGTCGCAAGAGCGCGCCAAGGAACCGGGCGAGGGCATGGTGTTCAATGACATTGGCGAGATTGAGCACGCCCTGTTCTCGGGCTCCGTCACGCTGCACGCCAAGATCAAGGCGCGCTACAAGACGGTCGACGCCGAAGGCAAGCCCATCATTCGCCGCGTGGACTCCACGCCGGGCCGCATGATGATCGCGGAAATCCTGCCGCGGAATCCCAAGATTCCATTCGAGCTGGTCAATCGCCTGCTGCGCAAGCAGGAGATTTCGCACATCATCGACGAAGTCTATCGTCACTGCGGCCAGAAAGAGACTGTGCTGTTCTGCGACGCGGTGATGGGCCTGGGCTTCCGCGAAGCCTGCAAGGCCGGCATCTCGTTCGGCAAGGACGACATGGTCGTGCCCGCCACCAAGCAGAAGCTGATCGACGACACGCGCCACCGCGTGCGCGAGTATGAGCAGCAGTATCAGGACGGTCTGACCACCGACAAAGAGAAGTACAACCTCGTTGTCGATACCTGGTCGAAGTGCACCGACATGGTCGCGGCCGAAATGATGAAGGAAA
Source organism: uncultured Alphaproteobacteria bacterium (assembly GCA_937865685.1). Taxonomy (GTDB): domain Bacteria; phylum Pseudomonadota; class Alphaproteobacteria; order Micropepsales; family Micropepsaceae; genus Rhizomicrobium. Next base: position 8,055 of record CALMGU010000113.1, on the reverse strand, counting down.
TCTCCGAACCCCGTATCGACCCGGAAACGGGCCGGGTGGAAGAGATGAACTCCATCTACATGATGTCGCATTCGGGCGCCCGCGGTTCGCCGCAGCAGATGAAGCAGCTTGCCGGCATGCGCGGCCTGATGGCGCGTCCGGACGGCTCGATCATCGAGACGCCGATCCTGTCGAACTTCAAGGAAGGCCTCACCGTGTTGGAGTACTTCAACTCCACCCACGGCGCCCGCAAGGGTCTGGCCGACACCGCACTGAAGACGGCGAATTCGGGTTATCTTACCCGCCGCCTGGTCGACGTGGCCAATGACTGCATCATCACGGCGGAAGATTGCGGCACCAAGAAGGGTGTCACGGTCCAGGCCGAAATCGATGGCGGTCAGGTCGTGTCGTCCCTGTCGGAGCGCGTCTTGGGCCGCACCGCCGCCGAAGACATCAAGCACCCGGATTCGGGCGAGGTGATCGTCAAGCGCGGCAAGGAAGTCACCGAAGACCTGGCCGAGAAGATCGAAAGCGCGCATGTCCAGAAAGTGCGCGTGCGTTCGGTCCTCACCTGCGAGTTGCCGGAAGGCGTTTGCGGCAAATGCTATGGCCGCGATCTTGCGCGCGGTACCTCGGTCAATATCGGCGAAGCGGTGGGCGTCATCGCCGCCCAGTCGATCGGCGAGCCGGGCACCCAGCTCACCATGCGTACCTTCCATATCGGCGGCGCGGCGCAGGTTGCCGGCCAGTCCAAGATCGAGGCGTCTTACGACGGCAAGATCCGCATCGTGAATCGCAACATCGTCAAGAATTCGGACGGTGAGCTGATCGCGATGGGCCGCAACATGCAGATCGTGATCACCGACAATAAGGGCCAGGAACGGGCGACCTCGCGCATCGTTTATGGCGCGCGCCTGAAGGTGGACGAAGGCGCCACCGTCAAGCGCGGCGACCGTCTGGCGGAATGGAATCCGAATGCGCTGCCCGTGCTGACCGATGTCGAAGGCATCGTGAAGTATGAGGATCTGACGTTCGGCGTCACCTTGCGCGAAGTGTCGGACGAAAAGACCGGCGTTTCCAACAAGGTGGTGATGGACAGCCGCGGTTCGGGCTCGAAGAACGCGCCCGATCTGCGTCCGACCATCGCGATCGTGGACAAGAAGGGCAAGGTCATCCAGCTGGCGGCCGGCGGCGAAGCGCGTTACGCGGTTTCGGCGGACGCCATTCTGTCGGTGGAAGACGGCTCGGAAGTCCGCGCCGGCGACGTTCTGGCCCGTATTCCCACGGAAGGCGCCAAGACACGCGACATCACGGGCGGTCTGCCGCGTGTGGCGGAGCTGTTCGAAGCCCGCAAGCCGAAGGAAGCGGCCGTCCTGGCGGAAACCGACGGCTTCGTCGAGTTCGGCAAGGACTATAAGAACAAGCGCCGCGTCATCGTGAAGCCCAAGTCGGACAAGATCGAACCGACCGAGTATCTGATCCCCAAGGGCAAGCACATCAGCGTGCGCGAGGGCGATTATGTCGAGAAGGGCGATTACATCGTCGAAGGCAATCCCAGCCCGCACGACATCCTGCGGATCAAGGGCATGGAAGAATTGGCGACCTATCTCGTCAAGGAAATCCAGGACGTCTATCGCCTGCAAGGCGTGAAGATCAACGACAAGCATATCGAAGTGATCTGCCGCCAGATGATGCAGAAGCTCGAGATCACCGAGGGTGGCGAAACCACCCTGATCGCGGGCGAGCATGTCGATGCGGCGGAACTGGAAGAGGCCAACAAGAAGGCGGAGACCGAAGGCCGCAAAGGCGCGGATGGCCGGGCGATCCTTCTGGGCATCACCAAGGCGTCGCTCCAGACCCGTTCGGTGTTCTCGGCGGCCTCCTTCCAGGAAACCACCCGCGTCCTCACCGACGCGGCGGTCAATGGCAAGGTCGATATGCTGGAAGGCCTGAAGGAGAACGTCATTGTCGGACGTCTCATTCCGGCCGGTACCGGCGGCGCCATTGCGCGCCTGCGCCATATCGCGACGGAACGCGATCGGGCGATCCAGGCCGAAGCGGCGGCGCAGCAACCCGTCGCGGCGCTGGAAGCTCCCGCTCCGGCTGCCGAATAGGCCCGCATTTTGTCGAAGAATTGGGGCCGCCCGTGAGGGCGGCCCTTTTTCTTTGCCGGCAGGTGCTCCATATCCAAAGTGCAAATCAGGAGGTGCGGGGCGCCGCGCCGCGGTAGATTCGTGCCCATGAAATTGCCCGAACCTTTCTCCTGGACCCGCGAAGAAGCCCGCAGCGGCAAGTTCGACGGAAAGTTCCTCATCGGCGTGCGCACCACAGGCATCTATTGCCTGCCGTCCTGTCCGACCCATCCGCCGAAAAAGGAAAATGTCACCCTCTACCGCACGGAAGCGGAGTGCCAGGCGGTGGGCCTGCGGGCCTGCAAGCGCTGCCGCCCCGATCTTTTCTACCGGGGTGAAGACGAGAATATCGCTTTGTTCGAAGGGCTGATGGCGCGGGTGCGGGCAGAACCTGGAAACTTTGCGGACGCGTCGGCCCTGGCAAAAGGGGCGGGGGTCAGCCTGACCAAGCTGGGCGCCTTGTTTCGCGAACATGCGCATCTGGCGCCTGCCCAATGGCTCCGCCGTGAGCGGGTTCACCATGCTGCGCGTCTTCTCCTCGGCAGTAATGCCAAAGTGGTGGATGTCGGCTATGCGGCGGGCTTTGAAAGCGAGTCCGTCTTTCATCGCCAGTTCCTGGCGCTCACCCGCATGACGCCCGGTGCGTATCGGGCTCTGTCGAATGTCTTCCTGTTGCAGCTGCCGGCCGGATATCGGGCCAAGGAAGTGCTGGCCTATCACGCCCGCGATCCGGAAAGCCTGTGCGAGCGCAGTGAGGGCAATCGGATCTGGAAGGCGCTTTTGACCAGTGACGGTCCGGCGATCCTGGAATTGTCGCTGGAAAAGGAAGGGGTCTGGATCCGGGTTCATGCCGACAACAAGCTCAGTCGTTCCAGTCTTGCCTTTCTGCACGACGCGGCGCTCAAGATGCTGGGGCTGAACAATGAAACCGCGCCCTTCGAAACCCGCCATGCCGCCTTCACGGCACCCAGGCGGGGCTTGCGCCTGCCCAACATTCCCACCGGTTTCGATGGCCTGGCCTGGGGGATTATCGGCCAGCAGATCAATGTGAAATTCGCGTCCAGCCTGCGCAGCGAAATCATCCGCATGGCGGGCGAGAAGATCGGCACCATGCGGGCGCACCCCACGCCGGAGCGGGTCGCCAACATGAATGTGGCCACTCTGAACAAACACCGTTTCTCCCGCTCCAAGGCCGGCTATCTGATCGGGGCGGGCGAGAAGGTGGCGAAAGGCGAACTGGATATCGAAGGCCTGCCGCGCGGCTCGGCCATGGCGGCGGAGAAAAAGCTCACCGCGCTTCATGGCGTCGGCGTCTGGACGGCGCGCTACACGATGTTGCGCGGCGGCTTTGCCGATGCCGCGCCGGTGGGCGACAGCGCGCTCGCGACCGCGTTGCAGCGGCTGCATCATCTGCCGGAACGGCCCGATCACGAACAGGTGAAGAGCCTGATGGTGCCATTCTCGCCCCATCGCAGCCTTGCCACCATGCATTTGTGGACCAGTCTCAAGGAACCGGCGTGAAACGTTACTGGGACACGATCGAGACTCCCTTCGGGCTTTTCGCGTCCTGGGTGGACGCCGGGGGCAGGGTGTTGCGCTTTGCCTTCCGCTCGGAAGGCGCGGAACGCGTTGACCGGGAGGCTGAGCGCAATCCCACGGCCTTGGGCGAGGTTCGCCGCCAGGTGGGGGAATATGCGCAAGGCAAGCGTCAGGTTTTTGAATTGGAGCTGAATGCCGAAGGTCCGGAATTCGACAGGCGGGTCTGGAAGGCGCTCAGCGATATCCCGTTCGGGCGCACCACTTCTTATGGTGCGGTCGCCAGGACCATCGGCCAGCCTGATGCCGCACGGGCGGTCGGCGCCGCCAATGGTGCAAACCCTATCGCCTTGATCGTGCCTTGCCACCGGGTGATCGGCAGCGACGGCAGCCTCACCGGCTTTGGCGGCGGCCTGCCGTTGAAGCGGCGCCTGCTGGAGCATGAAGCGCGGGTATGCGGCACCCGCTACGACCTGTTCGGCTAGCTCATCCTCGCTCTGAAAAGCTTAGTGTGAAGATGAGGTTGTACCTCCAGATATATGTAATGACTTCCTTATCCGCTAATTGGTTGCCAGCCGCGCCACCAGGCGGATATTGCGCCCCGGCATCACCACCAGATCCTTGTTCAAGGATGCGGGATTGCGGATCACTTCGTCTGCCAAATTCTGGCCGATCAGCGAAAATTCCCAATTCTTGTCCATGAAAGGACGCCAGCTCACATGGGCGTCCACCGAGACATAGCCTTGTGTGGGCGTGTCGAAGGGGCCGGGATCGTTCTGGTCGCCGATCTTGAGAATCTGGAACCCTGCATCCAGCGGGTCAGTCTCCCAGGAAAGTCCGCCGCCGGCCCGCCAGGCGGGAATGCGGGGAACATTGACCCCGCCGGTCAAAGTGGCCCGCACCATGTCGCCCAAAAGGTTGAGCTTCAGCGTTCCACCTTTGCCATCCCGCCAGAGGGAATAAGAGGCCTTGCCTTCCAGCCCCCGGAAATGAGCAGCGCCCTGGGTATAGTTCAGCTGGCGCAGGCTTTCGCCGTTGCCCACGGCGCAAACGCCTTCGTCGCTGCAAGTGGCGCCGGTCAAGGCGCCGTAAATGTAATTGTCGAAGGTCGTGTAGTAAGCGCTTCCATCGAAACTGAAATCTGGATAGCGAAGACGCAGCGAGGCTTCCCCCGAATTGGCGCGTTCCATATGCAGCCTGGGATCGCCGGTCTCGAAGGTGCCCGGCCCGTCATGGGCGCCTCGTGCGAAGAGTTCGGTCTGTGCGGGCGCGCGCCCGGTACTGGAGCCGGTGAGGCCGACTTTCACATGCTCATTCGCTTCCCACAGAACGCCCAAAGCCGCGCTGGCAGGCGTGAAATCGCGGGCGGTAAAGATATCGGAGGCAGGCGTGCCCTGGATCTTCACATATTCCAGCCGCCCGCTGCCTTCCATGTGCAGCCTGTCCATCAGCCTGATCTCGGTGAAGAAGAAGCCGGCATAATTCTGGGTGAGGGTGGGCAGAAGGTAATCCGCGCCCGCGCCCAGAGCCTGGAAGGCTCGGTTCTGAACCTGGATGCCCACGGCGGAACTCAGGATCGGCCCGATGCCGCCCAGCAAGGTTTCGGCCCGCAGGTCCAACTCCTTATTCTTGAACGTGGCATTGACCGAGCCGTCGGGATTCTTCTCTTCGTGGGAGTAGTTCCCGTAGCTGCCATTGATGTTCAGGGTCTGCAGCAGTCCGGAATCCAGCGCCAGCGACGAGCCCAGCAGATATTTGGTCTGCCGCATGTCGATATGGGTGATATCGCTGGGCACGCCGTAATCGGAATCATAATGGATGACGGCGCCGCCCACGCGGCTGCTGTCGCCGAAGAAATAGGACGAACCCAGCGACATGCCGTCGCCGCGGAAGAAGGAATTGGCCTGCACGCCCAGCGGCGTCTCATAGTCCTGGGTCTTGTGATAAAACCCGTCGGCGTGGAAAGCGAAATTGCCCAGGCTGGCATCGCCCAGAAGCGACACTTGGCCCGCGTCGGAAACCGAATCGTAGCCGCCGCTGATCTCGCCGCTGGGCGTCAGAGCAAGGCTGGTCGGCACGCGATTGTTGATGGCGTTGACCACCCCTCCGATGGCCTGGCTGCCATAACGCAAGGTGGCCGCACCCCGCACCACTTCGATGCTGCGCGCCGACAAAGGATCGATCGGTACGCCATGATCCGGCCCGATGTCGGACGCATCGGAGCTTGAGGTGCCGTCTTCCAGCACCCGCACGCGGCTCGCATCCATGCCGCGGATGATGGGCCGGCCGGAACCGGCCGAGAAGCCGCTGGTGCTGACGCCGGGAATATCGGCCAGGGCATCCGCCAGGGTCGAACCGCCGGAGCGGAGAATGTCGGTCGCATCCACCCGCGATGAAATGGACGCCAGGCTGTCACCATGGCCCGTCAAAGGCGATGCCGTGACCACCACGGTTTCCGTCGAATGAGACTGGGAAAAAGCGGGGCTCGAAAAAAGCGCCGCGCCTGCGGCGCCGGCCAGAAGGGCATGTTTCACGGAACGGGATGGGGAAAGCAGAAAAACGCGCATAAATCACTCCGGAAAGAAATCGCTGCCGCAACGGCGGCAAGAGGCGGTCCAGTCAGGAACCGCTCACGAAGGGGGAAGGGATTAGCGGCGCGGTGGCGCGCGGCCCTGCCAGCTATGCTGCCGTTCGGTGGCCGCATGGGGCAGGAGCGCATAGGCGGGCGCAAAAGCGACCGCGTTCAGAATGACAATGAAATCCGCAACCACCGGCGCGACATAGATGCCGGCATGCAGCATTTCCTGGCAAAGGGCGCAATTGGCCGGATCGTACGGATCCTGAGGCGCCGGCTGCGAAGGCGTGGTGATGGAGGTGATGCTGCTGTTGGGCGAGAGAGGCGTGCCGTGGATGTGCGTCTGAACGGCAAAGCCCTGGACCGTGAACGCGACCAGCATGAACAAGAAGAAAAGCCGCGACAGAAGCGGTCTTCCTGTTGTGGTGCTTTGGCCGGAACGCATCATGCGCAAGAAAAATTTCCAAGGTCCGGCGTAATTTATGCCGATTTCACTCAGGCCGCGCAACCCGCGCTCAAACCGCGTGCCAGCGCACGCACCGCGCCGCTCCCATGAGATAAAAGCGCTGTAACCATGTGGTCGCGATCGGCCGCAGGCGCGCTCAACAGCGCGCGCCCGAACCAATGCAGCGCACCGGCGATGCAACCTTCAGCCACGATCATGGTGGCGTAGTTGTAGGCGCCACGAAAATCACCGCCTTTGGCCGAACGGCGATACCAGGCTCGCGCCAAGAGCCGGTCGGATCTGACGCCGACGCCGGCTTCGTGACAGCGGCCCAGAAAATTCATCGCGCCCGCATGACCCAGGGCCGCAGCGCGGCGATAATGGGCAATGGCAGCCGAAAGGTCCTTTTCCGTGCCCCGGCCGTTTTCCAGGCAATATCCCAGCATGGCATGGCCATCCGCATCGCCGCTTTCCGCCGCGCATAGAAAGCAGACGAATGCAGCTCTGGGATCTGGCCCGATGCCGTCGCCGGTCAGAAGCATGTGTCCCAGCGCCATCTGAGCCTTGGCGATGCCGCAACTCGCGGCAGCCTCGACCCATTGGGCGGCATCGCCGTGTTCGAAGGTGGCCGACAGTTCCCCAGACGCCAGATGCGCGGGGGTGGCGACGCGCCAGGCCGCGGGGGCGGTTGGTACATTCATGGAAAGGCCTCGGCTGGATCAAATATGCAAATGATAATCACTTGCATATACTGGGACGGCTTGATGCCGGTGTCAACCGGTCACGCTCTCGTTGGGCGCGGCCGACGCCGTCGGGCGGCCACGGTCTGGGGCGGGCCAGGGAAAGTCTTTGAAATATCATTTCTTAACCTGCTTGACCCCCAACCACCCTCTGGATATATAGCGCCACCTTCCAGGGCAGGCTGTCTGCGGAAATTCCGCAAAAACGCTGCTGGGAAAGCCAGTTTTAGAGATTTGGACGCGCGACTCAGGGATTTCCCTCAGTCCTCCGCTAGTTCGGACCGGGCCATAAGCCCGCGTCCGGTTTTTGGTTTTGCTCATCTCATGCGGCCGCATGGGAATGAAAATGAGGAATAGGAATGCCGACGATCAATCAGCTCATTCGCAAGCCGCGCGGCGAAAAGCCCACGCGTAACAAGGTGCCGGCGCTCCAGGGTTCTCCGCAGAAGCGTGCGGTCTGCACCCGCGTCTACACGACCACGCCCAAGAAGCCGAACTCGGCGCTGCGCAAGGTCGCAAAGGTGCGCCTGACCAACGGCTTCGAGGCGCTGACCTATATTCCGGGCGAAGGCCATAATCTTCAGGAGCACAGCGTGGTCCTGATCCGCGGCGGCCGCGTCAAGGACCTTCCGGGCGTTCGCTATCACA
>CALMGU010000112.1 GCA_937865685.1 uncultured Alphaproteobacteria bacterium | reverse complement strand
TGCCGCATTTCGAGTGCGGTGCATTCAACCACTCTGCCACCTCTCCAGGCGCCGATGCGGGGCGATTCACCCCTCGTGGTCGGGGCGTGTTCTAGGCGAGGACAGCGGGACGGGCAAGGCGCGGATGGAATAAAATGCGCCGCGTGCGGCGGAAATCGGGAGCGAAATCAATGGAGCATCTCCGCGTTCGGGCCAATGGCGCAACGTTCCATGTGGCCCGGGCCGGTTCGGGTCGCCCGCTGCTGCTGCTGCACGGCTGGCCGGAATTCTGGCTCACCTGGGAGCCGGTCATGACGCGGCTTTCTTCCCGCTTCACACTATATGCGCCGGACCTGCGCGGCTTCGGCGACAGCGACAAGCCGGATGGGCCTTTCGGCCCGGACCGGCAGGCCGCCGACATGCTGGCGCTGATGGATGCGCTTGAACTCCCGCAGGCCGGCATTGTCGGGCACGACGTCGGCGGCGCGCTGATGCAGCCTCTCGCGCGCAACGCGCCGGCGCGCATCGCCGGACTCTTCTTCTTCGACTTTGTCTATCCCGGCATCGGGCCGCGGATGGCGGAGCCGGATCGGCTCAACAATATCTGGTACCAGTCGTTTCACCAGATGGAGATGGCCCCCGCCCTCGTCGGAGCTTCGCGCGAAAGCTGCCGCACCTACATTTCACATTTCCTGCGCAACTGGTCGCATCGCAAGGATGCGTTCGACGATGTGGTGGAAGCCTTCACCGACAACTTCCTCAAACCCGGTAACCTCGCCGGCGGCTTTGCGCACTATCGCGCGGCGCATGCCGGGCGCGTCAAGATGATGAAAGGCGAAGCACCGAGCCTTCCGCCGATCGATGTGCCGACCTGCGTACGCTGGGCCGAGCACGATCCGCTGTTTCCCTACGGCTGGACCGACAAGCTCGGCGAGACCTTCTCCAATCTCGATCTTGCGATGTTTGCCGGCGTCGGCCACTTCCCGCATCGGGAAGATCCCGACCGCGCGGCGAGCGAGATCGCCGGCTTCTTCACAGGCATCGGCTGGAAATGAAGGTGGGACCGCCGGACGCGACAAAAAACCGGCGGCCCCGTGCCGCTTCATTGAAATTCTGGCCGGGAAGTGCGGCTTCGCCGGCCAGAGAGAGAGCGACTGGAGGACGGTAGCGAGCCGCGCGCGCCAGGCGCAACGCGATCCCGTTCTTAACCTAACCGGTCAAGGTTACTCGCCGGGCGGCGATGTCAGTCTTTGCCTTCCTTGGCCTTTTTCGCTTTCTTCCCTTCCTTGTCCTTCCTGTCGGTCTTCTTTTCACCCTTGCCGTTGCGGCGGTTGGTGAAGCGCGCATTGCCCAGCCCCGTGCCGATGGTCAGCACGCCCCAGCGATCGACATCCTGCATGAACGGAACTTCAGCAAGTCCCTGCGCCACGCCGTCATTGTGCATCACCACGGCCGTATCGTGACCGCCGATCGAAGGAATCCCTTCGATCAGGCTTGCCGGCAAATTGAACTTGCTGCTTTCCCAATTGCCGGGAAGGTTCTGCGCACCCTTGGCGATCGAGCCGTCCTCATTGATGACGCCGGGACAGGAGACGCCGATGAACGGCGCCAGCTTCAGGCCCTCCTTTTCGGATTCCGTGACCAACCCCTTCAGCATCGTGACCAGACGCTTTACCGCGCCTTCGCGCGTCGGCTCGTCGTCGGCGTGACGCCACAGTTCCGACTTCCACACCGTGGCCTTCGAGAGATCCTTGGCCTTCTTCCAGCTGGTTTCGACCACGCCGCAGCGGATGTTGGTGCCGCCGATATCGACGGCCAGGATGCTGTCATGCGCCTCGAAGATCCATGACGGCGCCAGATGCAGCGTGCCGATCAGACCGGCATCGTCGGGGTGGAAACGGATCGGCACCAGGTCAACCTTGAAGTCTTCCGCCTTCAGGATGATCTCGGTGCGCGCAATCGCAAGCTCGCCCATCCGGCTCTCGCGAAAGCCGCCGCCGACCACGATGCGTTCGGTCTTGTCCCAAGCCTTGGTCTTGAGGAAACGACGGGTGACATAGGCGAGTTCCTGCGCGAATTCCTCGATCGCACTGTGCACCACGGCAGAAGCCTCGACGTCGTCGCCGACCAGCATGGCGTCCAGAGTCTTCTTGCCGATCTTGTCCGAGGGCTCGTCACCGAACGGATCTTCGCCCGACTTGCGCAGAGGCTTGCGCCAGCCCTCGAGGATCTTGCGGAAGGCCCCCTTGCTGGCCCGGTCGCCGAGAAAGCCCCCCTCGTCCTTCAGCTCGATGTTGAAGCTGTCGATGTCGACTGACGGCAGCCGGGGCGCGCCATGGCTGGCGATCCCGGTCGTGTTTATGATGTCCTCGGCCATGCTGCCCTTTGTCCTCGCCCGTTTGCCGGGGAACAACGGCAGGGGAACCCATTGGTTTCATGGCGTCCGTGGCCGCCAGCCGCGGGACCGAAGGCCGAAAATCGGGCCAAACTCCGCATATTCGGCGGCTTTTCGGGCCGGTTTGCCTTGACTCGCCGTCTTAAGCCGCTATAAAGCCCGCCATCCGGCGCGGGATTTCCTGCGCCGCTTGTTTTTGCGC
>CALMGU010000111.1 GCA_937865685.1 uncultured Alphaproteobacteria bacterium | reverse complement strand
CTTCCGCTCTTCCACGGAACGCTGATCCCATGGCCCGCTGGGGACATTGCTGCAGCAGACATTGCCGCCCATCGATGGCACGGGATTGGCCGGATCATAGGTGAAGGTATCGGTATCGGAACCTTTGGGCTGCTCTGCGGTCAGAACGCCATCTCCGCTGGCAGAGTTGGCCTTGCCGCCGCTCTGAATGTAGTAATTGGTGTATTTGGTGCGGGCGAGCGGCCATTCATTTTCGTTGCGCCAGTAATTCTTCCCCATCACGAAGATCTGCACCGGTGCATCGGTGCCGACGCCATTGTCGGTGCCTTTCAGCCAATGGTCGAACCAGCGCAGATGCAGGACCCGCTTGTCGACTGCGGCGTCGCTGCCGAAATCCACGGGGTTGGCAGGGGCCGCGCCCAAATTGGGCGGCAGGGCGACCCGCCCCCCGGTCTCGTGCGCCCAAGGACCGATGATCAGGCGCTTGCCGTTGCGGGCTTCGGGCGTCCTGCCTTCCTTGCGCATCCTGGCGTCGTCGTTGATATCGCCGCGCAGGAAAATGTCGTACCAGCCGTCAATCGAAAGGATCGGAACTGAAATCTTGTTGTAGTCATTTTCGAAGCTGATGCCGTCCCAATAGGAATCGCGCGGGGGATGCGCCAGCCAGTCGCGATAATAATCCGTCACATGATGGCCGGCTTCGTCGGAAGTGGAGATCGGCAGATTGTTATAGATCGGGGGCCATTCGAAGCCATTGGCGGATTGGGAAACATGCCCGGACATCGACAGTCCGCCCCAGGGCAGATCGAATCCGTAATGCAAAGCACCGTCGATATAGATCCAGTTGCCATAGATGTCCGGCGTGGTCACCGTCATCGCCATGGCTTTCAGATATTTGCTGCCCCGGATCGCCTGGGCCCATTGGGTATAGCCGACATAAGAGCCGCCCATCGTGCCCAGATTTCCGTCGAACCAGGGCTGGCTGCCGAACCATTCATCAGTGTCGTAACCGTCATCGGCTTCATTCTTGAATGCATAGAAGGCGCCGTCCGAATCATATTTGCCGCGCACGTCCTGAAGCACGACCACATATCCCCGCTCCGCAAACCATTTGGCGTCGCCGGGTGCCATTGCCATTGCCCGGTTGTACGGCGTCCGCTGCAGAATCGCGGGGAATTTGCCCGGCGCATCGGGGCGATAAATATCCGTCGCCAAGGTCGTGCCATCATGCATGCGCACGCGGACATTGGATTGCATCAAAACCTTGTAGGCCGGCTTGGACAGCAAGCTCTGGTCGTAATGAGATATTGACGGCGGGGCCAGCAATGTTTGCGCTACCGCACCCTGTATCGCGAAGACGCAAGCGGCCGCTGCCAGGATGGCTGCAATTTTCATGTTCCCCCCGAAATCCCGCAGCATTCTGCTGGGTCGCCAGATGAATCAATTGAGGCTTTTCCTGCGCCTCACCGCGTCGAACAGCAAGTCGGCTTCACTCGTCGCCGTCACTTCAAACCCGTAGATTTTGAGCCCGGCCCGAATCGTCTCCTCGAGATCACTGTCGCGCGGGTCCGTGTTGCGCGGGCGCGTCCATCCGGAAGTGGACAATTTGGACTTGAAATCCTTGGCAGACATGAGCCACCCCCGGACCGCCTGTCTTGGACATTATGTCTAGACATATAAGGTCGCCATCCTATGTATAGGCATATGCGGCCTGTCAAGCGGGATTCTTGGATGCATTGCGGAAGAGACCCAGCTCGCGGACAAAATTCGAATGGGCCGCCACGCAATTTCCATATCATCTTATCGCAAAAGAGGGCCGGAAAGGCGCTCAACCTTTCCGGCCCTTAAATTTACATCGATCCACCATCCCGCGACTATTTGAGCGGAATTTAATTTCGCGAAACGGCGATGACTTCCACTTCGAGCAATTGTCCTTCGACGGCGAGCGCGGTCACCCCCACTGAGGTGGCCGGCGGCTGAACTGCACCTTCCTTCATGTAAGGAGCCCGCGCTTCACGGTAAGCGGCGTTGTTCGCCGGCAGATCCACCACATAGCTGTTGATCTTGATCACGTCCGACATGTCCAGCCCCTCGGACTTCAGCGCCAGCAGGATATTGTCCCAGGTCCTGACCACCTGCGCCTTGAAATCCCCTTTGCCGACCAGCTGGCCTTTTTCGTCCAGCGGCATTTCGCCGGCCAGATAGACCAGATGCCCTTTGTCGACTTTGACGACATGGCTGTAGCGGGGATTGTTGAACAGGCCTTCCGGTTTGTTGAAGTGAAAATTCTTCTGATCCGCGGCCTGAGCCAAAGCCGCACCAAGGCCCAGCATCCCCATCGAGACGAGAGCAACTGCGAAGAGCTGTTTCATTTTCCACCTTTCATCTTCATGCGATTGAACAAGCGTCATATCCGGCCGTCCATAGTCCTGCCGCCACGCACGACCTTAAGCGCAGCACCGTGCGGTCGCCGGACTCCTTTATAGCGTCCGGCCTTATATGTCTATACATATGGAATTTGCAGCACGACCGAAACCGGCGCCGCGCCGTTCGGGCGCGGCATTGCACAGGGCCGTCCCTGCCTTTTAACCGCCGGTCAGGCCGGCGCGTGCCGATGTGGAGCGATCGCTTTGGCGGAAAATCTCGCGATCAGATCGTAGGTGGCGCCCACGAAAATCTGATGAACCACGGTTACGTGCGTTTTCCCGCGCCGGGTTCGCCGTTCAATCATCAGGCACGCCTCTCCAGCGGGAACATCGAGTATCTTCGCGGTTGCCGCATCGGCATTGATGGCCGTGATGCGATTTTCCGCTTCCGTCCAGGGAACATGGCCGAGCAGCCAGGTTCCCGGCGGGTCGACGGAAAAGTCCGCCGTTTCCGCTGCCGGAACGGCCTTGAGATTGATAATCCGGTCTTCAAAAGCGAAGGGCCTGCCATTCGCAAGATGAAGGCAGCGCAAGACAATGACGGAACCCTGCCCGGCCAACGCCTTTTCCTCGGCATTCTTTGCTTTTCGAACTTTCCGCAAAAGCAATCGCAGGCCATAGCTGCCGCCACGCGCGATAACTTCCGCCTTGATATCGGGAATATCCAGAACGGCGGATTGGATGTGCGGTTGCGCGACGAAGGACCCAACCCGCCGGCGCCGGACGATCAAGCCGGCATCGACCAGACTCGCGACGGCGCGATTGACTGTCATTCGCGCGCAGCCATATTGCTGCATCAGATCTTTTTCGAACGGGATACGGTCTCCAGGCGCCCAGGCGCCGGTGAGGATCTTGTCCTCGATGCTTTTGCGTATCTTCAGATACAGCGAAGATGTGGCTTTCATGCCAAATACGCACCTTCACCTTGAAAGCGGTCGCTCCGGCGAGCTTTTGTGCCGGCTGATGACGCGGTCCCTCCGCGGATGCGGCCCGTTGCTGACAATCTTCTTACTCCGACAAATGGTTGCGACCACGCCACCCCATCCCGCACATTATATATGTCGAACAGGACGCGCTCCGGGCGGCGCAGCAACCTAGCGTGTTTCGCGCCCAGCGTCACGGTGCCGGCGGAGGCTTCGGTCGACGCGGATTGGCTTGGGCTTGCCGGTCCTGGGCGCGATAATACCGCCGGAAACAATGGTGCAAGGCGGGCATGGCCGCCCGCCATGGCGCTCTGGACAGCCCGCCCGCTTTTGCATTATGTCTAGACATATTAGACATATTAGACATGGCGGCAAACCATGCCCCATTGCTGTCCGGAGGTAGGCTGTTTTGCAGCAAGACATGAAATCCACGAATCTCAAGCGGCTGAAACCCGGCAAGGTTTCGCTGGCGGACTGGCGTCATGCTTATTGCGGATCGCCGGTGGCGATCGAGCGCTCGGGCATGGAAGCCGTAGAGGAGAGCGCGCGCGCGGTTTCCCGCATCATCGAGAGCGGCGCCGCGGTGTACGGTATCAACACCGGCTTCGGGAAACTGGCCAGCACGCGCATCGAAGTCGACGATCTGGCACGGCTTCAGCGCAACATTGTTCTGTCCCATGCCGCCGGGACGGGCGAGCCGATGCCGGAAAATGTCGTGCGTCTGATGATCGCGTTGAAGCTGTGCAGCCTGGCCCAAGGTTATTCCGGCGTCCGTCCCCTTGTGGTGGATTTTCTGGAAACGATGCTGGACCGCGGCCTGACGCCGGTGGTGCCGGCGCAAGGTTCGGTCGGCGCGTCGGGCGACCTGGCGCCTCTGGCGCATATGACCGCTACCATGATCGGCGTTGGGGAGATTGTCGCCGGGGGTGTGCGGATGCCGGCGGCGGAAGCTCTCAAGCAAGCCGGCCTCGCGCCTCTCACGCTCGGTCCCAAGGAAGGGCTGGCCCTCCTGAACGGAACACAATTCTCGACGGCCTACGCACTGGCGGGGCTTTTCGAAGCGGAAAATATATTCAAGGCCGCGCTGGTGACCGGCGCGCTGTCGACGGAAGCGGCACGGGGCTCCGATACGCCGTTCGATCCTCGGATTCATCGTATCCGCAAACATCAGGGTCAGATCGAAAGCGCATCTGCGTTGCTGGAACTGATGGCGGGATCGGCGATCCGGGCATCGCATCTATCGGGCGATCCCAGGGTGCAGGACCCTTATTGCCTGCGCTGCCAGCCCCAGGTTATGGGCGCCGCCCTCACCATTCTGCGGCAGGCGGCAACCACCTTGCGCGACGAAGCCAATGGCGTATCGGACAACCCCCTGATCTTTTCCGAAAGCACGCAAGCCCTGTCGGGCGGAAACTTCCATGCCGAGCCCGTGGCCTTCGCCGCCGACATGATCGCGATGGCCTTGTGCGAAATCGGATCTTTGGCCGAACGGCGGATCGCCATGCTGGTGGACCCCGCGCTTTCCGGGTTGCCCGCCTTTTTGACCCCCCGCCCCGGATTGAATTCCGGCTTCATGATTCCGCAAGTCACCGCTGCCGCGCTGGTGTCGGAAAACA
>CALMGU010000110.1 GCA_937865685.1 uncultured Alphaproteobacteria bacterium | reverse complement strand
GTCGCGCTCGGCATGGATGCGGGTGAGGACACGCGCCAGGTCCGACAGGACCGGCGCCACCGGCGTGCGGTTGCCCAGCACATTGACGCTGCCGGCGGCGCGGGCGCGGGCGAGGTAATGATCGACCTGACGGCGCATGGTGTCGACCTGGCGGCGAACCTGGTCGGCCAACGGACCGGGCTCGGCTTCCGCTTCGCTGGCGAGCACGCTGAGCGGCGTTTTGAGGAAATGCGCCAGGTTCGAAACATGGGTGCGGGCGCGGCCAACCACTTCGTTGCTGTGTTCGATCAGGGAATTGAGTTCGGTGGCGAGCGGGGCGATCTCGGCGGGGAATTTTCCTTCCAGGCTCTGCGCGCTGCCGTCCCGGATGCGCGCCAAGGCGTCCCGCAATTTGCGCAAGGGCAACAGGCCCACCCGCACCTGCAGGAAGATCGCGATCACCAGACCCAGACCCAGCACGGCAAAGGACCAGAACAAGGTGCCGTTGAAAGCCGCGCTGTCCGCATCCACGGTGGCAAGATCGCCCGCCACCAAAAAGATATAAGCGCGCGTGTCGCCGGGTTCCGGCGTGGCGCTGACGGGAAATTCCACCCGCCGCGACAGCACCCGCAGATGCTGGTACTCCGGCCCCACGGCGAAACCGTAACCAATGGCGCCGCGCCTCACTTCGCCGGTGACGTTCAGCACCTGATCGAACAGGGAGCGGGAAATCTGCGCGCCGGGCCCGCCCCCCAGCGGTTTGATCTGGTAATAGAGGCCCGAATAGACCCGGTCGAATTGATGATTGACGAAGCGGTCCTGCAGCATCACGCCGCCATCGGCGTCGGGTTCGGCCGCCGCGATCAATCCGTCCATGTCGGCGGCAAGGCGCGTGTCGAAACTGCTTTCGGCGGCATTGCGGAACGCGTTGGACAGGACCACGCCGCCCACCGCCAGACCGAACATGGTCCAGATCGCCGCCGCCGCGATCAGGCGGGCGGCGAGCGAATTAAGCCGGAAGGTGGCTGGTCCCAAGGGCGGGATCTTCCAGGCTATAGCCCAGCCCGCGCACGGTCTGGATCAGGTTGGCATCCAGCTTCTTGCGCAAGCGGCCCACGAACACTTCGATGGTGTTGGAGTCGCGGTCGAAATCCTGGTCGTACAGATGCTCCACCAGTTCGGTGCGCGACACCACCTTGCCGCGATGATAAGCCAGATAGGCGAGCAGCCGGTATTCCAGGCTGGTGAGCTTGACCGGATTGCCATCGAGCGTGACGCGGCTGGCGCGGGTGTCGATATGCAAGGGGCCGATATCGATATCGGCGGTGGCGAATCCGGCGGCACGGCGCAGGAGCGCGCGCAAGCGCGCCAGCAATTCTTCCGTATAGAAAGGCTTGGCGAGATAATCGTCGGCGCCGGCATCGAAGCCCGCCACCTTGTCGCTCCAGCGATCGCGCGCGGTGAGGATCAGAACCGGCATGATCTTGCCGGCCTTGCGCCACTTTTCCAGCACCCGCACGCCGTCCAGCTTGGGCAGGCCCAGATCCAGCACCACCGCGTCATAGGGTTCGGTGTCGCCCAGGAAATGGCCTTCCTCGCCGTCAGATGCGGTGTCCACGACATAGCCGGCTTCGCCCAGCGCCTTCTTCAAAAGGCGCTGCAGGTCCTTGTCGTCTTCCACCACCAGGATGCGCATCGTTCCCCTAACGCTCGCGGCCCCGGCCTCGCCCGCCGAAATCGCGTCCACCAAAGTCACCGCGTCCGCCGAAACCGCCACGGCCGCCGAAATCGGGACGCCCGCCGAAATCGGAACCGCCGAAACGCTCGCCCCGGTTATCGAAGTCCCGGCGACCGCCGAACCCACGATTACCATAATCTCCACCGCCAGGTCCGCCGAAATCGCGGCGCTCCGATGGAGGCGTGGGCATGGAGGGCGCGGGCTCGTAATTGCGGCGCTGGCCGGGGCCATCGAAATTGTCCCGTCCCGGCGAGGAACCCAGCACGCGTCCGGTGCGCGCGTCAGTGTCCAGCCATTCGACGCGTCCGTCGGGGCGCATCCATTTGAGATGATAATGTTCCGAGCCGCCCGGCCCCGTGGTGGGCCCGTCGGCGTCATAGAATTCGCCCGGATGCGAGCGGCGCACTTCGGGAAGAATCCGGTCCAGCGGCTGCACCCCTGGCGCGCGATCTTCCATGCGCCGTCCTTGCGACAAAACCGGTCCCGAAAGACCGATGGTCACAGCTGCCGTCAGAAGAAGAAAGCCCAGGCGCATGGCCGCTTTTTAGCCTTTTTCAAATGAACCTCAAATGAACGCTTCGGCCAGAACGCGTTCAGCCGGGCCATCCTAGATTGCGCCCCATGGATGGGATCGCTCCTGTCCTGACGATTAAGGAGATGACCATGTTGAACAAGAAGATCCTTCTGGCCGCCGCCGCTCTGGCCCTGTCGAGCCTGGCAGGTTCCGCCAACGCCGCGCCCTGGGACCATCGTTACGACCGGTTCGATCACCGTCCTGGTCCGGTGATGCGCCATGAATTCCATCGCCCTTATGTGGAGCGCGTGCGCATCTATGACACGCTTCGCTTCCGCCACTATCGCGGCATCGGCGATCCCATTTTCGTCCGCGGGCATTATGTGGTGCGCACCGTCAATCCCTTCGGCCGCACCGTGTTCGTGGAAGTGAACCCGTACACCGGCGCTTTCCTCGGAGAATTCCGCATCTGATGAAAAGTCGGCAATGAGCTTGCGCTCTGCACCCGTGGTTTGCCCCTCCCCATAGGGTACTGAGCTGTCAAGGAAAGGCCCGCGCTTCTCCCGAGGCGCGGGTCTTTCACATTTTTCTTTCCCCCAACTGTCTTCCTCAGGCAAGCCTTCGGAAGACATCTTCCCCCCGCTTTTCATTTCCCCCATCTGTGCGCCAAGCGGGCAAGCCCGCTAGCGCACATCTTCCCCCGTCAGCGGCTTCGCCGCACGGGGGAAGAAAGTCTGGGCAAGACGCTCTAGCGCTTGCTGCAGCGTTCACAGGCCCACCTCCCCCGCATGCGAAGCATGCTGACGGGGGAGGGTGAGGAAGGCGCCCAGCCTTCCGAACGTAGCAACCTCTCGAGGTTGCGTAGGGCGGAGGGGGAAGAAAAATAGCAAGCCTTGAAAGCGCCGCAAATTTCAACGATTTATCCGCCATGCCGAAACGCCAGGACCCGCCGCCGCTTCAGGATCTGATGCGTGAAGCCTTTCGGATATTCGACCGCATGGTGCCGGGTCTCACCATTGCGTTGACCGCGCTGGTCGTGCCGGCCTCGCTGCTTTACCTGCTTCCGTCATTCCTGGGCCTGTTCGCGCCGGCGCCCGATCCCAAAGTCGATCTCTATACCGTCAACCGTCCGATGGCCTTCACCTTCCTGGATGTCGACGGCAACGATGTCGGTCATCGCGGCGCGGTGGTGGGCCGGCGCCTGAAGCTGGAACAGATGCCCGCCTATCTGCCCGCCGCCTTCATCGCCATGGAAGACCGGCGCTTCTATTCCCATAACGGCATCGATCTGCGCGGGCTTCTGCGCGCGCTGTATCTGGACATTCGCGCCCGTCATCTGGTGGCGGGTGGATCGACCATTTCCCAGCAGACCGCCAAGATCGTCTACACCCAGCAAGAACGCACCATGTCGCGCAAGCTCACCGAGCTGATGGATGCCGCGGGTCTTGAGAAGGCGCTGAGCAAAAAGCAGATCCTCGAGCTTTATCTCAATCGCATCTATCTGGGCTCGGCGGCTTATGGCGTGGATGGCGCCTCGCAGGTCTATTTCGGCAAATCGGCGCGCGATCTCACCTTGGCCGAAGCGGCGATGCTGGCGACGCTGACCCGCGCGCCGTCGGTCTTTTCGCCCCGCCGCGATCTGCTGAAAGCCCAGCAGCGCGCCAGCCTGGTGCTGGATGCCATGCAGCAGACGGGCGCCATCACCGAAGAGGCCGCCACCGATGCTCGCCACCACCCGGCGGTGATCATCGACCGCACGGTGCTGGACGCGCGCAATTACTTCCTCGACACCGCCGCCGACCAGGCCAAGGAGATGGCGGCCAAGGCGGGCGCCAAGCCCGATGCCGATCTGATCGTCCACACCACCTTGGAACCGAAGCTGCAAGAAGGCGCGCGGCTGGCGGCGACCAAGGTGATCGCCAAATCCGGCAAGCGCACCCGTACCCAGGAAGCCGCCGTGGTGATGATGAAACCCGATGGCGCGGTCGCGGCGCTTCTGGGCGGCATCGATTACCAGACGTCCGTGTTCAACCGCGCGGTGCAGGCCCGCCGCCAGCCCGGCTCCGCCTTCAAGCCCTTCGTCTATCTGGCGGCGCTGGAAGACGGCATTTCGCCCTGGGACATGCGTGACGATGTGGCGGTCGACATCAACGGTTATCAGCCGCAGAATTTCGGCGATCATTATTACGGCACGCTGACCTTGGCCGATGCCCTGGCGCATTCGGTCAACACCATCACCGTCAATCTGGCCCAGGAAGTGGGCGTCAAGAAAGTCGTGGATGCCGCCAAACGCGTGGGCATCACCTCGCCGCTGGAGCCCAATGCCTCGCTGGCGCTGGGCACCAGCGAAGTGACGCCGCTGGAACTGACCGCCGCCTATGCCGCCTTCGCCAATGGAGGACTGCGTGCCGATCCCTATTTCATCACCGAAGTCGACGATGCCGGCGGAAAGATTCTCTATCGCCGCGCCGAGCCCAGGCCCCAGCGGGTGATCGACGCGTCGGTGGATCGCGATCTTCTGGCGATGTTGTGGAATGTGGTGGCCACGGGCACCGGCGGCAGCGCCTCGCTCGGCCCCCGCGAGGCCGCCGGCAAGACCGGCACCACCCAGAATTCCCAGGATGCCTGGTTTGTCGGCTTCACCACCGATTATGTGACGGCGGTGTGGGTGGGCAATGACGACAATTCCCCCACCCGCGGCGTCACCGGCGGGACCTTGCCGGCGCAGATCTGGAAAGCCGCCATGCTGACGGCGGAAAAAGGCCTGCCGCTGCACGGCCTCAACCGCTCGCCGCCCGAACCGCCCCATGTCCAGGACGAATTGCTGGCTTCCGAACCTTCCGGACCGGTCATCACCGGTGACGATGAATCCGGAAGCGCCGTGGCGCGGGCCGAACCGCCATCTGGAGAAGCAGGACAGCCCCGCCGCCGCGACGCATTCGACCGCGTGCTGGGCTGGCTGTTCGGAAATGATGATGAAGATCGGCGAGCTCCGCCGCCTCGTTAGATCCCCCTCCGGCCTTCTTCTTTAATGCCCCCTCTGCCCTTCGCAGCTTACTTTTGCGCGCCGGCTGATGCCGCCGCGCAATAAGCGCTGCTACGGGCATCTCCCCCGCCAGCATGCCAACGCATGCGCGGGGGAGCCTGACCTGAGCGTGCTTCCGGTTTGAGTGCGCCTCGGCTTCTCTGAGGAAGCCTGCATGCTATAAGCGGGCATGCGTATTCTGATTGCCGTCCTTCTCTGCATTCTGATCACGCCCGCGATGGCGCAGCCCGCGCCGCGCACGCACATCACTTTCGTGACGGACTGGAAAGCGCAGGCCGAGCATGGCGGATTCTATCAGGCACTGGCCAAGGGCTTTTATGCCAAGCGCGGCCTGGACGTCACCATCCGCGCGGGCGGCGCGCAGGTGAATGTGCCGCAACTTCTGGCGGGCGGGGCGGCGGATTTCGGCATCGGCTCCAACAGCTTCATCATCCTCAACAATGTGAAACAGAATGTGCCGCTGCGCGCGGTGATGGCGGTGTTTCAGAAGGACCCGCAGGTCCTGATGAGCCACCCCCGCCGCGATCTCACATCCTTGGAAGAAATGCGCGGCCGTCCGATTCTGATCTCGGACGGGGCAATGACCAGCTTCTGGCCCTGGCTGAAAGCGCGCTGGAAATTCACCGACAGCCAGATCCGCAAATACACCTTCAACCTGGCGCCGTTCCTGGTCGATCCCAACGCGATCCAGGAAGGCTATCTCACCAGCGAGCCTTTCACGGTGCAGCAACAGGGTCATTTCGCGCCCAAAGTGTTTCTGCTGGCCGATTACGGCTATCCCGGTTACGCCAATATGGTGCTGGTGCCGCAAAAATGGATCGACACCAATCCAAAGGCGGTGCAGGCCTTTTACGACGCCAGCCGCGACGGCTGGATGGATTATCTGAACGGCGATCCCAAACCCGCCAATGCGCTGATCAAGCGCGACAATCCCGACATGACCGACGCCATCATCGCTCAGTCGATCGAGAAAATGAAACGATATGAATTGGTCACGGGCGGCGACGCGCCGGCCCATGGCGTGGGCGCCATGACGGACAAGCGCTGGCGCGAATTCTACCAGACCATGCAGAGCGTGGGCGTCTATCCCAAGGGCCTGGACGTCACCAAGGCCTATGATCTGCGCTTCATGCGGCAAGCCTTCCAGAATTTCAAATGACGCTTCTGACGCTGAATCGTGTGGGCAAGCGTTTCGACAATGGCACCGAAGCGCTGTCCGATCTCAGCTTCCAAGTCTCGAATGGCGAGTTCCTGTCGCTGCTAGGCCCCAGCGGCTGCGGCAAATCCACGGCGCTGCGCCTGATCGCGGGGCTGATCGCGCCCGATCATGGCGAGATCGTATGGAACGGAGCATCGGCCAGGAAAAGGGCGGCCCCCAACATGGTTGCGGATCAGCATGGGGGCCGCGTTGCCACGCTGTCGCTAGCAACTCCGTCTGGCCGGGCGGCCAAAGAAAATCGCCCGGAATTGGGTTTCGTGTTCCAGGAACCCACTTTGATGCCCTGGGCCAATGCATTGACCAATGCGCGCTTGCCGCTCGGCCTGAAAAAACTTCCCCGCGCCGAAGCCGATGCCCGCGCAGAGGCCGCCCTGGCGCGCATGGGCTTGAAGGATTTCGCCCACGCCTATCCCCGCGAATTGTCCGGCGGCATGAAGATGCGGGTGTCCATCGCCCGCGCCCTGGCGGCGTCTCCCGGCCTTTTGCTGATGGACGAACCCTTCGCGGCGCTGGACGAGCCCACCCGCGAGGCCCTGAATGACGATTTGAAGCGCCTGGCGCATGAGGATCGCATCACCGTGATCTTCGTCACACATAGCGTGATGGAAGCCAGCTATCTGTCGGACCGCGTGCTGGTGATGTCGCCGCGCCCTGGCCGGATCAAGGCCGAGATCGCTTTGCCGCCCGGCCCCCGCGACCGTCTTTCCATAGGCTTCTCCGATGGCCTTCGCCGCGTGACCGGCGCGTTGCTGGAAACCGCATGAGCCGCTTTTCCAACATCCTTTTGCCGTTGATGCTGGGCGTAGCCTTTCTTGGCGCTTGGGAATGGATCGTGGCGGCGCGCCACATCCCGCCCTATGTCCTGCCCGCGCCCAGCGCCATCGCCCATGCGCTGAGCGACAATTTTTCTTCCCTGATGCTGTCGCTGATTTCCACTCTGACAGTGACCTTGGAAGGGTTCGCCGCCGCTTGGATCGCGGGCGTGGGCCTGGCCATCGCCTTCAGCCAGAGCCGGGTGGTGGAGCGGGCGCTTTATCCCTATGCCGTGCTGCTGCAAGTGACGCCTGTGGTGGCGATCGCGCCCTTGATCCTGATCTGGGTGGGTTTCGATCACATCAACGCGGCGCTGACTTTGATTGCCGCCCTGGTCGCCTTCTTTCCCATTCTTTCCAACACCACCCAGGGTCTGAAATCGGCGGACTTCAATCTGGTGGATCTGATGCGCCTTTATGGCGCCTCGCGCTGGCAGATTCTCTGGCGCCTGCGCCTGCCCACCGCCCTGCCCCATCTTTTGGGCGCGATGAAGATCGCGGGCGGGCTGTCCCTGATCGGCGCCGTGGTGGCCGAGTTCGTTGCCGGATCGGGCACCGCCACGGGGCTGGCCTGGCGGATCGTGGAGGCCGGCAACCGGCTGGAGATCGCCACTATGTTCGCCGCCCTCTTGCTCCTGGGGGTCCTGGGCATCGCTGTTTTCGCGGCTTTTTCCTTTTTGGAATGGGTACTTTTGCGGCATTGGCATGAAAGCGCGCTGCGACAGCAAGAATAATACATAATAATATTGTACAATACAGAAAACTACGCATTTATGATGTTGAAGTATTGATTTTGCATCCGCTAAATGTGATTTAGCGGCCATGCCCCTTCCTGCTCTGAAAGTCCTCACCGCCAACCGGCTCCGTTCCGGTGACGTGTTGTATTGGAAGCCGGACGGCTGGACCGAACGCCTGGCGGACGCGGCGGTCTTTGCCGAGGACGCCGCCGCCGAAGCGGCGCTGGCCGGCGCCCAGGCCTCCATCGCCGCCAATCAGGTGGTGACGCCCTATCTCTTCGAGGTGCGCCAGACCAAGGCAGGCTTCGTCCCCCTCAAGGAACGCGAAATCATCCGCAGCCTGGGGCCCAGCGTGCGCCCCGACACCGGCAAGCAAGCAGCTCATGTATAGGTATGACGAATTCGACGCCCGCTTTGTGGCGGAGCGGACTGAGCAATTCCGCCATCAGGTCGAGCGCCGCCTGTCCGGCGCGCTGACCGAAGACCAGTTCAAACCGCTCAGGCTGATGAACGGCCTTTATCTGCAACTGCATGCCTACATGCTGCGCGTCGCCATTCCCTATGGAACGCTCGCCAGCCGCCAGCTGCGCAAGCTGGCGCATATCGCCCGCACATACGACAAGGGCTTCGGCCATTTCACCACCCGCACCAACATCCAGTACAATTGGATCAAGCTGGTCGATGTGCCCGACATCCTGGCCGAGCTGGCGGAGGTGGAGATGCATTGCATCCAGACCTCCGGCAACTGCATCCGCAATGTCACCGCCGACCAGTTCGCGGGCGCCACCCCGGAAGAGATTGAAGATCCCCGGCCCCTGGCCGAAATCATCCGGCAATGGTCCAGCCTGCATCCGGAATTCGTTTTCCTGGCCCGCAAATTCAAGATCGCGGTGGGCGCCTCGCCGCACGACCGCGCTGCCTTGCTCTATCACGACATGGCGGTGGAGATCGTCCGCAACGCGCAAGGCCGTGTTGGCTATAAAGTGCTGGCAGGCGGCGGCATGGGGCGCACGCCTTACATCGCGCAAGTGATGTCGGACTTCGTGGAGCGCGAAGATATTCTCGCCTATCTGGAAGCGGTGCTGCGGGTCTATAATCAGGACAGCCGCCGCGACAATATCCACAAGCAGCGAATCAAGATCCTGGTCAACGCCATCGGCGTGCAAGAGATGCGGGCTCGTGTCGCCCGCGAATTCGACGAAATCAAGCGCACGGGCAGCCTGCAATTGCCGGCGGAAGAATTGGCCCGCATCGCCGCCTATTTCGCGCCGCCTGCTTTCGAACCGCTGGCCGATGACATGCCGTCCGGCCGCGCCGATTTCGAGAATTGGAAAAAATCCAACATCCATGCCCATCGCGCTCCCGGCTATGCCATCGCCACCATCTCCTTGAAAACCATCGGCCAGGTGCCGGGCGATGCCAGCGCCGGCCAGATGGACGCACTGGCCGACCTGATGGACCAATTCGCGATTCCGGAAATCCGCGTCAGCCATGAGCAGAATCTGGTGCTGCCCCATGTCCGCCAGAAAGACTTGCCCGCCATTTTCGCGCGGCTGCAGGAACTGGACCTGGCCACGCCCAATGCGGGGCTGATCACCGACATCATCGCCTGCCCGGGCCTGGATTATTGCGATCTCGCCAATGCCCGTTCGATTCCCGTGGCCCAGGACATCGCCAAGCGCTTCGCCGATCTCAAGCGCCAGCAGGATATCGGCGAGCTCAAGCTCAAGATTTCCGGCTGCATCAATGCCTGCGGCCATCATCATGCCGGCCATATCGGCATTCTGGGCGTGGACAAGAAAGGCGTGGAATTCTACCAGCTGCTGCTGGGCGGATCGGGCGCCGAAGACGCCAGCATCGGCCAGATCATGGGCCCAGGCTTCGCCACCCATGAGATCGCCGACGCGGTGGAGCGAGTGGTGGGCCTCTACCTCAAGGAGCGCGCGCCCGGCGAGCGCTTCCTGGATACCTATCGCCGCCTGGGCATGGAGCCGTTCAAGAACATCGCCTATCAGGAACAGATGAATGCCGCTTATAACGGTTGACGGCTTTCGCGAGGACGCATTCGCACCGCTTGAGGATGACGCGCCCTTGCCGGACGGCGCAGTGCTGGTGTCCCTTGCCCGCTTCCACAAAGAGCGCGATGCGTTGATCGCCCGCAACGCGCCCCTCGGCGTGCGCCTGAAATCCGATCAGTCGCCCGAACTTCTGGGTAAGGATGTGCATCGCCTGTCCCTGGTGGTGCTGGAATTCCCCAAATTCCGCGACGGCCGCGGCTTTTCCTGGGCGCGCCTCTTGCGCACCCGGCTGGGCTTTAAGGGTCAGGTGCGCGCGGTCGGAGATTTTCTTTACGACCAGATCGCCCATCAGCGCCGCGTGGGATTCGATGCCTGGGAAGTCGCAAACGGCTTCACACCCGATGACCTGCATCGGGCGCTGAACGAAATCAGCAACGTCTATCAGCCGTCCGCCGACGGGCGGAAAACCATACGCCAATTGCGCGCCTCTGCCTGAAGCAGCCACGTATAACAAGCGGAACAAATCTCAGCGAAGCTGAACGCAGCATGAATGGCGAAAATTTCATGCGAGAGCGCATTTGTTCAGCGGCGCGGGGTGCGCCGCGCCTGTAGATTGCCGTCGCATTTTCAGGACGGATATTCCATGCGCAAAGCCCTTATCCCCACCCTTGCCTCTTTGGCGCTGTGCGGCGCCGCCACCGTCACCTTGATCGCCACCAATGCAACGGCGCAGACCGCGGCACCGGCCCGAAAACCGGTGATGATGGCGCTGGTGGCGCCCGGCACCATGCTGGCCGAGAATACGCCGGCGCCCTCTCCCGACCGCAACATGCGCATGCCTTCATCCGCGGAGATGGCGGCGGCGTTCAAGCAGATGTGCGAAGATCGCTATGCCCGCGAAGCCGGCCGGATGGGATATCTGGAAGCGCGTCTCAGCCTCACCCAATCCGAACAACCGCTCTTCGCCCGCTGGAAGGGCGTGAAGCTCGGCATCGCCAAGAAGCGCGCCGCCGATTGCGGACAGGCTGTATCGCGCCTCGACCGCAAGGCCGCCACGCCGGTC
Source organism: uncultured Alphaproteobacteria bacterium (assembly GCA_937865685.1). Lineage (GTDB taxonomy): Bacteria > Pseudomonadota > Alphaproteobacteria > Micropepsales > Micropepsaceae > Rhizomicrobium. The sequence goes on along the minus strand of CALMGU010000110.1, from coordinate 30,144 downwards.
GAGCACATGAGCCGCGAGCAGGACATGCTGAAGAAACGCCTCGCCGATCTCGACGCGGAGCATCCCGCGCTGGCCGCGCTTTATGACGCGCTGACGCCCAAGCAGCGCGAGGCATTTTCGGGCGATCACCGCATGATGGCCGGCGGCGGGATGGACCGCGGCATGATGCGCCGTGGAATGATGATGCGCCCCGATATGCGTTCCGCGCCAATGGAACCGGGCGATCGTCCGCCGCCAGCGCCGCCACTGTAATCACAGCTGCATCCGCGACAGCTTATGTCACGCAGACGACACAAAGGGCCCCGCCAGACGGCGGGGCCCTTTTTTTCTTGTCATGCCTCCCCGCTTGGCCCAAAGAGGCGCCTGTTGAATTCAGGATTTCCGGCGATGAACGCTCCCGCCCGCTTCGACGCCTTGCCCCGCTACGCCACCGCGGCCAAGGCGATCGAAAGCCTCAAACCCAGCGAACCGCTCTATCTGGTGCGGCCGAAGAAATTCGCGGCGGCGGCCAGGCAGTTTCAGGACGGCTTTCCGGGCGATGTGCTGTATGCTGTCAAGGCCAACCCGCATCCCATCGTGATCGATCAATTGTGGAAGGCTGGCATCCGCCATTTCGACACGGCATCCCTGGGCGAGATCGAGATCATCAAATCCATCGCGCCCTCCACCATCTGTCATTTCATGGCGCCGGTGCGCCTGGCCGGCCAGGCCAAGGCGGCGTTCGAACGGCATGGCGTGACGGATTTCGTGGTGGACAGCGAATCCGAGCTGGACAAGCTTCTGGCGGAAACCGGCAATCCCAAAAAGCTGCGCGTCTTTGTGCGGCTGGTGGCCCAGCTGGGCGGGGCGCTCCTGGAGATGTCCAGCAAATATGGCTGCCTGCCGGAAGAAGCCGCCAAGCTCTTGAAGCGGGTCAAAGCGGCGGGCGCCCAGCCCTGTCTCACCTTCCATGTCGGCTCGCAATGCCTGTCGCCCTTCTCCTATGCCCAGGCCATCGAGATCGCCCAGCGCACCGTCGCCCTGGCTGGGGTGCCGATCGTTGCGTTGGATATCGGGGGCGGTTTTCCCGCCGCCTATGCGGGTGAAGAACCGCCGCCCTTCCACTGGTATTTCGACATGATCAAGGAGGCCCTGGCGAATCTGGGAATTCCCAATCTGAATGTGATGTGCGAACCGGGCCGCGCGCTGGTGGCGCAAGGCATCTCGCTGGTGACGCAAGTGGTGATGCGCCGCGGCGACCGGCTTTATCTCAATGACGGCATTTACGGCAGCTTCGACGAACAGCGCTTTGCCGGCTTCGACGAGAATTATCCGGCCACCGCCGTCACCTTGGACGCCAAAGGCAATGCCAAGCGCCTCGCTGGCGAAAAGCGGCCGTTCCGCGCCTTCGGTCCCACCTGCGATTCCGCCGATGTGCTGCCGCGCCCCCAGATGCTGCCCGACAGCATCGCCAAGAATGATTTCGTGCTGTTCGACGCGATGGGCGCCTATACCGTCTCGTCCCGCTCGCCCTTCAACGGCTATTATCCCGACAGCTGGGCGATCATCGACGAATAGAACGGATCAATTCGGGCTCTCAACCACATCGCCGCTGTCGATTGCGCCGCCCGGTAATGGCGAACGGAGATTGCCGCGCAACCGCGTCAGGCCCGCAAAAGCGCTGGGCACGCCTTCCGATGAAAAGGTCGGGCCGTCCATCAATTGATAATGCAGATGCGGGAACATCGACGTCCCGGAATTGCCCACAGCGGCAACCGTTTGGCCCGCCGTCACCGCATCGCCTGCCTTCACCGTGACGCTGCCCTGTTTCAGATGGCCGAGAATGCTGAAGAGCCCGTCGGCATGACGAATGACGACATGATTGCCCAGCATCAGGTTCGGACGATCCTTGAAGATCGCGGGATCGAATTTGCCGTCATCGGTCTGGCCGCTCTCGATCTCGACCACCGTGCCAGCAGCGGGCGCGCGAACCGGTAAGCCAAAGCTCAAATGATTTTCGTTGCGCGCCGCATCGCCGGCGACGCGGCGGCCTTCAGCATCCACCCGGACCAGATCATAGGAATAGCGCATGGCATTGCTGGAGAAACCGAAGCCCATAATGTCGGGGTTGCTGTAATCCCAGCGTCGGTGATGGGCCAATAGATCGTGGCCGTCCCACACCCAGACCTTGCCTGCCAGCGGCAGCATCAGCTTCAGAGCCGAAGCGGGCGGCGCGCGGAATTCGGCCTTGGCCGAAGCCCTGATCGAAGCGCCCTTGCGGTCGGACGGCGACAGCTCGACTTCGACCCGCACGGATTTGGCGGCAATGTCGGCAGGAAGCAGAGGAAACGGATTGAACACTAGCCGCGCCTCGCCCGGCTTCAGGGGCGCGAATGCCAAGGTCTTCACCGATGGCGCGACGCCATTGCCGTCCACCCGGCGCTCCAGCACGTCCCGTCCCGAGGCATCGGCGATGGTGACGCTGAGGCTCGAGACCTCCATCACCTTGTCGCCGTCATTGCGGACCAGGATATCGAAATTGGCGCTGGGTCCGGCGGATGCCGGCTCCAGATAGGGCCGCTCCGGCAGAATTTTCACGGTCTGCGCCGTTGCCGTACCGGCAACAGCCAGCAGCAGGCCCGCGGTCGCGGCGGCCTTCAAACAGTTCATGGCTTTGTCCGATCTGGCGTTCAGAAATATCAGGGACGCGGAGGAGACGGCGGCGCAGGAGGAGGAGGAGGCGCAAACTCGTCCTCGCCCGACAGGCCCTGCGCAATCTCGTGCCGGATTCTGGCTTTCAGCTTGGCCTTGGCGCTTTCCAGTTCATCCGGCTCCGGCGCCCTGCCTTCCGCCACGGCGCGGTCGACCACGGCGCCGATATCCTCGTCCGCCCGCGCATGGCGTTCGGAATGCCGGCTCTGGCGCGAGCCATCGGCGTGAATGATATCCCCGCTTCCGGCGATGGACGTTTCGATCTTCCTGGGCTCGTTGCGCAGGATCACATCGCCGGAACCGTCGATCTCGACTTTCAAGGCATCGCGGGGGTCGATCTCGGCATTGCCGCTGCCGTGAATGCCCACATTGACGATGCCGGCGGCCAGGCGGCCCAGCTTCATGTCGCCGGAGCCTTCGACGGTCACCGTCAGGTTGCTGGTCGTGCCGGACGCTTCGAAATCGCCCGAACCGTCACCGACCACATCGACCCGCGATGCATCCTCGGGCGCGACTTCGACATTGCCGCTGCCGCTGATCTGCACATGCGCGCTTTTGGTGGTGAGCGCGCCCAGCTTGACCTCTCCGGATCCCTGCAGATCCACATCCAGCGATTTCGCGCTGCCGTTGGCCGTGACATCGCCGGAACCGGCCACCCGGACCGTCAGATGTTCCACCTTGGCGTCCGCCTGGATGTCGCCCGAACCTTCGATCGAAAGCCTGGTGTCGGGCTGCGCCAGTCCGGCGAGCCGCATATTGCCGCTGCCCCGCTGCTCGAAAGTGCGGAAGGGGCGGCCCGGCAATGTCACTTCCAGGCGGGGCGACTTGCCGAAATGGAAATTGCTCCGGCAATCGAGCCCCACCACGCCGCCCCGGACATAGACATGGGAGACCATTCCGGGATCGCCCTTGACCACCAATTGGTCGCCGCTGCCCGCCCGATAGGTGACGTCCGCGTGCATATCCACCGCGACCCGGTCGTCACCGCCATCCCAAGGCAAGGCGCGGCTGATGACGGATCCGCCGGTCTCGCAGCTGGGCTGGCCGAAACTGCCGAAATCCAGAATGGCGTTCCCCACGGCTTGTCCGCCCAGCGCGAAAGCGCCACCCAGCGAAACGGCGGAGACGGCGAAGCCGGATACTGCGATCAGTGCGAGCTTGCTGCGCATCTAGAGATTCTCCTGATCCAGGTCGTGGGCGATGCGGGCGCGGATGCGGGCCTTCAACCTGTCCTTGGCGCGGTCCATCTCGTCGCTGCCCGCGTCATTGTCATTATCCAGCGCTTCGAGAACCGCGGCACGGATCGCCGCATCGTCGGCGCGGGCATGGCGTTCATGGCCGCGGCCGCCTTGCCGCGTGCCGTCCGGATGGACGATGGTGCCGCTGCCGCGGATCGAGGTTTCGATCTTCTTAGGCTCGCTGCGCAGATAGATGGTGCCGGAGCCCGACAGATCCACATTCAAGGACTCCTGCGGCGCCACTTCGGCCTTGCCGCTGCCCTTGATGTCGACATCGACATTCTTGGCGGCGAGATCGCCCAGCCTCAGGTCGCCGGAGCCTTTGACATCCACCGTCAGATTGTCGGTCCGGCCGTCGGCTTGAAGATCGCCGGATCCGGCGATGGAAACCTTCACGGCCGGTTGCGACAGGCCGCTCAGCTGCACACCGCCGGTTCCCAACAGCGCGAAGCTTTTGAAAGTGCGCCGGCCCGGCAGGGTCACTTCGATCCGCTCATGCTTGCCCATATGGAAATTGCCGTTGCAATCCAAAGACACTAAGCCGTCCTTGACGCGGACATGGGCGATGAAATTGGGATCGCCCGCCACGATCAGCTGGTCGCCGCTTCCGGCCTGATAATGCACATTGGCGGGCAGCGCGATGGCGGCGCGGTCGCCATTGCCGTCCCAATTCAGGCTGCGGCTGGTGGCGGTCGCCATGGGCTGCGCCGTGACATCGCAGCGGGGCAGCTCGGCGAGATTCATCAGGTCGGCGCCGAAAACCGCATCGCCGATGGCATGACCGCCCAGGGCGAAGGCGCCGCCCAGGCAGACCGCGGACACAGCAAGTCCGGACACGGCGATGATTGCGAGCTTGGTGCGCATATCAGTCTCTCCCTGTTTGAGCGGAATTTGATTGTGCAGAACTTGTCTGTGCGGAATCGATCAGGCGGAAATGCAGCCGGGCATATTGGACAAGGCCACGGACAAAGATGTCGAGCAGGAGCCAAGTGAGCGCGCCCAGCCCGATGCCGCCCGCGATCAGGCCGAAGCCCCCCAGCGCCAGCGCCGCGCCGCTGCCCAGCACGCCGCTGGTTCCGAACATGAGCCAGCCGGGAAACAAGGCGAACAGCCAGACCGCGCCGCCGCTGAACAGCAAGGCGATGGAGGTGATCAGCATGCTGAGAAGAACGGCGCCGGCCACGCAGACAAAAGGGATCAGGAAAATCAGGTCCAGCGTCGCCAGGCCCAGAAGCGCGATCACCGCGCCCACCATGCTGCCGGCGCTGCGTTCGGTTTCCCAGCGCTTGAACCCGGCTTCGGCCCGCAATTCCTTCGCCAGCCGCGCCGGATCGCCCAGGGCGCTGGCAATGGCCGCTTCGCTGCGCCCGGCGGCGGCGCCGTCGCTGAAATGGGCTTCGTAATCGGCGAGCGTCTCGTCGATCTCGTTTTGCGGCATGCCGGACAGGCCCATGCGCAATTCGGACAGGAACATGGCGCGGTTCATGACGCGTCTCCCAGGATCTTGGCGACGGCTTGCTCGAACGCATCCCAATCGGCGCGCTGCGCCTTGAGAGCGGCGGCGCCCGCCTTTGTGAGTTTATAATATTTGCGCGGCGGACCGCTGGCGGATTCCTGGAGATAGGTCGAGACCAGGTCGTCATTCTGCATCCGGCGCATCAGCGGATAGATGGTTCCCTCGCCCATGCCCACGGCATCGGCCATCTGGGAGGCGATTTCATAGGCGTAATTATCCCCTTTGGAGAGCAGTGCCAGCACGCACATCTCCAAAACGCCTTTTTTGAGCTGAACCTGTAAGGACTCGGACATGGGACTCTTATACCGCATGGTACCATGTAGCGCAAGGTAGTAAAATTTGGCGGTATTGCTGGGTTTTTGAGTCCGGCGAATCTGTGTCTGGGGCCCGAGATGCCCGCTTTGGGAGAGGATCAGCTCTCCGCGTGCACTTCGTGACGTTCGCGGGTCTTGAGAAACTTCACGCCCGGAAACTTCTCCGCCACATAGCCCATTTCCCAGGCGCTTTTGGCCAGGAATACGGGCGCGCCGTCACGGTCCGCCGCCATGCCGCCCCGATTTCCGGCGGCGAATTTCTCCAATTCGGCATCGGTGCCGGAAAGCCAGCGCGCCGCATCGTAAGGCGCCATTTCCAGATCCGCATCCAGGCCATATTCCGCCACCAGACGTGATTTCAGAACGTCGAGTTGCAGCATGCCGACCACGCCCACGATCCATTGCGAACCGATCTGGGGCTTGAACAATTGCGTCACGCCTTCTTCGGCCAGGCTTTCCAGCGCGCGGGCCAGATGCTTCTGCTTCATGGGATCGGCGAGCCGCACGCGGCGCAGAATTTCCGGCGCGAAATTGGGAATGCCGGTGAAGATCACGCCGCCGCCTTCGGACAAGGTATCGCCCACCCGCAGAACGCCGTGATTGGGAATGCCGATAATGTCGCCCGGCCAGGCTTCATCGACCGTCTCGCGCTCGGAGGCGAAAAACAGAATGGGATTGTGGACGCCGATGGATTTTCCCGTGCCCGATTGCTTGAGTTTCATGTTGCGGCGGAAACGCCCCGAGGCCAGGCGCAGAAACGCCACGCGGTCGCGGTGATTGGGGTCCATATTGGCCTGGACCTTGAACACAAAGCCGGTGACGTCTTCGTCGGACGGATGAACCGCGCGGCCTATGGCGCTCTGGTCGCGGGGCGGCGGCGCATAATCCGCCAGCGCGCCCAGGAGTTCCGAGACCCCGAAATTCTTCAGCGCCGAGCCGAAATAGACCGGCGACAAATGGCCTTCGCGATAGGTGGCAAGGTCGAAGGCCGGCAAGCCGTCGCGGGCCAGGCTCACATCTTCGTCCAGCTTGTTCTTCAATTCCGGATCGAGCATGGCCGCCAGCGCATTGTGGCCGATCCGCTCGCCGCCGCCGCCAACACCACCAAATGACACGAACTCATCGCTCTTCAAATCCAGCACGCCCTTGAAATTCAGGCCCATGCCCACCGGCCAGACCATCGGCGCGGTTTCGATCTGAAGCTGGTCGGACAATTCGTCCAGCAACTCGAACGGATCGCGGGCTTCGCGGTCCATCTTGTTGACGAAGGTCATGATGGGAATGTCGCGCAACCGGCAGACCTCGAACAATTTGCGGGTCTGCGCTTCGATGCCCTTGGCGGCGTCGATCACCATCACCGCGCTGTCGGCGGCGGTCAGTGTCCGATAGGTGTCTTCCGAAAAGTCCTCATGGCCCGGCGTGTCCAGCAGATTGAACACGGCGTTCTTGTACTCGAACGTCATCACCGCGCTGGTGACCGAGATGCCGCGTTCCTGTTCGATCTTCATCCAGTCGGATTTGGCGCGCCGGGCCTCGCCCCGCGCCTTCACCCGGCCCGCCGCATGGATGGCACCGCCCAGCAAAAGCAGATGCTCCGTCAGGGTGGTCTTGCCCGCATCGGGGTGGGAAATGATCGCGAAAGTCCGCCGTCTTGCGGCTTCGCTGGCAGGGGTCTGGCTCATGGTGCGCGGGGCCTAGCAAAAGCGGGCCGTCCCGGCAACCCGGCGTCAGGAAACTCCGGGCGCCCCGGCCAGGACACGGCGCGCGCGCAGGTACATTTCCAGCCCGCGCACGCCGAACAGAAAGGCGCTGAAAACGATCAGTCCGTCGGTGATCAGGACTGCGTCCAGATGCCAGGCCGCGCCTTGCAATTTCACCAGCGCACGCAGCCCGATGCGCACCGCCAGCAAGAGCACGATCACCACCAGCGCCGCCTGAGAGCCACGCGTCATCAAGGTGCCCTTGTCCGGATCGACATGGATCGCCATCAATCGCCCCCATTGCCAGCCCGCCACCGCGCCGGCGCCCGCCGCGACCAGGAACCAGGGCAGATCGGCCAAGGGCGGCGGCGCGCCCACCAGCACACTGATGCCGGCCAGAAGAATGATGGCAGGCCGGATCCAGAGCCGGTTCAGCTTCAAGGGCTGGGGCCGCATCAATTTGCGTAAGCGGAAATAAAGCAGCGGCAGGATGATCAGAACGGGAATGACATAGCGGAGCGCGTCGGCGTGCGGCATGCGGAACCCGAATGGAGCGGTTCTTCCAGCTTACACGATCGGCTCGTCCACGAAAGCGCGGCCTTCGCGATCTTCGATCTCCACGATCCAAAGATCCGGATCGAATTTGATCTGCTTGTCCAGCCAGCTTCGCGCGCGTGGTTCCTCGCTCCAATCGCCCAGCGGCCGGGCCCAGACCAGATGGCCTTTGCCGTCGCGCGCCTGATTAAGAATAAGACAGGTTCCATCCAGCCGCGAGACGGCAAGAACCACCGCGCCCGCGTCTTCGGCGCCCTTGCGGACGATGAAGGCCGACGCGCCCGCCACATCGGCCCGGCGCACCAAGGCGCGCACGAAAATGCCCGCCTTCAATCTGGGAACGAAACTCATGTCGGTTTTGTATCAGGCCGCGCCGCGGAACGGCAGGATCTTCGCGGCGGCCTTGCGCGACGTGCCGTCCGCCTCCACCGCCGCGAAAGGAAGCCTGACCCGGACGGTCGTGCCCACGCCCAGTGCCGATTCCAGCGAGGCGTCGCCGCCATGCATCGCCGCCAGCGATTTGACCAGCGCCAGGCCCAGGCCCGTGCCTTCCTTGCCGTGCATCGCTCCGCCTTCGGCCTGCTCGAACGGCTTGCCCAATTTTTCCAGATCGGATTTGGAGATGCCGGTGCCGGTGTCGCTGACCACGATCTCGATGCCCTTTTCGATCAGCGCCGCGCTCAACATCACCTGGCCGCCGCGCGGGGTGAATTTGACGCCGTTGCTGAGAAGATTGACCAGGATCTGCTTCACCGCCCGCTTGTCGGCAAAGATCCGCCGGACGCCGGGCGCGACTTCGCTCTTGAGCGCCACGCCGCCCCGCTCCGCCGCCAGATGGACAAAGCGCAGCGACGCCGCCGTCACGTCTTCCAGCTCGAAAATTTCTTCATAGAGTTCGAATTTGCCCGCCTCGATCTTGGACATGTCCAAGACGCCATTGATCAGTTCCAACAAATGGCCGCCGGAATCGTGGATCATCCGGGCATATTCCTGATAGCGCGGATTGCCGATGGGCCCGAAAATTTCCCGCTCCATCAATTCGGAGAAGCCGATGATGGCGTTGAGCGGGGTGCGCAGTTCGTGGCTCATATTGGCCAGGAAGGCCGACTTGGCCCGCGAGGCGCTCATCGCCTCGTCCCTGGCTTCGATCAGCGCCCGCTCCTGGGCCTTGCGTTCGGAAATGTCGCGGGTCACCGCCACGATCTCGGCCGGCGCGCCTTTGACCCTTGGGCCGGCGGGACGGCAGCGCATTTCGGTCCAGAGATAACCCTTGGCCGCGTGCCGCATCCGCACCTCGGCGGACCCTTCGCGGCCGAAATAGGCCGATTCCAGAAACGCCGACTGCACCGCGCCCAGATCGTCGGGATGGGCGAGCGCGGCCGGCGCCAATCCGTCCAGCTCGGCGGGGGAACGGCCCAGCAGCATGACCGAGGCGGGGCTGGCAAAACGGATGCGCCCATCCGGGCCGTGACGGGTGATCAGGTCCACCGCGTTTTCCGCCAGAAGCTGGTACATCGCCGCGCCTTGGGCGGCGGCATCGTCGGCGGCGCGTCTTTGATCGCGCGCGGCGGCGGCGATCAACCCCGCCTGCACCAGCGCCGCCAGGATCGCGGCACCGGCGGTGATGCCTTCGGGCAGCGCCAGGCGCGAGGGCGGAAGCATCCCGGAGAATTGAACGGCCGCGATCGCGCCCAGCACCAGGGCGGCAACGATCCCCGCGGCGATCACCGACCGGCGGCCCCCGGCCAGCGCCGCTTCCGCGGGCACCAGTACCAGCCACACGATCAGAGGCGACTGAAGCCCGCCCGTCAGTCCCGCCAGATAGCCGATCAGGATTGCGAACAACGCCAGCCCGGCCTGCTCAAGCAGCGTCAGCGGCAAGGACGTCATTGCCGCCAGCATCAGAAGAAGCGGCGCCGCCAGTCCGCCAAGCGCGATGGCCTCCGCCATGTCGGGACGGCCGACCGTCAGGACAAAAGCCAGACCCAAGCCTGCGCCCACCAAAGCCTTGCCGCCCTGAACCAGAGCGAAAAGTCGGCGCGGGCTGGGAGATTTCCAGAGTCGAATCACGCTTTACGACCCGTTCACCATATTTACCGGCCGATCATGGCGGCCAAGATTTAACGAATGCTGAAGAGAGCGCTGAGTCGTTGGCAATTCGGAAAGCTTCTGAAACGGCGTGGTTAATCGGCTTTAGGGATGGTGGCGCGATTCGGCACGTCCTGTCGCCCGCCTCTGCCCAAGTCTGCCTAACCATTCCGCAACCGGACATCGCCGATATTGGGCAAATTGGGGGACTGACGTGCAGGGCGTGACGGCGGCGGAGTGGGTTGAAACGGCCGAAGAGCAAGGCCCCGAAGCTTTGCTGGAAACCCTGCATTGCCTGCGGGTCGCGGTCACCATCTTCGACGCCGATTCGCGGCTGATTTTCGCCAACACCCATCTCAACCACATTTTCCGCAAGCTGCCGCCGGCCAAAAGCCTGACCGGAAAATTCTATGAAGAGCTGGTGGTGCTGGAATTGCCGGAAATTGCTCCCGCCGCCTTGACGGGCGGACGCGACGCTTTCATCGCCGCGCGCCTCAGCCAGCTGGGCCCCAGATCCTGGGAGCCCCGCGACATTCCATTGGCCGATGGTCGCATCATCGAAATCAAGGCCCGCCGCGCGCCCAACGGCAACGCCATTCTCTTGTGGGCGGACGTGACCGCCGCGCGGCACCAGGTCACCCGCCTGGGTGAAGCGATCGCGCTTTCCGCCGACGCTTTCGCTTTTTTCGACGCCCAGGACCGCTTCCTCACCGGCAACGCGCAATATGCGCAGATGGCCGGCCTGTCGCTGGCGGAGCTGAGCGGCCGCACATTCGAACGGATCATCACCGACGCCGCCCATAGCGGGCGCATCGCGCTGGAAGTGACAGCGGAAGAATGGATTCAGCGCCGGCTGCGCAGCCATCATGCCTCCTCTTCCGCCGACACGCTGCAGACCACCCGCGGCATCGCCTATCTGGTGCGCGATCACGCCACCCCCGATGGCGGACGCGCCGTGGTCTTCACCGACATCACTGAAAAGACCCGGGCGGAAAATGCCCTGGTGCAGGCGCAATCGGCGCTGGAGACCAGCCGCAACGAAACCCGGCGGCAGAACAATTACCTCGCCGATCTCGCCAAGCGCCTGGATTCGGTGACCCAGCAGGCCGACAACGCCAAGACCATGCTTCTGCGCACCATGAGTCACGAGCTCAAGACGCCGCTGAACGCGATCCTGGGCTTTTCCGACCTGATCGGCGCTTTGTCGGACAGCCTTACCCCGGCGCAAGTCCGCGAATATGCCGCCTTGATCCATCAAGGCGGCCGCAACCTGCTCAAGATGGTCAACCAGATCATGGACCTGACCAAGATTTCGGCCGGCCGCTACGACCTGCGCAAGGTCGCGGTCGATGCGGGCAGTGCGCTATGGCAGGCGCGCGAAGGCTTCACCGCCCGCGCCCAGGCCAAGTCCATCACCATCAACGCCGACGATTGCCCGCCCGGCCTGATGGTGGAGGCCGACGAGAATGTGCTGGGCGGCATGATCGGCGCCCTGATCGACAATGCGGTAAGCTTCACGCCGGAAGGCGGCGTCATCACGCTTTCGGCCAGCCGGCAGGGAGACAAAATCGCCCTCGCCGTGGCCGACAATGGACCGGGTGTCGCCGAAGCGGATCTGAAACGGATTCTGGAGCCGTTCGAGCATGCGGGCCGCGCCCAGGATCATGCCAGCGGCGCGGGGTTGGGCCTCACCCTGGTCCATGCCTTCGCCGAACTCCACTCCGGTGCCCTGGAGCTGGAAAGCGGAACCGGAAAAGGATTCAAAGCGACGATTTTGATGCCTGGTCCTTCTTAGCCCCCCATCTGTCTTCCTCAGGCAAGCCCTCGGAAGACATCTTCCCCCATCAGCGTGCTTCGCACGCACGGGGGAAGAAAGCCTGAGCCAAGACAATCCAGCGCTTGTTGCAGCGTTCACAGCTCCGCCTCCCCCCTTCTGCGCGTAGCGCATAGAGGAGGAGGTGGCCGGCTCATAGCGACAGCGTATGAACGCGCTTGCAATGCGAAGGCCTGAGAGGGTTTTAAAAACTAGCCCTTCGACCAACTCGGTTCCAGCGACGGCTCGCCGAAATAGAAGCCCTGGAAGTAATCCACGCCGAAGCCTTCCAGCAAGGCGGCGTCTTCTTCCGAGCCCACCCATTCGGCCACCACGCGCATGCCGAGATTCTTGGCCAACTCGGTCAAGGTGCGCACGAACACCTGGTTCTGCGGATTGGCGGAAAGATCCTTGATGTAGGAACCGTCGATCTTGACCACATCGACATGCATTATCTGCAGATTGCGGAACGAGGTATAGCCCGCGCCGAAATCGTCGATCGCCACTTTGGCGCCCAGCTCGCGCAGCTGCGAGACGAAGCGGGCATTCTCCTCGAACTGATGCAGCGCGGCGGTCTCGGTCAGTTCCACCACCAGGCGGTCCGCCACATCGCGATTGTCGCGGACATGATCCACGAAGCGCTGCAGCCAGACCGGATCCATCGCGGCGGTGCCCGAGACATTGACGCCCAGGCTGATATCGCCATGGCGCGTCATCTGCGCCACGGCCGTTTCCAGCGCGAAGCGGTCCACCAGATGCACGATGCCCATCTGCTCTGCGGCGGGCACGAAATGTCCGGCGGAGACTTCCTGCCCGTCGGGCTTCAGCATCCTGAGCAGGCATTCATAATGGACGGGCTTGCGGCTTCTGGCATTGATGATGGGCTGATAGGCGAGCCGGAGGCGATTGTCCTTCAACGCCTGGACCACATCGTCGGCGATGCTCATCTGGCGCAGGCGCGCGGTGTCGCGTTGCGGCGATTGGGCATAGACGGCGAAGCCGTCGCGGCCATTGATGCGGGCCCGTTCCAGCGCCTGTTCGGCGCGCAGCATCGCTTCCTGGCTGGTGGCCGCGGCCAGCGGCAGCCACACCGCGCCCACCGAAGTGGTGGCGGAAACCTTGCCCGACCGCGTGTCGATGGCGTGATCGCGCACCGCCCGTTTCAGGCGCGCGGTGACGATAGCGATTTCATTTTCCCGGCAATTCTTCAGGATGACGCCGAATTTGTTGCCGGCGGTGCGCCCGATAATGTCGCTGGCGCGCAGGGATTTGGCCAGGCGCTCGCCCACGCCCACGATCACTTCCTCGCCCGCATCGAAGCCGTAACCGTCATTGATCATCGCCAGCCGGTCGATCGAGGCGACCAGGAAGGCGCAATGACGGTTTTCTTCCTTGGCCCGCGAGATCGCGAGCTGCAGCTCGGTGCGCAGCGCATTGCGGTTAAGATGGCCGGTAAGTTCGTCGCGGGTGGCCAGATAGGTCAGCCGCTGCATTTCGCGCTGCTTTTCCGTGCTCTCGCGCAAAAGGCCGATCAGCCGCTCGGTGCGCCCCTCGCTGTCCGGCACCCTGGTGCCCGCGAAAGTCAGGCCCACCGCGCCCAAGGCCGACGCCACTTCCAGATTGAGTTCAAATTGCGAGGAATAGGGAGACTTGTCGTCCAAAAGAACCGACAGCGCATCGCGGCCCGCGCGCGTCACCGCATCGAGAAAGACTTGCGGATGACCGTTGCTGAGCGGGAACGGCAGAATGTCGGTGGCGCCGTCCCAATGAATGGATTCTTCAGCCACCTGCCAGTCGAGCACCACCACGCGCGCCGCCTGCGATGCCAGCCGCATGCGCGCATTGTCGTGGGTCGCACCGATCGCGGCGCGGACCTCGGTTCCTTTCTGGAGCGACTGTTGAAGCAACACCACCGTCCCGGCCGGATTTTCCGGCCCGTTCTTGGGTCGTGAGTATGGGCAAGGGGGCTTAAAAAAGGGGTAACCCTTGATGCGGGTCTGGGCGGTCCGGGACTTGCGTTGCCGCCCCCTCATGAGGCTCGTCGACGATTTCCAACCGCCTGTCTGCAGCACCGCCCTGGTCGCGGCGGCAAAGGCGCGCGCCTCTGAAAAAGCAAGCCCTATCAGTAACTTGCACGCCAACCTGGGCGATGAGCCCTATCCCGAAACCCGGTCCGGCAAGGACCGGCGCAAAAACGCCACGTGCCAACCAAGGACGCCGGAAACTGTGCCGTTCCGGTACAGTCCCCACGCACCCCGCCTGGACGCCGCCTTTATCGCGCAATTTCTGGGACAGATGATGCCCGACCGCGCGCAAGGCCCCGCACAGAGGCTGGCCGCATACGAAGAGCCGCGATCGCCCGCGCAGATCTTCGATACCGAACTCTGACGCGCAAAATAAAAAGCCGCGCGGCCCGCGCGGCTTTTTCATGTCGTGTCGATTAAGCGGCGACGAGATTGCGTAAGACGTAGGGCAGAATTCCGCCGTTCTTGAAATACGCCACTTCGTCGGCCGTCAGGATCATCAGCACCAGCGGCAGCTTTTCGGTCGCGCCGTCGGGGCGATGGATGGTCGCTTCCACCCGCATGCGGGGCTTGATGTCGCCGGACAGGCCCGGAATGTCCACCACCTCGCGGCCGGTGAAGCCGTAATCCTTGCGCGTCTTGCCCGCTTCGAAGCAGAAAGGCGCCACGCCCATGCCAATCAAATTGGAGCGATGGATGCGTTCGAAGCTTTCGGTGATGACCGCGCGCACGCCCAGAAGCTTGGGACCCTTGGCCGCCCAGTCGCGCGAAGAGCCGGTGCCATATTCCTTGCCGCCCACCACGATCGTGTCGCGGCCGTCCTTCTTATAGGCCTGGGCCGCGTCGAAGATCGACATCTGCTGGCCGTCGCCACTGACGTCCTGATAATAGACCGTGTTGCCGCCTTCCTTGCCGCCCATCATTTCGTTGCGGATGCGGATATTGGCGAAGGTGCCCCGCTCCATCACTTCATGATTGCCGCGGCGCGAGCCATAGGAATTGAAATCCTTCTGCGCGACCTGGCGTTCCTGCAGATAGATGCCGGCGGGCGCGGTGGCCTTGATGTTGCCGGCGGGCGAGATGTGGTCGGTGGTGATGCTGTCGCCGAACAAGGCCAGCACGCGGGCGCCCGTGATTTCCTTCACCGGCGCCGGCTCGATCTTCATGCCGTCGAAGTAAGGCGGGTTCTGCACATAGGTCGAACCCATGTCCCACTGATAGGTCTGGCCCTTGACCAGCTTGACCTTGCGCCAATTGGCGTCGCCCTTGAAGACGTCGCCATAGCGCTTCTTGAAGCTGGACGCTTTCACCGCTTTGCGGATCGTGGCGGCGATTTCCTTCGGCGTCGGCCAGATGTCCTTCAGATAGACCGGCTCGTTCTTCTTGTCATAACCCACCGGCTCCTTGGTGAGGTCCATATTGACCGATCCGGCCAGGGCATAAGCCACCACCAGCATGGGCGAGGCCAGATAGTTGGCGCGCACCAAAGGATGCACCCGGCCTTCGAAATTGCGGTTGCCGGAGATCACGGCGGCGGACACCAGATCGGCTTCGCCGATCGCCTTGGTGACATTGTCCGGCAGGGGACCGGAATTGCCGATGCAGGTGGTGCAGCCGTAACCGGCAAGCGTAAAGCCCAGCTTGTCCAGCGCCTTGTCCAGGCCCGCTTTCTTCAAATAATCCGTGACCACCTGCGATCCCGGCGCCAATGAGGTCTTCACCCAGGGGCGCACTTTGAGGCCGCGCGCCACCGCCTTCTGCGCCACCAGGCCGGCGCCGATCATCACATTGGGGTTGGACGTGTTGGTGCAGGAGGTGATCGCCGCGATCACCACATCGCCATGGCCGATGGAGGCTTCGGTGCCTTCCAGCTTGGCCCGCTTGTTGGCGCTGTCTTCCTTTTTGAAAGTGTTGATCAGATTTTCGGCGAAATTGCCGGCGATGCCCGACAGCGGCACGCGGTCCTGCGGCCGCATCGGACCGGCCATGGACGGCTCGACCGTGTTCATGTCCAAGGACAGCGTGTCAGTGAAGACCGGATCGGCGCTCTTCTTGGTGCGATAAAGGCCCTGCGCCTTGGCGTATTTCTCCACCAACGCCACGCGCGGTGCCTTGCGCGCGGTATTCTTGAGGAAGCGCACGGTCTCCCCGTCCACCGGGAAGAAGCCGCAAGTCGCGCCATATTCCGGCGCCATGTTGGCGAGGGTGGCGCGGTCTTCCAGCGACAGCTCGTCCAGGCCGGGACCGTAATATTCCACGAACTTGCCCACCACGCCCTTCTTGCGCAGCATCTGGGTGACCGTCAGCACCAGGTCGGTGGCGGTGACGCCTTCGCGCAGCTTGCCGGTGAGCTTGAAGCCCACGATTTCCGGAATCAGCATCGAGATCGGCTGGCCCAGCATGGCCGCTTCCGCCTCGATGCCGCCCACGCCCCAGCCCAGCACGGCCAGGCCGTTGATCATGGTGGTGTGGCTGTCGGTGCCCACCACCGTGTCGGGGAAGGCCACATCGACGGCCTTCTTGCCGTCTTTCTGCTTACGCACCCACACCGTTTCGGCGAGATATTCCAGATTGACCTGATGGCAGATGCCGGTGCCCGGCGGCACCACGCGGAAATTCGCGAAAGCCTGCTGGCCCCAGCGCAGGAACTGATAGCGCTCGGTATTGCGCTGATATTCGATCTCGACATTCTTCTTGAAGGAATCCTTGTGGCCGAAATTGTCGATCATCACGCTGTGGTCGATGACGAGATCGACTTCGGCCAGAGGATTGATCTTCTCCGGATTGCCGCCCAGCTTCTTCATGGCGTCGCGCATCGCCGCCAGGTCGACCACCGCGGGCACGCCGGTGAGGTCCTGCATCAAGACGCGGGCGGGGCGGAAGGCGATTTCGCGATCCGAGGTCCGGGTCTTCAGCCAGCCGGTGACGGCCTTGATATCGTCCTTGGTGACGGTGTGACCGTCTTCATAGCGCAGCAGATTCTCCAGAAGCACCTTCATCGAGAAGGGCAGTTTCGAGATGCCTTTGAGGCCGTTCTTTTCCGCCTGCGGCAGGCTGAAATAAGTGTAGCTCTTGCTCCCCACTTTCAGGGTGCGGCGGCATTTGAAACTGTCGGGATGGTCGGTCACGGGAGGGCGCCTTTTCGGTTGCTTCGGCTGCGCCGGATTTAGTCAAAATCCTTACCAAAAGATAGCGCTTTTGCCGCGATTATGAGGCCCCGGAGGCTTAAAATCGCCCTATTCACCGGCCAGCATGTGGACAAGGGATGCATGTTTCGCGCATGCGGGGACAGTGAAGAACAAAGAAAGATGAGCGCGCGCGCAATTTCGATTCTGCTGGGCCTGGCGCTTTTGGGCGCGGGCGGCGCGGCGGCGCAGGAGCCCACCGACCCCATGGCCGCGCGGCTGTCGGCCGACCGGGTCGGCGGCGTCGCGGCCGGCGATTACAGCGCCGCCGACGACATCAATTTCACCCTCCTGCCCTATGGCGACAAATATCTGCTGCGCTTCGACGACAGTCCGGAGAATTTTGTCCTTTACGGCGACCGGGTGGCGCTGGGCGGTCGCGAGCTCAAATACGATACTGGCGCGCTGGCCCTGAAGGTCTCGGTCTGGGGCGGCGTCACGCTTTATACGCAGCAGGCGCCCAGCGGCATCCCCGCCACCCGCAACGGCGACGCCACCGCCCCGCCCAAGCTCCAGGTCACCGCGGCCAGCCTGACGGCGGCCTTGGCGGATGAAGCCAGCCACCTTGCTTACGTGCAGCAGCTGAAGCTGCGCTTTTCCGCCGACGAATCGATCCTGAAGAACAATGACGATGTCCGGGCCAATGCCTTCGACGCCCTGGTCAACAGTGCGATGGGGATCGAGCATATCGTCGCCACGCCGGCGGGCCGCGGCGCCTTTGTCCGCCGCTTCGATTCCGTGCGCATCGTGGAAGGCGACAAGCCCACCATCGCCATTTCCGGCCGCACGCTGTTGGTCAGCTTCGTGCCTTCCGCCGGCGCCGCCGGCCGCGCCTCGTCCCGCGCCATCGCCATGGGGTTGAGCAAGGTGCTCGCACTGCCCGACGCGGGCTGATCTTTGTTGCCCCCATCTGTCTTTCTCGGGGTAAACCCTCGAAAGACATCTTCCCCCGTCAGCGTTCGGCTGGCTGATCGCCAGCCTCACCGCACGCACGGGGAAGAAAGCTAGTGCTCGCTTCAAAAAAGGTTGGGGCCGCGTTTCAGCAGCACCGTCATTCCTGCCGCGATCGATCGGGCATCGCATAAAGCATCGTGTTTCTGGCCCTCGAACGGCACACCCAGCTTGGGTCCGA
The DNA here is from genome assembly GCA_937865685.1 of uncultured Alphaproteobacteria bacterium. GTDB lineage: Bacteria > Pseudomonadota > Alphaproteobacteria > Micropepsales > Micropepsaceae > Rhizomicrobium. The sequence goes on along the minus strand of CALMGU010000110.1, from coordinate 11,888 downwards.
TATCGCAGGAATGAAGGCCCCTGGGATTGACGCCGCGCTGGGAAAACCATTCCCGCAGCTCCAGAAAGTCCGGCATCGGCGGCAAGCCCTTGAGGCCATAGAGGCGGATATTCTCCTCCAGCACCCATTCGTCATGACCGAAGGCGGCGATGGTGCCGTCCTTCGCAAAATCCAGAAACCGGCGATAGGCGATTTCAAAATCGACGCCGTCCTTGGCGAGCCGGACCTTCGAAATCCCGGTGAGATTTTCGACATAATCCGAAAGCACGGAATTGACCCGCGGGCGGACCAGGCAATCGAAGCTGTCTTCCAGCTCAAGGCTTTGCAGGTTCAGCCGGACCGCGCCGATCTGAATCACTTCCTTGAACTCGCCCGGACCCAGCCATTGGCGGGCCAGCGAACCCTCCCAGGCGGTGAACTCCAGATCGAAGATCGTCAGATGTGGCGCTGTCATGGAATCGATGGAACGAATCATGTAGTCCTGTTGTTAAGGTCTTGTTAACCGGGTCAGCCGAGCCTGAAACAGGCTTTTCAACGCTTGCGGGGAAGCGTGGCACTCACCGAAGACGACAATATTCTCCACCCTCACGCCAAGGCTTTGCCGGTGTTGCCGCTGGACGCGCTGGACCGGCTGGCGCGCCTGCATGCCGAAACCAGCCAGGCCAGCCATCTGGCCATGCTGCTGCGCAATTCCATTCACGCCGCCTCGCTTTTCATGCTGATGGGATCGTGCGTGCTTTTGCTGGGCGGCGGCACCATGGGGCGCAATTTCCTCTGGGCCGTGTCCATCCTGGCCGGCGTGGTGGGCCTGATCCATTCTTATATCCGCACCAACGCCACCGCATTCGGCCGCGCGCCTTTTTCGGTCGCGGCCCGCGCTCTGCGCGTGACATTCCTTTATATGGGCCTGGCCTGGGGCATGGGTGCGTTCCTGGTTCTTCCTCCCGCCTTTCCCGCCTTTGAGGCCATCCTGTTCGCAGGCGCGCCAGCCCTGGCTCTGGCCCTGCTGCTGAACGACGCCAAAAGCCTTGCGGCGTTTCAGGTCCCCGCGGGCCTTCTGACCATCGGCGCGGCCTTCACCCTCGCCTGGCCCCACGCCACTCTGGACGCCCTGGCGATCCTGGGGCTGCATGGGGGGCTTTTCGCCGCCATCGCCCGGCATCGGCGCATCCCCCTTCCGGCGGGTCTTGCGTTGCGCTGAATTCATGCGGCGGAAACTGTCGCGGAAGCATAATCGGGACGGATTAATCTTTTCCAGGAAGCGCTCATGACCGCCAGCCAGCAGAATCGTTCCGAAGACCAGGCGGCGCAGATTTTGCTGGGCGAGGCGCGCGCGCTCCTGAAGAGCGGCGACGAGCGGCAATTCTTCGACCGCCTGTTCGCGGGCGCCGCCGGCGACGATATCGACCGCAGCACGGCGGAAGGCCTGGCCGCGCTGGCCCGCATGGCCTGGGCCGAAGCGCTTCAGCACAAAAGCGGCGACATCCGGGTGGCGGTGCTGGAAGACGGCAATGCGCGGGATCCCGAAAGCGTGGTGGTGGCGGTCAATGACGACCGGCCGTTCCTGTTCGACACCGCGCTCGCCGCCGCGATCGCCGCCGGCGCGCGCATCCGCATGGCGTTTCATCCGATGCTCGAAATCGCGGGCAAGCCCACCAGCGTGATCGTGCTGGTGACCGATGCGATCGCCCAAGGCCCGGCGCAAGCCGCGCTCAAGGACGCGCTGACCGCCAGCTTCGTGCAAGGCCGGGACGCGGTGCGCGACTGGAAAGCCATGCTGGCCCGGCTAAAACAGGCCCGCGAGGGCCTGGCCGCGCACCCGCCCAAGGGCGTGGACATCGCCGAAGACCTGGCCTTCCTCGATTGGCTGGGGGACAATCATTTCACTTTTCTGGGCGCGCGCGATTACGCGTTGAATGCCGACGGCACGTATGGACGCATCGATCCGGTGCCCGGCAGCGGGCTGGGCGCGCTCTCCAGCGAGGATGCGCGCGTGATCCGGCAAAGCGCGGAACGCCCGGCCCTGACCGGCGATGTGCGCGCCTATCTCGATCAGCCGGAAGCCTTGATCGTGACCAAATCCAATGCCCGCAGCCTGGTCCATCGCCGGGCGCACATGGATTATGTGGGCGTCAAGACCTTCGATGCGGAAGGCCGCTTCAATGGCGAACACCGTTTCGTGGGCCTTTTCACCTCCAACGCCTACAATCTTTCGCCGCGCGATATTCCCCTCCTGCGCAGGAAATGCGCCGCCGTGATGCGCCGCGCGGGCTTTCCCCCCGCCAGCCATGACGGCAAGGCGCTCGCCCATATCCTGGACACCTTCCCCCGCGACGAGCTGTTCCAGATTTCCGAAGACGAATTGTTCGAAACCGCCATGGGCGTCTTGCGCCTGGGCGGGCGCCCCAAGGTCAAGCTCTTCCTGCGCTTCGACCGCTTCGACCGCTTCGTCTCCGCGCTTTTGTTCGCGCCGCGCGACCATATCAACGCGCCGTTGCGCGAGAAGATTCACGCCATCCTCGCCCAGGCGTTGAACGGACGCATGACCGCGGCCAATTCGGCATTCGACGAAAGCGCGCTGGTGCGCATCCACTACATCATCGGGCGCAGTCCGGGCGCGCGTCCCCCGGTCGATGTCCGCGCCCTGGAGCGGCAGATCGCCGACGCGATCCGCACCTGGGACGATGCCCTGCTGGACGTGATGTCCGCACGCTATGGCCGCAGCGAGGGGCTGCGCCGCCTCACCGCGCGCGTGGCAGAGTTCAATCCCGGCTATCGCAGCGTTTTTTCTCCCGAAGAAGCCGCCATCGACCTGGAAATGCTGGAGGGACTGGCGGCCCGCAAGGACGGATTGAAGGTCGAGGCCCGCGCCTATCGAAAGTCCGACGACGCGCACAGCGCGCTGCGCCTCAAATTATACGTACTGGGCGATGTCCTGCCGCTCTCCGCCTCGCTGCCGGTGTTCGAGAATCTGGGACTGAAGGTGATCGCCGAAGACGCCTTCCCCATGCACTTCAAGCGCGACGATGGCTGGACGGAAGAAGGCGCCATCCTGGATTTCCTGATGGAGCGGGCCGACGGCGAAGCCGCCAGCCTGGACGAGATCCGCGATCTTTTGCAGGACGTGTTCCATGCCGTCCTTAGCGGGGCGGCGGAAAGCGACGGCTTCAACCGGCTGGTGATCGGAGCGGGGCTGGAATGGCGCGATGTGGTGATCTTGCGCCTGGTGGCGAAATTCCTGCGCCAGGCCGCTTTCTCTTTCAGCCAGGACTATATGGAGCAGGCGCTGGCGCGCAATCCGGAGATCGCGCTCCTGCTCACCGAACTGTTCCATGCCCGGCTCGATCCCAAAAATCATTCGGATGCCGAAGCGGCGAAGATCGTCGCCGCCATCGAAGCCAAGCTGGCCGATGTGCCCAGCCTGGACGATGACCGCATCATCCGCCGCTTCCGCAACGTGATCGCCAATATCCTGCGCACCAATTATTACCAGCAGGGCATCGGCGCCATCGCCGTCAAGCTGGAATCCGCCAAGCTGGACGATCTGCCCGCGCCCCGTCCCTGGCGCGAGATCTTCGTCTATTCGCCGCAGATCGAAGGCGTGCATTTGCGTTTCGGCAAGGTGGCGCGCGGCGGCCTGCGCTGGTCCGACCGGCGCGAGGATTTCCGCACCGAAATTCTGGGCCTGGTGAAAGCGCAGCAGGTGAAGAATGCGGTGATCGTTCCGGTGGGGGCCAAGGGCGGCTTTTATCCCAAGACCATGCCGGCCAATCCCACCCGCGACCAGTTCATGAATACGGGTGTCGCCGCATATAAGATTTTCATCAACACGCTTTTGGACGTCACGGACAATCTGAAATCCGACGGATCGGTGGTGCCGCCGCCGGACGTGGTGCGCCATGACGGCGACGATCCCTATCTGGTGGTGGCGGCCGACAAGGGCACCGCGACATTCTCCGACATCGCCAACGGTATCGCCGAAGGCCGCGGCTTCTGGCTGGGCGATGCCTTCGCGTCGGGCGGCAGCCATGGCTATGACCACAAGAAAATGGGCATCACCGCCCGCGGCGCCTGGGAAGCGGTGAAGCGCCATTTCCGCGAAATGGGCCGCAATATCCAGGCCGAGGATTTTACCGTCATCGGCGTGGGCGACATGTCGGGCGATGTGTTCGGCAACGGCATGCTGTTGTCGAAACATATCCGGCTGGTGGCGGCGTTCGATCACCGCCACATCTTCCTGGATCCCAAGGGCGATGCCGCCAAAAGCTTCGCCGAACGCCAGCGGCTGTTCGATCTGCCCCGCTCCAGCTGGGACGATTACAACCGCGATGTGATGGGCCCGGGCGGCGGCATCTTCGCCCGCTCGCTGAAGGAAATCGCCTTGACGCCGGAAGTGCAGGCGTTGATCGGCACCAGCGACACGAAGCTTTCGCCGCAAGCGCTGATCCAGGCGCTGCTGAAAGCCAAAGCCGACCTTCTGTGGTTCGGCGGCATCGGCACCTACATCAAGGCATCGACCCAGTCGCATCTGGACGCGGGCGACCGCGCCAACGACGCGCTTCGCATCAACGGCAACGAAGTGGGCGCCAAAGTGATCGGCGAAGGCGCCAATCTGGGCGTGACGCAGCTGGGCCGTATCGAATATGCCAAGGCGGGCGGGCGCATCGACACCGACGCGGTGGACAATTCGGCCGGCGTCGACACCTCCGACCATGAAGTGAATCTGAAGATCCTGCTCAGCGGTCCCTATCGCCGCGGCGAAATCGACTCGCAGAAGCGCGATGCGCTCCTGGCAGAGATGACGGACGAGATCGCGGAATTGGTCCTGGCCGACAATTACGACCAGACCTTGGCCTTGTCGGTCGCCGAAGCGGCGGCGCCGCGCGACATCGATGCGGGCGCCCGCTTCATCCGGGCGCTGGAAGCCAAAGGCAAGCTCGACCGCGCGGTGGAATTTCTCCCCGGCGATGCCGACATCCAGAAACTGGAAAACGACAAGAAAGGCTTCACCCGTCCCGAACTGGCGGTCTTGATGGCCTATGCCAAGCTCGATCTGGATGCGGAGATTCTGGACAGCACCCTGCCCGACGACGGCGCCTTCGCCGCCACCCTGGCCGCCTATTTCCCCAATAAGGCCGCGCAGGCATTTGCGGCGGAACTGTCCCAGCACCGGCTGAAGCGCGAAATCGTCTCCACCACCATTTCCAACCGCCTGGTCAATCTGGCGGGTCCGGTCTTTGTCGCGCGCATGAAGGAAATGTCGGGCTGCAGCGGCGCGGAAGTGGCGCGGGCCTTTGTGGTCGCCGAAGGCGCGTTCGGGCTCGAAGCGCTCAAGAGCCGCATCGACGCCCTGGACGGGAAGGTCGAAGCGCAGACCCAGATCCGGCTTTACACCGAGATCGCGGAAATATTGCGCCGGCTGGGCCTGTGGTTCCTCACCCATGTTTCGGTCAAGGACGACCTGGCCGCCACCATCGCGCTTTACCGCGCGGGCGTGGAATCGCTGCGCACCAGTTATGGCGCGCTGATCTCGCCGGAACAGGCCGAGGAATCGCGAAGCCGCATCGCCCGCTTCACCGCGCCCGGCGTGCCGGAGGAATTGGCGCGCGATATCGGCCTTCTGCCCTTGATGGGCGTGGCGCCGGAAATCGCCCAACTCGCCCGCACCACCGGCCACGACATCACGCCCGTGGCGGCGCTTTATTTCGGCGTGGGCGCGCGGCTGGGGCTGGATCGCATCCGTCTTCTGGCGGCACGCATCTCGGCGTCCGAACATTGGGACAGGCTCGCCATCCGCCGCCTGGTGGACGATCTGTTCGCCGCCCAGCGCGCGCTGTCGCAAACCTTGTTGGCGAAACTGCCCGCCACCGCCACGGCCGCCGATGCGCGCAAGGCCCTGGAAGACTGGACCGCGTCACATGCGCAATCGCTGGAACGCACCCGCGGCTTCCTGGGCGCCCTGGAAACCACGGGCGAGCTTTCGATCGCGAAGCTGACGCTCGCAAACAGCCAGATACATAAGCTGGCTGATATTTGACCCCCTCTCCCTTCGCACGCCCGAGAGCGTGCTACGGGAATCTCCCCCCTCCATGCGCTTCGCGCAGAGGGGGAGAATGGGCACGACCAAGGCTTAAGAAGAAGTGCGACCTGGCACTTGTTGAAGCGGCTCAGGCCCGCCTCCCCTGCGCGTGTCAGCGCGCTGGCGGGGGAGGTGCCGTAGCTGGCCCTCGGGCCAGCGAAGGCGGAGGAGGAAATTATCTAACCAGATTCAACCTGACAGACGGCTCGGCCGGCGCCAGTTTCTCCTGGCCCACGAACTCGATGCCGATGCCCTGTTCGTGATGGCGGGCGACGCGGCCGGCCATCTGGGCGATCAAGACGAATTCCCCGACTGCGGGACGCATGTCGGTCTTCAGCGAAACGCCGCTGGCGGAAATATCCATCACTTCGCAATGCACGATCTGGCCGTCGGCACGGGTGAATTTGGCAAAGCCCTTGTGGCTGGTGCGTTCGTGGCGGCGCATCACCGTCTCGTCCACCATGTCCTTGTTGAGGAACAAGGTAAGCTGTTCGGCAGTGCGTTCGCGCTTCAGGGCCGTGCAGGAGAAATGCACGCCGAAGCCGACATCGTCCATCCGGATCACCTGGCCTTCGAAGCGGCCGAAGCCGTCGACATAGAGGATGACCTGGGTGCCCGGCTCGGGCAGCATTTCGCAAGCGATCGCGGCGCCACCGGGCGACAGATCGCGGATCTGGCAATGGGCTTCCTTGCCGTCTGCGGGCGTGAAGAGCCGTCCCGGCAAATCGACCCGCACGCGGCGGAACCGCCGCCGTTCGGCACGGGCCTGGATTAAAGCGGGCTCGCTTTCCGTCATTGCCAGCGCCACGCCATAAAGACCGATCCTGGGGTCACAGTTGTCCCGCTATTTTTACGGCGGTGTCGTCAACAGATGGTTACCGGGCGCCAATCTCTCCCCTGGAATTTGCCCCTTTCGGGTCCGGAACCGACTTAACGGGCGGGTAGAGGCAGGTTATATGTCCCATTCTGAGCTTGGCCGGTCTCTCCGGTTTTGGGGGATATTCATGCAACTTTTCGCCTCTTTCCGCAGCCCGCGCCGGCTGGCCTCCCTGTCCTTCCTCTGCGCCGGCCTGATCTTGGCGGGCTGCGGGGCCAATGAAGACATGGTGGCTTCGGGATCACCCTTCAGCCAGGCCCTGTTCCGCAACTATACCGACCTTGCCGCCCAGGCCGCCGCCGCCCCGGCGCCCCAGGCGATGGAGAGCAGCGGAGGCTTTTTCAGCGATATCGCCAATATCTTCTCCAGCGCTCCGGAAAATCCCGCGGATGCCGTGGTGGACGCGTTCCGGGAAAAAGCCAATCGCGCCGCGGCCGGGGAAGAGCCCGCGCCCGCCCCTGCGCCCAATGACGCCACCATCCAGGGCGTGCGGGCCCGGCTGGTCCGCGCCATCGCCCAGGGCAAGGAGGGATTTCCCGATCAGGCCGCCCGCGCCCAGGCCGACTATGATTGCTGGGTCCTGGAACGTGGCGCCGCCAACTTGGCTGGCGATGCCCAGGCCTGCCGCACCGCCTTCAGCACCTCGCTGGTGGCACTGGAAAATGCGGGACGTCCGGCCCCGGTACGCCCGGCGCCCGTCGCCAGCGCGTCGGTCGCGCCGCCATCCGCGGCGCCGGCCGATTACACGGTCTATTTCGACCTGGATTCCTGGAGCCTGACGGCCGAGGACCTGGCGGTGATCACCAATGTGATCAACACCGCCCGCGCCGGCGGCCAGTCGCGCATCACCGTGGTCGGCCATACCGATACGTCCGGTTCCGCCGCCCATAACCAGCGGCTGTCCGTGCACCGGGCCAATGTCGTCAAGGAAGCGCTGGTGGACATGGGCGCCCGCCGCGACGCCGTTCAGGTGAGCGGCGTGGGCGAGAGCGACCTCGCCGTCCAGACTGCGGACGGCGTGAAGGAAGCCAAGAATAGGCGGGCGGTGATCGGGCTTCAGCCTTAACCCCCTCCGGCCTTCGCATTGCAAGCGCTGCTGCGTTCGTACGCTGTCGCTACTCACCCTCCCCCATCATGCGCTTCGCGCAACGGGGAGGCGGGCCTGTGCAAGCCTCAATAAGCGCTAGATCGGCTTGCCCCGAGCAAGACAGATGGGGGCGAAATGCTTATGCTGTGCGTTATGAGCTCGATGAATATGCTGCGGATACTATCAATGGCTGCCGTTACGGCAGCCTTTTTCGTCTCGCCCGCTTTCGCGCAAGGCGGCAGGAATTACGACGTCAAAACCATGAATTTCGATTTGTGGTGCCAGGAGCAGGCGCATCTGCCGGCGGCGCGCTGCGACAAGCGCACGCCCGAAGACGAAAAGAATTTCCAGGTCTACCGCACGCAGATCGAACGCTACGAAGTGCCGTATCTGCAGCAGCGGCAACGCGATTTGTCGATCAACCGGGACATCATGCACAGTGATCCGGTGGACAATCCCGTGCATCAGAATCCGCAGGCGCAGACCCAGGATCCCAACCGCCAGCCCCAAACGCCGCAACCTTGAAGCGGCGCCCGGTTCAGACCTGAACGCGCGGCTGCTCGTCGTTGTTGGCGGCGCTGAACCGGCCCACGAAATCGTACATTTTCCGTAAGAGATCGCCGCTGCCGAACGCGGACAGGTGCGGCTGATCCTGGTTGACCACCAGGCGCAGATAGGGCGCCCTGGAATGGGAGCGCATGATCGGGCCGGGAGGCGGCGGCAGATTGGTCTGGTCGTAATCAGGAAGCGGTTCGTCTTCCTTGATCAGCTGCGAGCCGATCAGTCTTTCATAGGTGATGGTGCGGCCCAGAAGCGGGCTGGGATCGGACAGCATCTGCACCATCCCGAAAAAGCGGGTGGGCTCGCCGCCGTTGAATGTCATGGGTGTGAGGATGGTTTCCAGTTCCACCATGCCGCTCTCCGCCGTGGTGGCGATGGATGACAGGCAGATCGGCTGGCGCAGCTTGAGCGATTGGCGCAGCAGCGCCGCCAGGGAAAGGCTCGATTGCGCTTCCCAATGGCCGAGGAATCCGGTGCCTTTCAATTCATAGCCGAACCGCTCGCACAAAGCGGTCCCGGCCAGGCGATAAGCCGGGCGCGCCGGATTCTCGCAATCCAGAATGAAGGCATAGGACAATAGCCGCTTGATCGCACGCGGATCGATATCGGTCTGATCCGGCACCTCGCGCCCCGCCCGAAGGCGGCTCCAATACCCCACCAGCAGGTGAGAATTCTTATGCTTCATAGCCCCACACATCCTTGACGCCTGCTCCGAAACGAAACGCGGGCGCGCTCCACGGACCCAACCGCAGCAGGAGACGTGCCAAGAAGCCGTCCGATTTTCAGAAAGCTGGGGCACGTCAAACGCGCGGCGTCGTGGCTGATTCTTTATGGTTAACAAACCCTGACCAGTGACCGCGGCGACGTACTTTACTGCGTACACCATACCAGCCGCGATTCGACGCCGGACAAGGCCGGCACGGCCTGTCCCGGATCGGCATGACAAGAGGCCGTTAAACTGGGGCATGCCAGGCTAGGAAGCCAAACCATCGGTCTTTGCCAAAGAGGCTCCGTGACCGCCTTCCTCGCCTCCCTTCGGGATGGCCGTTTCCTGACGCGCCAGCGCCTGACGATTTACTCGGCGTTCCTGCTGACCGGCTTCGCGGCCGCAATTCTCTGGATCATCGCCACGGCGCATGGGCTCAGCGACTATGCCGGCCGGCCCCTGGGTACGGATTTTTCCAGCTTCCACACGGCGGGCCGCCTGGCGCTGGAAGGGCGCAATCCCTTCGATCAGGCTGCGCTCTATCGTGCGGAACAAGCCGCGTTCGGCAATGCCACGCGCTACTATTCCTTTTCCTATCCGCCCATCTTTCTTTTGCCCGCCGCCGCGCTGGCGATGCTGCCTTATGCAACGGCGCTGGCTTTGTGGCTGGCTCTGACCTTCGGCTTCTATCTGGCGGCGATGGCGGTGCTGCGGACCCGCTTCGATACCGCATCCGATACGGAAAAACCGCTGTTTCTGCTGGTTGCCGCGGCTTTCCCCGGCGTCTTCGTCAATCTGAGCCATGGCCAGAACGGGTTTCTGGCGGCCGGTCTCATGGCCATGGGCCTGGCGCTTCTGGATCGCAGGCCGCTGGCGGCAGGCTTGTGTTTCGGGCTTCTCGCCTTCAAGCCGCAGCTTGGCCTCCTGATCCCGTTCGCGCTGGGTGTGGACGGGCGCTGGAAAAGCTTCACGGCAGCGGCGGCCACGGTTGCGGTGTTGGTGCTGACAAGCGTGATGGCGTTCGGCATCGAAAGCTGGCGCGGCTTTCTTGATGCGATGACATTCTCCCGCCAGGCCGTGCTGGATCATGACGGGGTGGGCTATGCCAAGATGATCAGCGTTTTCGCAGCGGCAAGGCTTTGGCATGCGCCGCTTGCACTCGCTTATGGCGTGCAGGCCATCGCGGCCGTGACAGCGATCCTTTGGGTGATGCGGCTGTGGCGAAGTTCAGCAGATATCCGCCTCAAGGGCGCGGCGCTCTGTCTTGGCACTTTGCTGGTGACGCCCTTTGCGCTGGATTACGACTTGATGCTGCTTGCGCCCGCGCTGGCCCTGATTGCCGCCTATGGCCGCAAACAGGGTTTTGCTCCCTTCGCGCTGTCGCTGCTTACTTTGCTCTGGGCGATGCCATTGCTCAGCCGCCCCATCGCCACCGTCACGCCTATCCTGCTGGCACCGCTTGCGATTCTGGCGTTGCTGCACATGATCGGGCGCCGCGCCACCGCCTGAAAAGCCTCGCCTTGCACGGCGATTTTCCGCTGCTATTGTGCGCCGCACTTTCCGCCCGCGTTTCCAGGGAAATCTCATGAACATTCACGAATATCAGGCCAAAGAAGTCCTGCGCGGCTTCGGCGCGCCCGTGCCCAACGGCAAGCCCGCTTTCACCGTGGAAGAAGCCGTTCAGGCCGCACAGAGCCTGCCCGGCCCGGTCTGGGTGGTGAAGGCGCAGATCCATGCCGGCGGCCGCGGCAAGGGTGGCGGCGTCAAGGTGGTCAAGTCCATCGAGGACGTGAAGAAGGAAGCCGAGCGCATGCTGGGCATGACCCTGGTCACGCACCAGACCGGCCCGCATGGCCGCCTGGTCAAGCGCCTCTATATCGAAGACGGCTCGGCCATCGAGCGCGAGCTTTATCTCTCCGCCCTGGTCGATCGCGCCACCAGCCGCATCGCCTTCATCGTCTCCACCGAAGGCGGCATGGACATCGAGGAAGTGGCGCACAAGACGCCGGAAAAAATCCAGACTTTCCAGATCGAACCCGCCGTGGGCTATTCGCCTTACATCGGCAACGAAATCGCGACCGCGCTGAAACTCAAGGGCGATGCCGCCAAGCAGATCGGCCAAGTGGTGAAAAGCCTTTACGACGCCTTCGTCGCCAAGGATATGAGCCTTCTGGAAATCAATCCTCTGGTCGTGACCAAGGACGGCAAGATCGTCTGCCTCGACGCCAAGATCAATTTCGACGACAACTCGCTCTATCGTCACAAGGACATCCAGGCGCTGCGCGATCTGGATGAAGAAGATCCCGCCGAAGTCGAAGCCGGCAAATACGATCTTTCCTACATCAAGCTGGATGGCGAGATCGGCTGCATGGTCAATGGCGCCGGCCTGGCGATGGCGACCATGGACATCATCAAGCTTTACGGCAGCGAGCCCGCCAACTTCCTGGATGTGGGCGGCGGCGCGTCGAAAGAGAAAGTCACCGCGGCCTTCAAGATCATCGTCAGCGATCCCAATGTGAAGGGCATCCTGGTCAACATCTTCGGCGGCATCATGAAATGCGACATCATCGCCGAAGGC